>NZ_LMVP01000112.1 GCF_002287235.1 Methanosarcina spelaei
TTTCTAGCTTCAATTTATATCTAAATCGGTTAAATTCCTTTTTTGCCTTTATACTCCATTCTTGATGCTTTTCTTCATTCATAATTACGTTAAGTTCTTCAGATAGAATTTTTTCCAGGAATTTAATCTCATTTTCACGATTGTAAAATATATTCAATAACCTGTATTTTAATAGTTCCTGTTCAATTGTTGTTTTCTTCGGAAAATCGCTAACTATAAGCTTGTTTAAGTGCATCAAACAGTATTGATGCACTAACTTATCCCCAAAAACTTCCTTTAAAATATCTGGGTATCTCTTATCAAAATCCGTAACAATAAACACAGGTTCTGATGTATCTAGATTTTTTCGTAGAAACGTTTTGATGGTTTCTGAACTTTTATCCTCAAAAAGTTCATCTGCTATTGTTCTTTGAGTTTTTGCATCCAGTAATGTTAAACGGTATTTCTGACAACGTCCCTCTTTTGGATGCTGTTCGTCATAGTGCACCATATGTACATTTTCTAAAATTGGAACATTTTCCTGTTCCATTTCTTTGTTGAATGTTCTAAAAATAGTGCTTCTTGATCTTGGAAATATGAAGCTCATTATATCAGAAATTCCATCATAAGAAACTTTATGGTATCTGAGCACCTGGAAAAAATTATTAAATGAATCAAAAAGTAAAGTTTTCAGACCTTCCCAAAAACTATGATCTTCTTCGTCTGTACTACCACAATTTTGGCATTTGTATCGACCAATGCTGATTTTTCCAAGACCTTTTTTGATGTATAGATTATAGCCGTTATGAACCATAGGAGCACTGCAAATAGGGCAGGCTGGAGGAATTTTTCTACGAAAAATTCCTCTTGTGGTATATTCGTAATCATTGCTATAACTATCAAAAAGGTATGAGAGAGCAGGGAGTTCCGATAAGTTATTAAGAGTAAGATTTATAATTACCATTGTTTTTGCCGTAACATCATTACATAATTAGAGAATTATAAATTTATGTAGTGATGTTACACTTACTTTCATCACTAGATTTTGAAACTGAGTCGGCACACATTCAAATAAATAATTTATGACCAAAATATTAAACAATAAAAATATTAGAGAGTGGTCCCTGCCCAAAATCTGCTTGAAAATTGCATTGTTAGAGAACCTGGACACAAAAGTTATAAAGAATTAATAATAAGTAGTTTATGGAGTTTGAAAGTACTTTCCAGGGAACTCAAACCCCATGAAACAATACCCTATGAGGCAGGATTAAGTTAGCTTTGCGTATATTTAAGCTTGCCTGTTTCTGCCTCCTGGGTAAAATATACAGGAGTTAAAATATGAAACATGGTAAGAGACTGTTAATAGGAACGCTATTTTTAATTATATTTCTCGTAAATATGACAGCTCCGGCATCGGCATACTCAGTCAAAGGATTTTATTGGCATTCTGGACATGCTACTATGCACAAAGATTCTTCAATTCCAAGCACTTGGACAACTTCTTTCAATAATGCTGCTAATGCATGGACTAATGCTGGTACAGTTTTCTATTATTCTTGGGCTGCTGCATCCGATAATATACTGTACTATACACCGCTCTCGAATAATTCTATATTAGCAACAACCCATTATGACGCTACTGGCGATGTATATAACAGTTTTTACATAGAATTTAATAGTAATAAGGCTTGGTCTACCGCTTCAAATGGGGAATCTGGAAAGTTTGATGTTGAGAGTGTAGCTGCTCATGAGTTTGGACATGGGTTAGGCTTAGGGCATTCTATTGTTCTTTATGCAACAATGTTTGAAAGTACAGCAGCAGGTGAAATCTCAAAACGTTCTCTGCATAAAGACGACATAGATGGTATCAAATCTATTTATAGAGGGCTGTGATTTGCTATGACTATCAGAAATAGTGCAAAATATGGGGTTATTTTGATCGGAGCATTTTCTTTGCTGATGGTAGGCTTTTTAACGCTATCTGATTCATCGCAAGATACTCTCAAAACAGTAGAACAACCTGATTATTCAGAAGCAACCACTATAGATAAACCCTCAAGCAACGTCGATACCGATAAACTAAGAACTATTGGTATGAGTGGGTCACTTGAAGAATACTCTTACGATGACCTAAATAACCACGCAGATACTGTTATAATAGGTAACGTTAAGGAAATTCTTCCACCTAAATGGAACACTGGACAGATAAATAAGTCATCTACTGATAAGATCAAACGAGGCGAACTCATCTATACTGATATCATAATAAGTGTAGATAAATACCTTAAAAATCCGTTATCTTCTAATGAAGTTACCGTAAGAGTGGTTGGTGGGACAATTGGAAATATTACTATGACATCAGATATTGAACCTAATTTCAAACCTGGTGAAGAAGTTTTACTCTATTTATCCAATGATACTTACCCATACACTAAGGATGTTGATTCTGAGCATTTTGTAGTTACAGGATACGTACAAGGTAAGTTCAAGTTAACTGATGATGGAAAAGCTGTAAGACCGGATAAAACTGTCAGTCAGGAGGAATTACTGAGCACAATTAAAAATAAGTCAGCTGTTTAAGTAGCCTTTTAAGGCTACATAATTTTTGTGATGATTAGTTAACATGGAATTTGTGAGACTGTTGAAAAGGTAGAATTTCAGAAAAGTTTATGAAAGGAAGAAAATTAACCTTTCTTTCTAAGCTTTTTCTAAGGTTACTTTTCAGGATGATACAAACACTCAGAAAAAAATTAGTCTTTCTGAAACAACGAACAAAAAGAAAAAATTTAATAGAAGATTAAAGTTATAAAGTAATTCTTGACTACTGCTTTCTTGAATTTTTCTTTTTCTTGAATTTTTCTTTTTCTTGAATTTTTCTTTTTAACTGCATATATTCTGTAAGTAGTAATTGTCCATTCTTGAATTTCGTTCTATTAAACCATATTTTTCAGGGTTTTTGTGAATTTTTTTAAGCAAAAATAACCATTCTTTGTTATTGATAGTAAAAGGACGCTTATTAATTTGTCCTTTCTTAGGTGCCAGTGTATTTCATCGCTCCTGTATCAAATTGTAGGACTCTATTGTCTTTGTCAATACCTATCTGAAGCCTATCATACAGCATATATCCAAGATAGCTTCGTTTTATCAACTTTGCTCTAATAGTTTTTAATCTAGTGTCAGTGAAAGCAGAAGGAGCTTTTCACTCTTCCTGGCTCAGTATAGGCTTTACAACCGGTTTCAAACTGCAAATTCTCCACGATCAGTTCTGACTATCTTCATGGGTGTCATAAGTGGTAACTTTGCCATATTGTGTTATGAGTAAAAAAGGATGTCATTAAGGATAATATCTGCAAACCCTATCTAAGCAAGATCAGATTTACAAGAAGATAAAAGTTGCAGAAACGCTGGCGGAAAGAGCGTCTAGATTGACGGCCGCCGGCAGATTCCTCATAAATTTATACTGAGAAAAATAGTCTATTCTAAAGTAAAGAAATGGAAAAGAAGTTTGCAAGACCGGGTACAGAAAGTTTCTGTAGCCTGTCTCGATCTCTCGTTTATCCTTCGAGTACGATCTCGATATTTATATCTTTAGGAACCTGGATTCTCATGAGCTGGCGAAGTGCCCTTTCATCGGCTGCAATATCAATGAGACGCTTGTGTACACGCATCTCCCAGTGGTCCCAGGTTGCAGTTCCGTCTCCGCTCGGGCTTTTTCTTGTAGGAACTACAAGTTTCTTTGTGGGAAGCGGAACAGGTCCTGACATATTAACTCCTGTTCTCTCCGCAATGGATTTTACCTGATTACAGACTCCGTCCAGATCTTTGGGACTGATGCCTGACAATCTAATTCTAGCTTTCTGCATACCTTTTTTCTCCTTAAAAAATGAAAAAGGAGAGTGTTATCTCTGCTTAACACTCATGCACATACCGGCGGCGATTGTCATACCCATATCACGGATAGCGAACCTGCCGAGCTGTGGAATTTCCTTTACTGGCTCGATAACCATCGGTTTTGTTGGTTTGATGGTAACGATTGCTGCGTCTCCGGCCTTAAGGAAGGTCGGGTTTTCTTCCTTTACCTGCCCGGTCTTCGGGTCCAGCTTCTTGTCAAGAGAAATCAGCTGGCATGCTGTCTGGGAGGTGTGGGCATGGAAAACAGGGGTGTATCCGGCAGTGATTGCGGAGGGGTGCTGCAGAACGACAATCTGTCCTACGAACTCGTCAGCAACCTTTGGCGGATTGTCAACAGGGCCACAAACGTCTCCTCTGCGGACATCGGCCTTGCCGATTCCACGGACGTTCCAGCCAATGTTGTCTCCTGGGAGAGCCTGCGGAATTTCTTCGTGGTGCATCTCAATGGATTTAACTTCTCCGGATGCTCCACCTGGCATGAAGACGATCTTGTCACCCTTTTTCATGATACCGGTTTCGACTCTACCTACAGGGACAGTTCCGATACCTGAGATGGTGTATGCGTCTTCCACAGGGACCCTGAGTGGAAGATTGGATGGTTTTGATGGTTCTTTGAGGTTGTTGAGGGAGTCCATGATGGATGGGCCTTTGTACCAGGGTGTCTTGTCACTGAGTTTGACGATATTGTCACCGTAGAATGCAGAGGTCGGAATGAAGGGAATTTCGCTTGGCTTGTACCCGATCATTTTAAGAATACCGGATACCTGTTCCACGACTTCCTTGTACCTGGCTTCGCTGTATTCTACTGCATCCATCTTGTTGATTGCGACAATCAGCTGGTTAATACCGAGGGTTCTGGAAAGGAAAATGTGTTCCTTGGTCTGGGCCATTACACCATCAGGAGCTGCGACAACAAGGACAGCAGCGTCAGCCTGGGAAGCACCTGTGATCATGTTCTTTACGAAGTCACGGTGGCCTGGGCAATCTACGACTGTGAAGTAGAATTTGTCTGTGTCGAATCTCTTGTGAGCGATGTCAATTGTAATACCTCTTTCACGCTCTTCCTTAAGAGAGTCCATAACCCATGCGAAGGCGAAAGATTCTTTACCCTTCTGCTTTGCTTCTTCTCTAAACTTCTCGATGATATGTGGAGCTACAGCTCCTGCATCGAACATTAAGCGTCCTACGAATGTTGATTTTCCGTGGTCAATGTGACCAATCACTGCTAAATTCATGTGCGGTTTATCAGCTGCCATATTATAATTCTCCTGTAATTCTGGATGAGTTTCATTCGTATATCAAATATTTACTATATTAATATTAGGGCGGATCTCAATACTGATTCATCTTTTCTATATTATTTCGTCCGATCAATATTGCCAGTTTTCCCTTTCCGGACTCCTTCTTGAACCGCCACTTTTTAAATTTCCAGTGGTCTGGACTGCTTTCCCCAATATAGGCATACCTTATCTTAAAGCTTTCCGATTGGCCATATACCCGAACCGATAGGGATACTCCTCCCTTCCAGATCGGTCCGGGTGCTCTTATCTATCCTGTCTGAGGATAGGTATATCCATATAAATATTAAGGGAAAAGCGGAAAATTCCGCTTACATTGAAAGGTAATCAGCGGCTTTGGGCAATTCTTTCTTCAGGCCCTTCCTTTCTCTGATCTGGCCCACAATTTCGTTCTGAATACTGGTAGGCACGACGTCAAATCCTCCGAATTCGGTGCTCCACATGGCACGTCCTTCAGTCGCAGACCTGATCTCACCAGCAAATCCGAACATTTCAGCTACAGGCACTCTAGCCTCAATAATTGCCAGGTCTCCTTCCGTAGTCATGTTAAGAATAATTCCACGGCGGCCTTGCAGTTCCTTTGTTGCACCACCCATTAAAAGCTGGGGTACCTGAACAAAAACCTTCTGATAAGGTTCGAGCAGGGTGTCGTCTGCCATAAGCATGCCTGCCTGAATTGCTTGCCTTGAAGCTGGAATTACCTGGGCTGGGCCTCTGTGGATTGCGTCTTCGTGAAGCTTGGCATCTACGAGCACGCATTTAACGTTTGCCACAGGTTCCCTTGTAAGTGGGCCTGCACGCATGACTTCCTCAAACCCATCAAGCACAAGTTCCATTGTCTCATTGAGGTACTGAATACCCTTGGTCATATCAATGAAGATATTGGAATTGTAAATACCAACAATGCCCTTTGCTTCTTCTTTATCCATCCCGAGTTCCATGAGCTTTTGCCTGCGTTCAAGTTCAGGCAGATTCATGCTGATATCGCCGGACTTGATCTGACTGACAATCTCGGTGTCAAGGGGTTCCACAAAGATATAAAACCTGTTGTGCCTGTTCGGGGACTTCCCTTCAACAGCATCGATCCTCTTCTTAATGGTTTCCCTATAAACGACGATTGGCTTGCTCGTGGTGATTTCCACGTTCTTGTCCCTTTGAATCCTGTGGGCAATAACCTCAAGGTGAAGTTCTCCCATGCCTGCCATCAGGTGTTCCCCTGTTTCCTCGTCAAGAGTGATCTGAAGGGTCGGGTCTTCCTTTGCAACCTGTCTGAGCACCTCAATTAGTTTGGGCAAGTCTTTGGTGTGCTTTGCTTCCACAGCCACAGTCACCACAGGCTCGCTTACGTGCCTTATGCTTTCGAAAGGCGCCATGTCTTCGAGAGTTGTTACAGTGGATCCCACTATTGCTTCTTTTAAACCGGTAACTGCGGCAATGTTTCCTGCAGGAATCTTGTCTACCTCAAGCCTTTCAGGGCCCATAAAGATACCTACCTGCTGGACTCTGCTCTTCTTTGCAGTACCTGAGGTGTAGACTTCCATTCCACGGGTAAGAGAACCACTAAATAGCCTTCCTGTTGCAACTTCGCCTGCATGAGGATCAACGGAAATGTCAGTTACCATGAATGCAAGGTCACCGTCTGGATTTGCATGGATCATGGACTCTGCTATTTCAGATTTCTCGTCCCCATGCCAGATTGCCTTTACCCTGCCTTTCTGGGCTTCAAGTGGGTTTGGCAGGAAGTGAATAACCATGTCAAGGACAGCTTCGTGCAGCGGGCATTTTTCTGCAAGAGTCTTCATGTCCCCAGCTTTACAGTAATCGTATACGTCATTAAAAGAGACACCGGTTTTCTTCATCATGGGCACACTGATTGCCCAGTTGTAAAGAGCTGACCCAAAAGCAACAGTTCCGGCGGCAGCATCGACTTTCCAGCCTGCCTTGAACTTTTCCGGGTTCATGTTCTTGATGAGCTTGTTCACGTGATCAATGACTTTCCCAAGACGGACCTGCATTTCCTGAGAATCAACTTGCAGCTCATTGATCAGTCGGTCGACCTTGTTAACAAAAAGTACAGGTCTAACATGTTCCCTGAGTGCCTGCCTCAGCACCGTCTCGGTCTGGGGCATTGTACCTTCTACTGCGTCCACGACAACAACAGCTCCGTCCACGGCTCTCATGGCACGGGTGACGTCCCCACCAAAGTCAACGTGTCCTGGGGTATCGATCAGGTTAATCAGGTAGTCTTCATTATCAAAAGTGTGAACCATGGAAACGTTAGAGGCGTCGATTGTGATACCTCTTGCCTGTTCCTCTTCGTCGGAATCCATGAATAACTGTCTGCCTGCAAGTTCCTTCGAAATCATGCCGGCACCGGCTAACAGGTTGTCCGATAATGTAGTTTTTCCGTGGTCAATGTGCGCAACAATCCCGATATTTCTTATCCTTGCCGGTTCATTCATGAGCGTCGTTACGCGCTCGACCATTTTCTTCCTTCGTCCCATGCTAATACCTTTTAAACAAATGTAATCTAGATCTATAACTTCTTATATCGAGGCAACCCGCATAAGCGATTAACGTGCTGCCTTTGCTACTCTTTCCTTTGCATCCTTCCTGTTGATAGCGAAGGACTTCGTGTCGCGGTTTGCAGCGCCTATTAATTCGGTTGCCAGACATTCTGCAACAGAACGCTTGGACTTGAAGGCTGCGTTTTTAGTTCCCATGCTGATGTAGCGCAGAGCTGTGTCCACACGTCTCTGAGGAGCAGTGTCTACTGCTTTTGGAACTGAGATTCCGCCGTATTTGAGCCTGACTACTTCTTCCCTGGGGCCTGCGTTAGCGATAGCATCCACAAGCACCTGGATAGGGTTTTGCTTAGTTTTCTTGTTCACGATGTCGAAAGCTTCTTCAACTGCGCGAAGGGTTGTCTGCTTCTTTCCGCTGTTAATCTCTGTCCTCATCAGGTTGTTTGCAAGGCGCTCCACGATGGAAATTTCGGATTTGTTAAACTGCTGCCTGGCATGCTTCCCGCTGCTGTGGGGCACAATAACAGGAGTAAGGCCAACATAGCGCTTAATTCCTAGGTCTCTGACTTCAACTTCAGTCGGGTCCCATTTGTCAAATATTTTCAAGAAAATCATCTCCTGGGCTTTTCCAATCTACCGATGACCAGCTGGTTCAGGGACACGTTGTTTACGGCAATTACTTTGAAGCGTACGCCCGGAATATCACCCATAGCGCCACCCATGCGACCTCCAATCCTTTCCACGGTCACTTCATCATGTTCATCAATGAAGTTCACTGCGCCGTCTCCTGGACAGAAAGCAGTTACCTGACGCCCGTTTTTGATGAGCTGGATCCTTACGCATTTGCGGATAGCTGAGTTTGGCTGCTTTGCTTCAACTCCTACCTTTTCTAACACAATACCCCGACCCTGCGGTGCACCACCTAGCGGATCGGCTTTCACATCCAGCCTAAGAACCCGCCTACCGTAGTATGAATCTTTCCACCGGGCATCTTTCCTGGTCTGTTTGAGAATATTAGCTGCATATTTTCCTTTAGCCATTATAATTTCTCCAATTTAAAATTGATCTCAATTTTATAGAGGCATACTGGATGCCAGATTGTCCTTCAACGCCGGATTAATGGATCAATGTAAATTAAGTTAAATTACTGCAAGATCACATCTTCTATATTATGATGGCGACGGGCAAGCATCTTCACTTTTTCAATATTCTTCCCGTTGCGGCCTATGGCAAGCCCCTTCTCTTTATTGGGTACCTCTACATAAGCTAATCGCTTGCCATTTTTGTTTATAATGTTTACCGAACTCACGGACACAGGTCCGAAGGCGTTCTTCAGGAAGGTGACAGGTTCATCGGAATATTCCACAAGTTCTATGGGTTTGTCCAGAGTCTTTTTAACACGGTTTATATTCTCCCCATTTCTGCCTATAGCAAGTCCCATATCACCCTGTTTTACGACATATACAAGCCTTTCCTCTTCAGGGATACAATCGAGGATTTTAGCCCGTGTCATATTTTCAAATAACGCAATGTACTGGATGCTTTCTGCAGTAAGTCTTATTTCACCCAAGACGTTGCCAACTCCTTCTATTAAACTATAGCTGCCAGGATATCGGATTCTCCTACATCGAGGATTGCCATGGCTGCAATCGTAAAGGGCTTACCACATACTGGCCCGAGTTCTACACTTGTGCCATCGAATTTCAGGACAGGGACATTTGTTGCCTGAACTTTCTTTTTAATTTCTTCGGGGCAGTTTGATGCCAGGACCACCATTTTTGCAGATCCGTCTGCTGCTGCATCCACAGTCCGGTTGGCTCCAATTATTACTTTTCCTGTTTTCACAGCTTTAATAAGAGATTTATCAACATTGATCTTCATTTTCATCAACTCTGTCTCAAATGAGCTCGTCTACTCTGTCTCTTTCCTAATAAAGATTTCCCAAGCTCGGTTATATGGTACTCTAAAATACCCGATGCCTTATATCTATTTTCTGGTTATGAGCCTCGCAGACTCAAGTTTCTGCATCAGGGTTTTCCAAGTTTCGTAAAGGTAACGTATACCTGATCTGAAATGGTCTTCTATCAGGCTACGAATTTAAATAATTATAGGTTGAGTTTCAGGTTTTTTGCAAACCTTCACTCTTCCTCGGCTTCAACTTTCTCTATTTTTCGGCTTATAAGGTGCACATCTCCGGTACCCATGCGGATAGGCTGGCCGACGATAATGTTTTCCGTGACCCCCTGGAGCTGATCCACATCACCGCGCATTCCTGCATCCAGCAGGTGATTTACCGTAACTTCAAAAGCTGCACGGGCAAAGACACTTGCCTTTTCACCTGAAATTCCGTGTCTTCCTATCTGTTTTACTTCCCCGTCACAGGTCATGAGATCGGCCACAAGCATAATATGCCGGATGTCTACAGTTAGACCCTGTTCGCGCAGGGTATCTGTTGCTTCCTTAATAATCGCGTTCCTTGCAGCTTCGATTCCAAGTACTTCATAAATTTCGTTAATATTATTTGTACTTGTCCTTGTCTTATCCACGCCGTCGAACTGAAGCACTTCACGCAGGGCCGAACCTTCGGTATAGAGAGTATATTCTTCCCCTTCCTTACGGACTACAACACGCTTAATCCCTTCTATCCCTTTCAGGGTAACGTTGTGGATGCTTTTTGCAAGCTGGAGAAGCTCTCTGTAAGAAGGTTCTCCAGGGGAAATGATAATCTGGTTATCTATATCCTGGGAAATAATAACCATTACGTTCAATTCTTCGTTAAACTTTTCTTTTACCTGATCTATAGTAATATTCCTGCCTTCCATCGCCTTCTCATGCAGGTCAATTATCAATTTCATCTGGGAAAGATCAGTGGTCACATCAGCAATGTGGTCGATTTTCGTTGCTTCGATTTCCCAGGCAAGGACTCTAGTCTTCTCCCTGTTGTAAGCATAATCTTCAGGATTCTCTTTTGAAAGAGCAATCGTCATCATAGGAGTGCTCGGAATTTTTCGAGCATCCACAATTTCGATAAGACGGGGCAGACCGAGAGTGACGTTAATCTCAGCCACACCAGCGTAGTGGAAGGTACGCATTGTCATCTGAGTGCCCGGCTCCCCTATGGACTGGGCTGCAATCACACCGGCAGCATCACAGGGCTCAATGCATGAGATGTGATACTCTTCCATTACCTTTTCTATAATCTCTTCCATTTCCTTCTTACTTACTCCGGCTTTGATGACATCCTCCTTGAGAGTATTAAGGATATTCGAAGGGAGAGGCAGATCTTTTATCATGCCATCGATTGTACTTTCACTAATACTCATCAGGCCACCTCCCGGTTTGCTACGGAATTGACAATCCTGTGGATTGTATCCGGTTTGCTGAAATCGCTTTTTGTAGGGTTAATTCCATCTTCTCCAAATTTAAATTGTACAAGCACGCCTCTGGTATCCCTGACTGTAAGGTCATACTGGACCTCCAGGTCCTGGAGAGCATTGACAAGCCTTCTCTGCAGGTACCCTGATTGTGATGTCCTGACTGCAGTGTCCACAAGACCTTCCCTACCACCGATTGCGTGGAAGAAATATTCAGTCGGGTTAAGCCCGCTCTTGTAGCTTGCCTTTACGAATCCGTGGGCGTCCGAACCAAGATCTCCCTTCTGGAAATGGGGTAATGTCCTGCCTGCATATCCTCTGCGGATACGTTCTCCACGCACGGCCTGCTGGCCAACACAAGCTGCCATCTGAGTAAGGTTCAGGATGGAACCTCTGGCCCCTGAGCGGGCCATAATAACTGCCGAGTTTTCAAGCCCCATATGGCTGTCTGCTATGTTACCGGTCTCGTCCCTGGCTTTTCCGAGCTTCTGCATAATGCTCATTTCAATTGTCTCATCAAGGGTTCTTCCAGGAAGGGGTTCAAGCTCTTTATTCTGGTAAGACTTGATAAGGTTTTGCACAGCATCTTCAGCTTTGTTAAGGACTTCATTGATCTGGATTCTTGCTTCTTTCGGAATATCTTCATCAGCTATTCCGAAACTCAGGCCTGTCCGCATGATAGCCCTAACTGCAAGCATGGTCATATTGTCTATAAAGCGGGCTCCGGCTTCAGGGCCAATTTCCTTGATAATACGATCCTGAACTTTTCCTTTGAATGCTCCGATGGCCGCCTCATCTATTGTACCTGCAATGAGTTCTCCGTCCTGGATTACCACATAGGCATCGTTTGGACACTCCTCTTTCTTACAGGTATCACAGTGCGAGCAGACCTGGGCTGAAAACTGTGCATTAAGATTTTTGGGCAGGATCTGGCTGAAGATTTGTTTTCCTGTCCAGTAGGGCTTTCCGTCGGAATCGTACCCTGCAGGGGAAGGCAACTCTTTAATATCGCTTTTCCGGAGCATATCGTAAGCGTCATCGGCTAAGATATGATTCTCAAAACGTGTAAGCAGGAAAAGCCCTGAAATATGGTCATGGATCCCACCTATAATAGGACCTCCGAAACGTGGGGAAAGAATATTTTCCTGAACCTGCATCAGGACTTTTGCCTCAGCCCTGGACTCTTCGGTCTGAAGGGCATGCATGTTCATCTCGTCCCCATCAAAGTCAGCGTTATATGGAGGACATACAGCAGGATTCAGCCTGAAGGTCTTATTCGGAAGTACTTTCACAGAATGAGCCATAATACTCATCTTGTGAAGAGATGGCTGCCTGTTAAAAAGCACAATATCTCCGTCCTTTAACTGACGTTCCACTACCCATCCGAATTCCAGCTTTTCTGCAAGGTCGTCTTTGTTTACATTTGTAACTTTTATGCGCCTGCCGTCAGGACGCAGTACGTAATTTGCACCGGGGTGCACATCCTCTCCGTTACGCACGTAAATCTTAAGCTGTTCTACATTCCTTGGTGTTACTACTGAGGGCATTGTCAGGGTCCGTGCAATAGGCATTGGAACCCCTACCTCATTAATGCTCAGGTTCGGGTCAGGAGAGATTACCGTACGTGCAGAGAAGTTAACACGCTTACCTGACAGACTTCCTCTGAAACGCCCTTCTTTACCCTTCAAACGTTGGGATAGGGTCTTTAATGGCCTTCCTGACCTGTGTCTTGCAGGAGGTATTCCTGAGACTGAATTGTCAAAGAAGGTTGTAACGTGGTACTGAAGGAGCTCCCAGAGGTCCTCAATAATGAGCTGAGGAGCGCCAGCTTCCCTGTTTTCCTGGAAGCGCTGGTTAATTCTGATAATATCTACGAGTTTATGGGTCAGGTCGTCTTCACTGCGCTGCCCGGATTCAAGGGTAATCGAAGGACGAACCGTAACAGGAGGTACGGGCAGGACCGTAAGGATCATCCATTCAGGCCTTGCGTTCTTTGGGTCCATTCCGATAACCCGAATATCGTCATCAGGGATATTCTCGAAACGGTCCCTTATCTCGGTAGGGGTTAACTTCTCCCCGTTTTCGAGATACTCGCTGGGTTTTTCGAATTTTATTTCCAGCTGTTCCTCGTTGCAGTAGGGGCAGGTCTTTACTTTGCTAGCTTCCTTATAAGCCTCGTTAATCATGTCATCGGGCATATGTCCGATTTCCTCAATGCCTATAAGCTGGTCCAGAAAGTGCTGTTTCTGTGCAGGGTCAAGCAAGAGCCTGCTGCATTTCCTGCAGGTTGCCCTGAGTAGTTTTCGGATTACTTTATTAAAACCAACATGAACTACCGGAGCTACAAGCTCAATATGCCCGAAGTGTCCAGGACACTCGCCTGCTCTCCCTGAACAGGTCTTGCAGCGAAGACCGGGGTCAATGACTCCGAGTCTTGTGTCCATAAGTCCCATGTCAATTGGAAACCCGTCATCATCATAAGTATCAGCTGTGATGATCGGGGTCGAACTCATTTTACGGATCTCTTTTGGAGACAGTAATCCGAATTTAATAGAAGCAATTCTTTTCGGAATAGGAGGTACATTTGCCATATCTGCCTCACCTCATACCGCATCTTCAAGTTTAAGCCTGGGAGCAACTCCCAGAGATTTGATTTCGTCCAGCAGCAACTTGAATGCATAGCTCATCTCAACAGGATATATATCCGTGTCAGCTCCACAGGTTGAGCAAAAAGCTACATTTCGCTGCTTGTCATATGTTGCAATCATTCCGCAGTGAGAACAGACAAGTTCCACAACCTTGTCCGATTCATCGAGCAGCCTTTCTTTTAGCGACATGGCAGCTCCGTGCCCTACCAGCACATCACGCTCCATTTCTCCGAATCTGAGACCACCTTCTCTGGCTCGGCCTTCGGTTGGCTGGCGGGTGAGCACCTGTACAGGTCCGCGAGACCGCGCATGCATCTTTGAAGTGACCATATGGTGCAGTTTCTGGTAGAGAATAACCCCAACAAAGACATCTGCAGGAATCATTTTGCCGGTTGCTCCATCGTAGAAAATTTCTTTTCCGGTATGGGCAAACCCATGCTTTTTCAGGGCTTCTCTGAGATCTTCTTCATTTTCTCCGGAGAAAGCTGTTGCATTGACTCTTCTTCCTTCCATGGAACCTACTTTTCCGCCAATCATTTCAAGGACGTGGCCTACAGTCATACGGGAAGGAATTGCATGCGGGTTGATCATCAGGTCCGGAGTAAGGCCTGATTCCGTAAAAGGCATATCGGCAATCGGGACTTTCAGGCCGATAACTCCTTTTTGCCCGTGCCTTGAGGCGAATTTGTCCCCAATGTCAGGAATCCTTTCATCCCTTACCTTTACTTTGGCAAGCCTGGTCCCATTAATGGATTCTGTCAAGATGACCGTGTCAACAATTCCGGTTTCATTTGACCGCATTGTGATCGAGCTTTCTCTCCTCTGCTCGACTGCAATCCCGAAGTCCGACGGTTCTTCAAGGAACCTTGGCGGACTGGTTTTTCCGATAAGCACATCATTGGGGCCAACCGGGGTTTCTGGATTTACAAGCCCGTCCGTATCCAGGTTCGCATAGGCTTCTGCACTGCGTGCTCCACGATATTCTGAGTCAGGAATCTCGAACTTATTTTCCTGCCCACCCGGATATCTTCGTTCTTCTCCTTCGAAAGTTCTGAGAAAGTGGCTTCTTCCGAGGCCTCTTTCTATTGAGCCATTATTGAAAATCAGGGCGTCTTCAATGTTATACCCTTCATAGGACAGGATTGCGACAACGAAGTTCTGACCTGCAGGTCTGTCGTCAAAACCTATTGCTTGCGATGTTCTTGTCTTGGTCATTGCCCTCTGAGGATAGTGGAGCACATGGGCTCGGGTATCAGGTCTGAGCTTCTGGTTTGCAGTTGCAACTCCGATACACTGCTTAATCATGGCTGCACCCATGGTATTACGCGGAGAGGCATTATGTTCAGGATAAGGAACCATTCCGGTAGAGATTCCTAAAATAAGTTCAGGATCAATCTCCATGTGAGTGTGATCTGGAGTAAGGTCAGCCTCATAGAGTCCGATATAGGCATTTTCCTCTTCTTCGGCATCAAGATACTCTATACAGCCTTCTTTTACCAGGTCATCAAAGTTGATTTCTTTGTTCCTAATTTTCTCTACATGCTCTTCAGTTACCCTGGGAAGTCCGTTCTCCACAACTAAAAGTGGTCTTCTTGCTCTGCCCATATCGGAGTTTATAATTACTTCTCTTGTGTTGTTGTTAAGAGCGACATTGACCTGTCTGGATATGAACCCCTGCCGCCTCATCCTTCTTAGCTCGTCTGCAAGCTCAGAAGGGTTATCATGGGTCCCGACAAGCTCCCCGTTTATGAATACTTTTGCTTTAGTCATCTAGCATCGACCCCTCAATCACCGAACGTTGATCCGGCATCGTCCATGTCTGAATAATCGTAAAAATCATCATCTTTGTATTTGGTTTCGGGTTCCGGAGTTTCTTCATATTCTTCAACAATTTCTTCTCCGAACTCATCGAATAAGGTTTCTTTTATTTTGACCGGGAGTTCAGGTACCTTTACAACCACACGCTCGACGTTTAAGTCATGGAGGATTTTCTTTATCCCTTCGGTATCTTCTATACCTGTTGAAAGTTCAACCATCTCGGCAAAGTTTTTCACCAGGCCACAGTTTGGGCCTTCAGGAGTTTCCGATGGACAGAGCCTTCCCCATTGGGTTGCGTGCAAGTCTCTGGCCTCAAAGTGAGGCTGGGCTCGTGAAAGGGGCGAAATTACCCGGCGCAGATGGGAAAGAGTAGAGATGTAGTCGTTTCTGTCAAGGAGCTGAGACACACCTGTTCTTCCTCCAACCCAGTTTCCGGTTGCCAGCGGGTGTTGCAAGCGGTCAGTCAATACGTCAGCCCTGACTATTGTAGCAACGTTAAGTTCTCGATTTCTCATGTTTGCGCGTTCGAGCTGGTATTTTATGTCTCTTGCAAGCCTGTTGAATGATACCCTGAAGAGATCTTCCATCAAGTCTCCTGCAAGTTTCAGCCTTTTGTTTGCATAGTGGTCTTTGTCGTCTTCCGAACGCTTGCCAAGGGCCAGTTCGAAACATGACTCAGCCATTCTTGCCAGGAAGTGAGCTTTGGAGATCCTGTCTCTCATGTCATTTCCAAGATGAGGGAACAGGTACCTGTCAATAACATAGTTTGCTCTTTTTATCTGGTATTCTTTGGCCTGACCTGCAGCAACCCTGGCTCCGATTTTCTCGATTGCTTCTTCCTGGGTTTCAACTTCGGCTTCTTCAAGGTTCTCCAGCATGAATTTTATAATTTCGGGATCACTTGAAACTGCATTTACAATGTCTTCGTCAGTTACGATCCCAAGAGCTCTCATAAGAGTAATAAAGAACACGCGGCCTGAGATCGAAGGGAAGGAAACTTCGAGCAGGGATTTTCTTCCTCTTTCTACGATTACAAGGGCTCTGTATCCGCGTTTCTGTGAGAAAACCTTCGCAACCTCTATAGTGTCACCGTACCTTTCCCCATATTCTACAAGAATTTTGTTAGGAGCGAGGTCTTCAAGGGTCATAACCACTCTTTCGGTACCGCCTATAATGAAATATCCTCCAGGATCAAGCGGATCTTCCCCATAACGGATTTTTTCAGTTTCGCTAAGCCCTGGAAGGTTACAGATCTTGGACTTGATCATGATGGGAAGCTGTCCTATTTTTGCTTCCATTACTTCGGACTCAACTCCGTCCTTTACCACGCTCATTTCGAGGTATAGAGGACCTGAGTACGAGAGGTTCCTGAGCCTTGCTTCGTTGGGATAAAGTTTTTCGATTGCCCCGTCGGCTTCCTTTACCACAGGATGTTCTACCCTTATCTTGCCTAGTTTGAGGTAGGTATCCTCGATATCGGTTTCTATTATTCTCTGTTCATCTATTATTTTTTGCAGCCCGTAATCTATAAACTTGTTAAATGAGTCTATATGGTGCTGCACTATCTTGTCCCGTGTAAAATAAGCCTGCGCCAGTATACTTGTTTCTAATGCGATGATAGCACCCTCTTTGCTTTATTAGAATGAAAATCAAGAGATTCTGATCCTTGGGTCGATGTGCAACTGTTGAGTTTTGCCATACGATAGTGCTGGAATTCAAAAAGGCATTCCGTGAAGAAAATATGATCGTGAAAGCGGTTTACTCCCCTCCGCTTACTCGATCACAAGTCTGTAATACTCTGCCTCCCCTGCAGTTTGACTTTTTCTTGTGATTTTCACTACGTCTCCGACAACAGCTCCGATTTCTTTACTAACAGGATCTTGCACTTTGATTTTCGGAAGTTGTTCCTTTTCAATGGAATACTTGCTTAAAACAGACTTTAACTCGCCTTCAGGCATGATTTCATGTTTAGGGACCGACTCATGGTCGAGCAGGCTGAATTTTGTCAAATCCTTTCCTCCAAAAACAAAGTATTCAAAAAATTTATCAAACTAATCTCTCTTGTGGATGGCCTTTCCACCGGATATTATATATAGAACATGGCGGGCCCGTAGGGATTTGAACCCTAGGCCGACTGGTTAAAAGCCAGTCGCTCTGCCTGACTGAGCTACGGGCCCAGTTAATTTTCTTCCTTCACTTTACTTTTCACACGGTGATTCTCTTATGCTGCCCTGCTGCCCCGCTGCATCAGGGAGCACCTATCACACCAGTGCAACCCTCTAATTCCAGCTATTCTATAAATAGTTTATGGTGAGAATATATTTTCTTCCGTAATTCCTATATATTTAAGGTAAAATTATTTCTTCCGTGGCGAATTTCAACCGGAATTATTCCAATCTTGCCGGAAAAATATATGTACGAGAATTTTCAACTTTTTAAAAGTAAGGCCAACAATTCAATTTATTTCTCTTATTTCCGGGTAACTTGAGACTTTTGCCCCGTTATTAATGATAGTCTTAATTTCCCGGCAGTCACCCTCCAAAAGTAAAGTATCAATTAACCAAAGTCGAATTCAAATTCTTGAATTTAAGCATTTTTTAAAAATGTAATTATGGTCTATCCTGAACTCCAATACTTTATTTATTAACCTTTTTCGGAATTACAGTACTAGTGTTGAGTCAAACAAATGTCGTATAAAATCGAGTGCCGTTATATAGGGATCATTGAATCCTCGATAATTGACTTGACACTAGTAAGGATGTTATATAATAGAATAGTGATGATTTTGTAATATGGAACTCAAAAACTCGGTGGAATTTGCTAACAACTGAAGAATTGCCAGCTAGACTATATACTTAAGCATAAGCGACATCGAGAATTAAAATAAGGGGTTATATTCTAAAGGGTATGCATATTTTTCAGTTAGCTTCAAACTTATTAGTTTTTCAGCTCCGATAGACTACACAGAACCCAATATGCTAATATTTATTTTTCAGATCGTACTAAGGAGATTATCTATATGGTCTTGAAAAGTGATGATTTTCTAGCCAATGAGATAATAGGCATAATTGGAGCCGGATTTCTTGGAAGAACCCTTGCAGAGACACTTATCGAACATGGATTTCCCAAAGAAAAGCTTATGATTTCTTATGGAGGGAAACCTTCAACTCTTGAAAGCATAAAAAAAGCAGGTTTAATCGGAAATATTACAGATAACAAGGTCATATGCCAGAAATCAACAATTATATTTATTGTCATTAAACCTCAATCCCTTAAGGAGCTTAAGAACCTTCCTTTCACAAATAATTCCCTTGTCGTCTCCTGCATGGCTGGCATTTCGTCAGCTTCAATGGAAGGAGCATTAGGCATTAAAGTATTCAGGATAATGACAAGTGGACCGGATACAATAAAAAGGAAAAAAGGTATTGTAGCAGTTTACCCTCAAAATGACACTTTAATAAATATCCTTTCATTTTTGAACTTAAGAGTTCATGAATTGCAAGATGAGGAAAGTATACATGTTTTTACAGTGGGAGTATGTCTTCCAGCGGCTCTTCTTATTGCAAATAAAATAGGGCTAAATATAGAAGATTCAATAGAAACAATTGATAAAGAATATTGTGGTTTTAGAGAGATTTATTACTGGGCTAAAAATGTTTTACCGGTTTTTGATTCTGAGAAGGCCCAGACAAATTATATAGAGCATATGAGTACAGAGGGCGGAATAACGGAATCAATAGTTAATAGCTTAAAATCTGGAGACACATTTTTGGACTCACTGAGAAAAGGTATTGCAAGGAGCAAAGAAATTTCGACCTTTGCCATGTTCGCATTAACTGGTGACGATAAGAGTAATGACTAAGAGTGTTCGAAAAGTCAAAGATAACTGTAAAAGTACAAAGTCTGTAAAGGTCTATAATATTGAGTACCTTAATATTGAGTACCTTAATATTGAGTACCTTAATATTGAGTACCTGCTCAAGTTATTTAAACTGCTCTTGTCAAGGTATAGTGAATCCCAAAATTTTCTGACAGGTTCTAGGTCTCTGGATGCATTTGACTTCTAAGTTCCTGAATACATTTGACTCGATATTCAGATAGAGTTAAAACGCACGTGAACTTTTAGTCTTGCTTTATCAGATTCGAGAATGGATTTTGGATAAATCCGTCCTGCAAAGAAACTCTTACATGTTTTCCTTAAATGCTTATATTTGCACCGAGCAGTTCAACAAAGGCTCTTAACCAGGCTGGGTGATTTGGCCATGCTTGAGCTGTTACCAGGTTTTTGTCTGTAACTACTGGTTTCGATTCCCAGTCAGCACCGGTTAACCTGCATTCCGGAGCACATGCCGGGTATGATGTTACCTTGTAGCCTTCCAGGACTTTAGCCGCTGCCAAAAGCTGCAGTCCGTGGCAAATGACTGCTACAGGCTTGTCAGCCGCAAAGAAATCCTGTACAAGTTTAATTGTCTCATCATACATACGGATGTATTCAGGGGCTCTGCCTCCAGGGACGACCAGACCTGCATAATCGTCCGCATTTACTTCAGCCGCGGACACATCTACCGGAATGCGATGCCCGGAAAGCTCGATATAGGTATCGAGCGTGGTGAAGTCGTGTACGACCAGTTGTAGCATATCCCCAGTTTTTTTGTTGGGTGCCGCTATATCTACCTGGTAGCCCAGCATCTGGAGTGACTGTTGGGGTACCTTCACCTCATAGTCCTCGGCGCAATCGCCTGTTAAGATCAGGATTTTCTTGGACATTTATTTTCCTTCCCGTGGTTTTAGCAATTTCAAGTCGTCTATTTATTTTTTTTCCAGGATGACCGACTCAGTTCAAAATCAGTTCCAGAAGTAGCTCTAACATCACTTATCTAATCTGTAATTGTGTTAAGTGGTTATGTTGCGAAACACATATTAATATTTCTTTAACGGCTATAATTTCTAAATATAATACCAGCTAAACATCAGGAGAATGTCAGTTATAAAAAGAGAACACCAGACAACAAAAGGACAACAATAGATAATAGATGATAATAGTAGAGAGAACTTCGATAAATCTATGCTTTTAAGCAATATTTACTTAAATCTGTTTATATTTATTTGTATTCATGACTTAAATCTGTTTATATTTATTTGTATTCATGAACACCCCTCGCTGATTTTGCTCTTAAAAAGAATACAAACGTCTGTGGCAGGCCTGAAACTGGTGTCATTGTGGTATTTAAAATAATAGACTGAGATTATGAGTTAATAAGAAGTTCAAAACAACAACTGCATCGGTACACGATTCTCAGGTAAAGTTGTCAGAAGAATATGAAGCGGTTTATAGGGATAAAGGATACTTTGGAGCAAAATCAAAAGGTTATGATGCAATAGTGAGAAGAGCAGTCAGAGGACACACGCTGGAAATAAAGGATGTATTAAGATAAAGAGAATTAGTTCAAAAAGAGTTTCAAGGAAACGAATATACGTAGTAACTAAAGAGACATTTAAAGCGGGAAGAGTTCTTGTTACTACGGTTAAAAGAGTAAATTTATGTTATATACGGCTTTATGTTACAATCTACATCAGTTAAAGATATTGAAAATAAAAGGAGTATATTGAAGATAGCATAAACTATCTTTAAGATCAAAGAATTAAGGATAAGGAAAGCTAAAAATAAGAACTTAATGGAGAAATTAGCTTGCTAGATTAAAGAAATTTCTACGAAGAAAAAATATGAGATTAATCGAAGTCTTTGACTAATTTCTTTACTTCTTTTGGTGTAAAATCTTCAGTTTTTATCAAACCCGTTCCATGTATTTGTGTTCCTTCAGATAGTGAACGTGAGGTTAGTTCTTTAACTAAATACCCTTTTTCTTTACATATTTTGTATAATCTGGTTCCATATAAGGGTGTTGCAATCATAACTGATGGCTTAACATAATATTCTTTCTCAAGCATTGCTGCAAACTGCAATGTCTTTTCCATATTTTCTTTCTTTTCACCTGGAAATCCAATAACAAAAAATGCTGACAATGGCATATCTAAAGCTTTACACATTTTTGCGGTTTTAATAACATCCTCTAAACGTAGGTGTTTATCAATAATATTGTCTAATATGAATTGATCACCGGACTCAACTCCTATTGTTAAATTGGTACAACCTGCTTTCTTCATCTTTTTAAGTAACTCAATGGTTAACCTATCAGCTCTGATTCCATTTGGTGTGTCCCAACTGAATTTAATATCTTTTTCAATTATGCTATTTATAATATCCTCAAATCTTTTTGTATCCAGCGTAAGATTATCATCTTCAAAATGTATATGTTCAATGCCATAATTCTCAATAACATGCTCTATATGTTTGATAATATATTCTTGTGAGTGCGCTCTCCAAACTTTTCCCATATGTAGATGGATAGAGCAAAAAATGCAATTATAAGGGCATCCCCTACTTGTTATCATCGAAATTTCTCTTAGGTGTTTTGTTGAGCGTTGTCTAACTTTCTTAGGGTTGGTGAACGTCTCCATATCCACTAAATGATACGCTGGGAAAGGAATGTCATCCAAGTTCTCTATAAACTTTTTTCTTGGATTTAATATTATATCATTATTTTTTCTATAAGCGACTCCTTCAATATTATTTATGTTCAGTTTTCCTTCGTGGTATTTGAGAATATCAAGCATCGTATATTCTCCTTCGCCAATAACTGCAAAATCAACACTGTTAGTATCTTCCAAAAATTCTGCTGCCATTACTGAAACATGTGGACCTCCAATAACAGTTGGAATATTAGAATCTATATCTTTGACGATTTCAGAAACTTTAATAGCATTGTCTAACTGAGCAGTAAAAGGGTTTGTTATACCTACAATATCTGGTTTACTTTGCTTTATTTTCTCTTTTATCTTTTCCCATGGCATGCCGAAGTACTTTGTATCTCCTATTTTTTGGGACTTGTAATCAGTAACACGTGTATCTAATATTTCCACATCATATCCATTTTTTTCTAATATAGCTGCTATATACATTATTCCTAATGGCAGTCCAATCCCCACACATTTTGAACCTGGAAAAAATGTTAAAGGAGGATTAATTAGAAGGATTTTCATGTTTATTCCACCTCTTATATTTTTAGTATTTTTTGCCTTTTTAAATACTGAGCCTATCCCAAAAATTCATTTACTCTAATTATTGCTGCTACCGTTATAACTCCTAAATATGATTTGTCTTTAATTCCGTGTCTTGGCAATACTTTCTTGCGTGACTCTATCCAACTAAAAAACCTTTCTACTATGCTTTTATTTTTATAGTCTTCCTGATCAACCTTTCTTGGAATTCCTCTCTTCTTTTTCGTCCTATTTCTTTTATTTATTAGTATATTGGACTTTATTCCTCTTTTCCTGTTATATTTCCTAATTTAAGCCGTATCATACATTGTATCAGTTGTCACTTTGGAAGGACTGTTGACAGGTCTTCCTACAGGTTTCTTTATGTTGAAATTTTTAAGTGTAGGTATATAAACTGTTGAATCATTCTTATTTGTAGGAACAATAATAATCAAGAGGGATGGGCCTTGTAAATCTACTAAAACGCTTATTTTTATTCCTTTTATTTTTGTGGCCGTTGTATCCGATATTTTTCCATTTTTTAGCCGGAAAATTCTTTGCATCAGTAAAACAGTAAGAAAGATCTATTTTATTCAAATCGTAACCTTTGTTTAAAAGTTCATTGAAAATCTTCTGATAAACACCATGTTCACATAGGTACAGATGGGATCTATTTACTGTTGACTTAGATCCATATTTCCTGGGAGCGCCTTTCCACGTACAACATGTCATAACAAGGTACAAAATACCGTTCATTAACTTCCCCATATTTGTACATGGCCTTCCTGTATGCGGTTTCTGTGGGGGAAGATAAGGTGCCATGGATCCCCATAGAACATGGTCGATTTCACGAAATGACATAAAGGTAAATTTATAATTTTAATCTAATATTACTTTTTGGATGGCTCACTGTACATTATAAAATTACAACAGGAAACCACTCTCATGATATGCTGTGAGTAGTTAATACATAAGTAAAAATTTAAAAGTTATATATTTAGCTCAGTTTTAACTGGCACTACTTTTGGATAAAAAATACATTCGTGATCAGGATTATTTTTCATTTTCTATTAAGTTTAAATACGATCTACAAAAAATATGTTATTTTCATCACTTTTTGTAAACCTGAAAAATGTAATTCGATGTAACATATCTAATTATTACATATAATAAAATAATACATATAACATTGCAACATCAATATATTTATTTATATTTCTTAGGTTAAGGAACCAGTTAACCATAATATGACTACTGCAATTACCTAGGCATCTTGATTTACTTTACAGATTTACAGAAAAACATGATAATAGTAACGCATTTCTATCATATGTATCTTAACCGATGACGAATAAAATCACGCTTTGGTTATATACTCATACCTGACATCTGCCCTTGTAATCCTTGGTACCTGTCCCCACATACCAATATATTCTCCCTGGATTACAAGTGCCCCTTTTATTCCTGGAATTTCTTTCACGGCTTTAAAAGAAGCCTCTACGGATTCCTTTCCTATACCTACCTCATTTCCAAGAGCCGTTGCAGCCGCATCCGCCAGAGAAACATCTTCTGAGAATACTGCAGCTGCATCAGCCATTCCGAAGCTGATTGAAGGGCCAACTGTTCCTGCTGAGGTGCATACGCCTGTAATCGAATCTCTGGGTCCGAATACCAGTCCCAGGTTTTTAATAGGGGACTGCCCTGCATAGATCCCAACCACAACAGGTCTGTCATTGATGAGTGCAATATCCCCGCCGTTGTCGACAATAGCATACTTTGCTCCTGCTTCAACCATTGCTTCCACTGCAAGAGCCGAAATTGTGCCTGCAACCGCACTCATTGGCCCTATGCCCATAATGTTTCCTGCTTTTACCATCCTTTTTACAATTTCAGGGGCATCTTCAGGGCATTCGTAGGGTTCAAGAGTGAGCTGAAAATAAGGGTCCGAAAGAATGTAAGTCTCAAGAGCTGACCTGTGAACGTGAATTGCTTCTTTTGCAGCTTCAATATGTTCCTGCTTGTCGGCTGCAATGGTAACTATAGTTTCTTTGAGCTGGAAATGTTCTTTAATCGGGGTTCTGACAGTTTTTTTATCGGGTTCTTTATCAGGTTCTTTTATAAGATCTGGCATATTGATTCAGATGGTATTTATTGCTTAAAAAAGAGGTGCTCCCGAGTTCCCTCCCTGGAGAAGGAAGTGATATGCAAGCAAGACTGAGGCAGACATGAAATTTTAAGGACCTTTTTAAACCAGGCCCCTGCGTCTTTCACTCCTGTATTCATCAAAGAGGCTCTGCAGTTCATCTTCCTTGGCTTTGTGGCGTTTTTCATCAGCTTCTTTTTCCCAGGCTGCAATTGCAACTTTAAGGATTTCCGGCTCGGCCATTGCAAAGTCTTCAGCTCTTTCAAGCGGAATATTTTTTAAGACCGGCACATCGCCTTTGAAGAAGGTTTCCTCGGCTGCGTGCGAAATATCCTCAGGGATGAGTACGGCCCGGACTCCGGCTTCTACAAGGATCTGAGCGGTTGCAGTTCCGCCTCCGCTTGGATTTTCAAGGAAAACTACATCGCCTGTCTTAAGTCCGTATTTTTCCTTTGTTTCGGCAATGGATTCCTTCGTAAAAGCGGCAATAACTTTGACAGCCGTACCTTCGCCACGGACCTCCATTTTCTGAATTTTACGCAGCTTGTTGCTTCTGCGCCGGAGCTCCTTTACGGTTTTATTTTTATGGCTGACTTCTTTCTTCAGGCTTTCAATTGTTTCGTCCCTTATTTTGATTTCTTTTGATTTTCGGATTTCGCTGTAAGCTTCCTTTTTGAAGCTGTTCAGTCTTGATTCAAGCTTTGAGATTTTCCTGTCTTTTGCTAGCAGTTCTTTCTTCAGTTCCTCAAGATATTCCTGAAGGTTCTGGATCTGCTCGCTCTGCCTCTGGACCGTTTCTCTTATTTTTAGGTGAGACTCGTCAACTGACCTGTCCTCTGTCTTTTCGGCATGCTCTCTTTGCCTCGATTTTTCAGGCTCACCCGAAACCCGAACTTTTTCGATTGCCGCTTCTATTGAAGCTCCACGGATTACATGAAATTTTATCAACTCAAGATCGGCATTCTGCGGAGCTTTCTTTTCAATTCTGGAAAAGATATTCTTATAACTCCTGTAAGTGAGAAGAGCCGCAGTCAATGCATCCCTTTCGTGGTCATTGGAATAACCGAAAGTCTTTCCAAGCGCTATTTTTTCCTCGGCAGAAACCTCGATTCCGGGACTTGCAGGTACTGCATTAAAGCTTCTTCGAATTTTCTCAACCGAGCCAGGCATTGGAGTTACGTCGCTGGCAATAACTGCAGGTTTTCCGTATTCGGCAATAAGTTTGACCACTTCGTCAGGAGCCATTCCCCTGGAGCTTTTCAAGTAAAGAAGCTCTCCTTCAAGAGAGAGAATCGCTATTCCCACGGTTGTTCCGGGATCGATTCCCACGATTGTGAACTTACGTCTCGGGTTCTTCGGTTTAAGGGGAATATATCGGATTTTATCGCGTTCAACACTTCTTACGCTTACCTGAGCGTCGTTACTTGCCATTGGATGTATTGGTACCTCTCCACGCTTTGCATAGACAGTGAATTCAGACCTGACATAGCCTCCGAAACCTTTTACATTTACGGCTTCGAATCTGATGCCTTTTTCCCGAGAAAGATCTTTCAGGGTATTCTCAATCTCCCTGCTCCTTTGCAGCACAGCTCCATGTACCTTCCTGCGGTACCGGTTCTGGCTCCAACCTCCTCTTCCCAGGGAACGGGCTCTACTGACTTTAATTTTTGTAATATCTTCAAAAAGAGAAACCTCATGTCCAACCCCCATATCTGCAAGGCGGGCACATATTTCGGCTTCATCGTTCGGGTTTTCGGGATCAAAAGAGAGACCGTGTTTCCGTGCTAGTCTTACAAGCGGTTCGGGATGCAGCCCACCTGTGACCTGAACGAGTTTAACACCTTCAGGCAGTTTTTCCATAAGAGAAAGGAGCTCACTTCGGTTAGCTGCAAGCTCGAAAATATTATCAACAGCTATTATCTCCGGCCTTTCTCGCTGGATCATATTAAAGATTTTCTGGCGACGGAGCATACTTTGATGAAGAACCTCCCCGTCCTTAAGGATAGCAAGTGCGTACCTGGGAAGTTCCCTTGCCCTGGGAGAACCCCGGGCAATATCAATTCCATATATAATCCTTTTTTGCATGAGCATCTATATTTTATTTTTTATAGAATATATATTTAACTGCGCCTGTTTTACTATTTAAAATTATTTATAATATAGCTTCTTGAGTTGTTTGTCAGATATTTCAGGAAAGACAAGCATAGTCCAGATGAAATGCACATAGTCCGGATAGGCCTTCGAGCTAGTATCCGAATTGTGCAGGTTTGAAGAACCCTTGATTTAGCTGTTATTTCACAGCGTACTCCATTTAAAACTTCAGTTTACTGGTTGCAGTACTCTTTGCTGTTTGGATTTCTTTTCACGAAATTTCCACTTGCTACTATATTCTCTAATTTTTTATTTTGTGCACAGTAAAACGGTCTCCTGGTAATACCATCTGTTGATAAGGATTGCCTTTGTATAGCATTTACTTTCTTAAAAATTACCAAATTTGAAATTTGCAGGTTTGATTACAAAAACAGTATCTAAAGACTCAAAATGACAGGAAGCACCTGTTAAGCTCTTATGTACTGAATTCCGGAAACGATTGAATTAATTTGGGAATACTGTCAAAAGTATCATATATGGGGACTATAAATATAACAGTTAGTAAGTATTGAGAGTACTTTACACAACTTTCGGGGTTTGTTTTAAGAATCTTTCTCTTGATACATGCAGATTCTCGAGAATAAACTAAAAATTGTAGCGCAGTGAGTGCGAAAATACCATAGTATATGTAATATAATAAATTTGATAGTATAATCTAATTTGAGGTGTAAAAGATGTTGAAAAATCGGCTTATAATAGCAGGTTTAGTGATATGTTTAGTCCTGGCAGCGATGCCAGCGGTCTTGAGTGCTGCATCTTCTCAAAGTCAGGAAATATCTCTCTCAGGCGGTCAGCAATCAACAGCCCCAGTCACATTGGGAAAATCAATGTCTACAACAGCTGTGACCAATAATATAGCAACCAAGTACTGGCTTGAACTGAAGGCCTATCCGTCTTCCAATACAAGATCTCTTTGGCTCTATGCAGGTAATGGCTGGAGGTGCTTATCCAACCCATCCGAAAACATTGAAACCTCCGTACAAAATGCATTTGCTAACCCTGACATCTTCCAGGTTAAGGTCTGGTACTCTGGACAGAAAATTGTCGGATTAACAGTAGTAACTAAATGATTATAACTGTGTAATTATAACTATATAATTATAAATAAGGTAAGTTTTTAAATTGAACCGAAAAATAAACTTAAAGTCTGTTTGCAGATCATGACTCTGCATATTTTTCGGGCTTAAGCAGTTGCCTGGAAAATAGGCAACTTTTAGTTTTTAAAGTTTCCATAAATAGAATTTTTAGGTTTTTATAATAATTTATAAGTAATCTTTCTCATTTGGAAGTGATTTTTTCCATTTGGAAGTAGCCGTTTTTCATTTAGAGGAGTTTTATCTTATCAAACTCCCTTAAAATAATGCCCTGTAGTATACTCAACTCCCTTTGCAGGTTTCAACCTGATTTCTTTTCCTGCAAGAGCTTCTTTGTATGCTTTTATAATCTCTTTTATCTCAGCCTGAGTATTGAATGAAAGGTCAAGACAAAGCACATCCACACCGTAATCTTTCAGGTTTTTGACGTACTTCAGCATATCAAGCACTTTTGAGTTATAAATCAGGGTCCGGGTCCCCAGGCGTTCTACCGGAAATTCGGAACCTTCCTGGTCAACAAGAAGCACTTCGCTGTCCTTTCTTAC
Organism: Methanosarcina spelaei; assembly: GCF_002287235.1. Classification (GTDB taxonomy): domain Archaea; phylum Halobacteriota; class Methanosarcinia; order Methanosarcinales; family Methanosarcinaceae; genus Methanosarcina; species Methanosarcina spelaei. The sequence continues at coordinate 28,586 of NZ_LMVP01000112.1, forward strand.
AATTCGTCTATCAACAAGGGGCTTTAAAAGGTCATTTTCCGTAATTAGCATGAGTTCTCTGCCGTAAACAAAAATTTCGGTCTGTCCTGAGCTTTTACATATTTGAAGTGCTTCGCAGATACTTTTTATTTCGCTCAGGTTCAGTTCACTTGAAAGAGTTGCTCTGTACGCTCCTGCCTGGTAGAAGGTACTGGCTGTAAAAGAGTTGAAAATATTGAACTCTTTTCCTGCGGTAAAGGGTATTGAAAGCTCTTTTGCAAGCTGTACGGCCCCTAACTCGGAACAGGCTATTCCGAAGCCTGCCTCTTTAACTTTTTCCAGTAGGGGTTTGAGTTTATCCAGTTCATGATCATGACTTATAAGGGGAACCCGGAAAACAATTTCAACCCTTTCGGCTTTCAAATCTTCAAGCTTTTCTGCATTTTCTGGCGCAGCAAGTTCTTCAAACTTCGAAACTGGAATATAGATAATATCTGCACCGACAAACGCAGCCTCAAAGAGAGAAGAAATTTCATTTACTTCAACACTAAGAAGGAGCCGCTTTGAAGCTGATTTTTTGCCTATTGTCTTATTGTGGGCCTCACCGAGAGTCTCACTTACGGCTGGAGGTTGTTTATCCTGGCCACTCGCTTCAATGCTATGGTTTTGAGAGTTACACAGGTAACTGAAATCTTCAAGCTCCGGGTGTTTTTGCTCTCTTTTATCTCCACTGAGGACTTTCTCAAGCAGGAGGTCTGCTGCCTTTCTCCTTGCATTTTTCAACACACCAACCGGAATGAAAATGTTTTCATCAGCTTCGATCTCAACAGAAACGGCCTCAAAGGAAGTATCCCCAAGGCTTTCCATCGTTTTTCTTATCTGCTCGGTCGTTGTTGGGGCTTTTTCAGCTTTCTGGACGATGTAATTGCCCGTAAATTCTAAAACGAGAGCCTTCTCTCTTCTCTCTTCTGTGGTCTCTCTGGGCTTTTTACATTCTTGTCCGATTACAACAGTAAATTGCTCTCCTTTCCTGGCTCTTACTTTCAGGTTTACAGGAAGTGTTTTCAGTTTAGTTTTTTGAAGGGCATCGAGGAGCTGAGTGTCTGTTGTGAGGTAGAGCTCATCGCCTCTCTGGACTGCTCTTCCGGTCTTCGAGCTGATTTCAAGCCCTACTTTTTCACCTTTTTTCGCACTTTTTATATGCTCATCTGAAACTGTGATTATGCCTGTAACTGCTGAGCCAAGCATTCTCTCTCGCGTGAAAATACTTATACCGTCTTTTACCTGGATGTCCTGGTTCAGCCGAACCGTAAGTTTTGTGTTTCCTTTTGACCGAGAAATATCCAGGACTTTTCCAAGGAACGCCCCGTAGTTTGAACTGTATTTTGGATGAGATACGCCTTTTTCTCCGAGTATGAAGCCCCTTGTAAAGCCTCTGTAAAAGAGTTTCGCAAGCTCGGCGTCTCTTGCTTCAAGTTCCTCTTTTGTCGGGTTCTCTCCCGGGCTGCAGATTCCTTTGACTGCAGCTTTATAGGCAGCGGCACTTGCAGTAACGTACTCGGGCTTTTTCATCCGCCCTTCTATTTTTAGGCTTACAACTCCGGTTTTTATGATATCCTCAAGCCCTGTAAGTGTGGAGAGTTCGGCACAGCTTATGGGATAACTGCCTCCAATATGTCTTTCGTCAACTTCTCTGCCGTTTACCACGAATCTGTACCTACGTCGGCAGGGCTGGGCACAGGCTCCCCTGTTTGCGCTCCTGCCATGCAGGAAACTGCTGAAAAGGCATTTGCCCGAATAAGAGTAACAAAGAGCTCCATGTACGAAAACCTCAATTTCTGCGTTTGAATGGTCTACTATATCTTTTACCTCAGCTGTGGTAAGTTCCCTTGAAACTATTACTCTTTTTGCTCCCAGACCTGCTACAAAATCGACTCCTCCTCTATTATGGATAGTCATCTGGGTGCTTGCATGAATCTCGAGGTCCGGATAGATTTCATTTAAATGCCTGAGAAGCCCAAGGTCCTGAAGGATAACTGCATCGATTCCGGCTGCATATGCGCAGTCTACTATCTCAAGAGCATGTTGCAACTCTTTTTGTTTGATCGGGATATTGAGGGCCAGGTAAACCAGAACTCCATGTGAGTGTGCCAGTTTCACGGCCTCGTCAAGATTCTCAATAGTGAAATTCTTTGCACCCTGACGGGCATTAAATTCACCGACCCCGAGATAGACTGCATCAGCTCCTCCTCGAATTGCAGCAAGCAGGGCTTCTTCGTCGCCTACGGGAGCCAGGACTTCAGGAGGAGTACAGGTATAATCAGGAGTGAAGGTATAATTTTCAGTAGACATTTTTGATCAGTTTGTTCTTTCCGACTGGAAGGTTTTGTAATTATGAAGAGAAAACTATGCAAACGATTTGTACTAGAGGTTTAACAACATGCAGGTAAATAAATAAAGGTGAATAAAGGCAAGTAAAGGAATAAGTTCAATTTAAGACGTAAAGGTGCTTCTCGCATAAAAAATGGATGGGTAAGCCCATGATTTATTACTGTAAAGAAAACTTATTGCAAACCTGAAATTTTAACTTACTATTGTCATAAATCTGATCTTATTGTTTTAAATCTGATCTTATTGTTTTAAATCTGATCTTATTGTTGTAAGTCTTATATTATCTTTGTAAGTCTTATATTATCGTTGTAAGTCTTATCTTATCGTTGTAAATCTGATCTTATTGTTATAGAGCTGATTTTTTGGATCGGTAGCTGTTCGATCTCAGATTCATTTCCTCTTATTTGCAAATTTAATTGCCTATGAGTAAATCTAATGTTTTTCCAGAGTTTTTACTTAGATCCGAACTATTTTATACATTTTTAGTTTTAGACCTATTGTTATGCTCTTGCTTAAACTCGTTCTAAATTATCTACTTAGGTGCTTTTAAAATCCATATTAAATAACCTGTTAAAATAAAAACGAGTGCAAATCTATATATAGATTCGTAAATATTTTTTACTATATAGAATTAGCTGTGACCAGATAACTATCCGAATCTGGTTTTACTTGCTTTGTTGCATGATTGCGCAGGATTCTTAGTTCGTTTGAATCCTCTTTACTCTTTAAACGGTGAAGCTTCGTAAAACGAATGAGTGCTGCAGGAATGCGCACAAATTAACCCCAGATTATACGCAGTTACCAGTTCGGCATAGACAGACTAATTAATTCTGCAACAAGGCAACAATACTTGAATCTGCGTATTTTCAGAAGCTTCGTCCAGGATGAGTTATGACCTCATGCAAACTATTTGAGAGGACCTACTCTTACTGCCTCGGTCCTTCAAGAATAGGTAAAACTTTAAGAAAACACCAATCTCTACAGAAACACAATATAATATACTTCTCTTTGAACAGGTTTTTCCGCCTGACAACGGTAAAAATAGTCCCGGAATCTCAAAACCAGGTCTCTGAAATGAAAGTTTCAGAGTTTCAAAACCAGGCCTTTGAAAAAATGGTTTTGCAGCATAAGGAGGGCCTGGTATGGTAAATGATGAAGAAATGAGATCCGGGAATATAGTGAGTTTATTCCTGAAGTTTGCATTTCCGACCGTTGTTGGAGTCGTCATTGCCGGGATCCAGGGAATAATTGATGGCTTTTTTATAGGAAACGCTATCGGTAGCCAGGGGCTTGCAGCAATTACCCTCGCCTATCCCGCTTATCTAGTTATAATCGCTATAGGGGTGATTATTGGAATCGGTGCATCCAGTCTGACAGCCCTGCAGCTCGGAAAAGATAATCTTAGCCAAGCCCTGGATATAGTACACAATGCTTTTTCTCTATGTCTTTTTACAGGAGTAGTTTTTACTGTAGTCGGACTGGTTTTCTGTGAAACCTCAATCAGCATCCTTGGAGCCAGCGGGTCTGCTCTAGCTTTTGCCCGTGATTACCTGAGGATTATCTTCGCTGGCTCGATCTTTATAATCCTTTCAGTTGCCCTTGAACCGCTGGTAAGGAATGACGGAAAACCCAGGCTCTGTATGAATATCATGATTGCAGGGGTAATTGTAAATCTTGTGCTTGATTACCTTTTTATCATGCATATGGGCATGGGAATGGAGGGTGCCGCTTTTGCCACAATAATTTCCTTTGCTCTCCCGGCATTACTGCTCACGAATTACCTTTTTGGCAGGGGGGCAAAAATGAAACTCAGGCTTAAAGCCATGAAATTCAAACTCAGCACCCAGATCCAGATCCTTGGAGCCGGACTTCCGTCTTTCGTGATGCAGTTCTCACTGGCTCTTGTGCTCTTTGCGCATAATTATATGCTGCTCAGGTACGGTTCCGAGCTTGCGGTCTCAGCCTACGGCGTTATAGGGTATGTCTTTTCAATTTTCTCCATGCTTTTCGAGGGAATAGCTCTGGGAGTACAGCCGATTATAGGTTTCAATTACGGAGCTGGCTATTACGAAAGAGTTTCGAAAACTTTGAAACTGACAATTCTTTCATGTATCCTGACAGGAGTTGTCGGATTTCTATTAATTTCCCTCTTCCCCGAAAAAGTGATACAGATCTTCAGCCAGGGAGATTCTGAACTTCTGGAAGTTACCCTGCGAGGAATGGATATTTTCATATTCTCTTTGCTCGTTGAAGGTACTGTGCTCCTCACTGCCATCTATTTCCAGTCAATAAACCGGGTCAGAGCAGCACTCTTTATCTACCTTGGAAAGATTTTTGTTGTTCTCTTTCCTCTGCTCTTTATCCTGCCGGTTTTCTTCGGCCTGGATGGAGTGTGGGCTGCATCTCCGGCTACGGAGTATATAATGATGCTGGTAGTTCTGGTAATGCTTTCAAAGGAATTCAAGCTTCTCAGGCATGATGCAAAGGTAGAATCCAGGCACTCAGCCGGTACAACAAAAGTATTACCTGTAGTCGGAAATAGCGGGAAAGCTGATATTGAGGAAAGTTCTAGATTTGTTACTTTCAGGCCTGCCGAAAAAGGAGATATTTCGTGAGAGACTTTTCCCAGAAATCCATGCTTTTGGAATCCATGTTTCTGAAATCCAACTTTTAAGGCTTTAAAATGGAGCAAAAACTCTTCTCCATTTTACTTTTATATCTTTGATTTCAAACGGAAACTTTAGATGAAATTTCAGATGGAAGCGTCATCTCACGCTTCTGCTGTTTGCTTCTATTATTTCATTTTTTCAAGAATTATAACCCATCAAATCCTGTCAGGAGTTTTCATAAGATCAATGCTTCTATGGGTCTCACTGACTATGCATTCAACTTTTTTATCCTCAAGCCTGCCTTTTTCTTGCATGGAATAAACGCATTCAATAAAATTTTCAAGCTCTGTCAGTGATTTTTCTTCCTCTCCTTTTCCCAGATAAGCGATTGCACTATCTAGCTTTGCATTGAGAACAGTTGCTGTAGAGGGTTGCAGGCACAGGGAATTTAAGTAGTTTTTGAGTTTTTTCAGTCCTTCTACAGGCTCGATTGACCCTGTTTCCTCAGAGGTTTCAAGTGTGAACATATATATGTTGTAATGTTGCCAGTATCCGTCGCGATTATCTACCCAGACTATCCTGTTCCCGTAAATATCAGGATCGGACTGTGAGGATCCTTCAGTTACAACCGACATTTCTTTTGAAGTAGAAAGATCATACATGTAAATGTCGCTGTCCGGATAAGCACCTGAATGTTTCCTACGGTAATCTACCCATACAATTTTATCTCCATAAATAGCCGGGTTAGCCTGATTATATTCATTTGTGGTAATCTGAGACTCTTTACACGTAGAAAGGTTGTACATGTAAATATCCGCGTTTCCGTTACGCATATCAGTCCAGACTATTTTATCATCGTATATTACAGGACCAAGCTGATCTGATTCATCTTTGGTGAGCTGAGTTTCCCTGGCAGTGGAAATATTGTACATGTAGATATCATTGTTTCCCTGCCCGTTGCGGCTGTCTGTCCATACAATCCTGTCATCGTAAATAGCAGGATATTGCATTAGCCCGCTGGTTGTGATCCGGGTTTCCCCGGAAGTGGAAAGATCATACATGTAGATATCGTATTTTCCATTTCGCATATCAACCCATACAATTATATCCTCATAGATATCGGGCCCTATTTTATACGATCTGAAGTTAGTAACTCTTCTTTCCGTAAGAGTAGAAAGATTATACATGTAAATCTCTGGATATCCATTCCGGCTATCTATCCAGACTATCCTGTCCTCATAAACCGTCGGATCATACCCGTCAAATTCGTTAGCAGAGACATTTGACATCGTGGAATTTGAAAGGTCGTACATGCAAACATCGGCGTCTGTTGTACTGTTATACCATACTATTTTATCACCGTAAATAGCAGGACAATAGTGCACTGTTACTCTTTCACTGGTCGTGACCTGAGTCTCTACTCCTGGTGCTGCCTCCACTTCCTGAGCTCGATCATAAGACGATATTTCTGTTACTGCTTCTGTCGATGCTTTGGTTTCTGTTTCTGTTTCTGTTTCTATTGCTGTTTCTGTTTCTGTTTCTATTGCTGTTTCTATTTCTGTTTCTACTGCTGTTTCTACTGCTGTTTCTATTGCTATTTCTGTTGCTGCTGTTATCCCCACACTCCCAAATAATAAGAAAACTAGAACGGAAATTAACAACCCCGGTTTAATCTTCATAATGCCCCCCAAATGATAAAAAACTTGGAAATTAATTTTCAAATTAAAATAATATTTTCATAAGTCTATATTAATGAATATGAAATAAATGTAAGAACTTAATAGATATTGTTTTAAAATTAGTATTTGACCAAAGAAATTCATTTTTAACCTTACTTACCGTTATTTTTCCTTCAGTTCTTTTTTCTTTTGATTCCTGAGGTTTCCTTCCTGTCTGGCTTGAGGGATAAAAATATCTCTCAGCCTTGTTATTAACACATAAAATGAAAAAGGCTGGTATTCTAAGTCGCCTTATGGTAACTCTTTGCCAGGTGGCAGAGGAGATTCGTTAATATGGAAAAAACAAAAATCCTGGAAAAAGTTTTCAAAGTTTTTCTTATCTTTGTACCGCTGAGTCTGTTCGCAGAATATACACACTCTTCGCCCATAGCAATATTTGTTTTAGCTTCTCTTGCGATCATACCGCTTGCAAAATTTATCGGTGAATCGACAGAGGAGATTTCGGCATATACAGGCCCAGCGCTGGGTGGGTTATTAAACGCTACCTTCGGGAACGCGACAGAATTAATCATAAGTTTTTTTTCCCTGCAAGCAGGACTTACTGAAATGGTAAAGGCATCGATTACGGGATCCATCATTGGAAACCTGCTTTTGATTCTGGGCATGGCATTTTTCTTCGGAGGCCTTGGAAAAGATGAGCAGAAATTCAATACGACAGCCGCAAAGACAAGCGCCTCTACTCTCTTTCTTGCAACAGCAGCTATTGTAATGCCGGCTGTCTTCGTTCTGACTTCAGAAAACCCTTCAGCCGAGACGATCGAGACCTTAAGCATTGCAGTTTCGGTCATTATGGCCGTGTCGTATCTGGCGAGCCTGCTTTTCTCGCTTCACACCCACAAGCACTTATACACTGTCGACACGTCAGAGTGCGTTGCCAGGTGGAGCGTCAAAAAATCTGTTTCGATTCTTCTCGCATCAACCGTTACGGTTGCTGTTATGAGTGAAATCCTGGTCGGCTCCATAGAGCCGCTGGCTGAAAGCTTCGGCTGGACTGAACTGTTCATAGGTATGATCTTCATAGCAATTATCGGAAATGCTGCGGAACACGTCTCTGCCATCACAATTGCAATTAAGGACCGGATGGATCTGTCACTTCAGATTGCAATTGGCTCGACAACTCAAATAGCTATGTTTGTCGTGCCGGTCCTGGTATTCACAAGTTATTTCTTTAAGAACCCCATGAATCTGATTTTCACCACCTTCGAACTTGCTGCCATAGTCTCTGCTGTTTTAATGGTCAAGTCCATAATCGAAGACGGCAAAAGCAACTGGTTTGAAGGACTACAGCTTCTGGGAACATATGGAATAATGGTTGTGGTCTCTTTCCTTCATCCATAAACGACAAAAAATAAGCGACAAAAATAGGAGTGCAATAGCCAGGAAAGACCGAAAGTTTGCCAAATACTTATATTTCTTATGTATCTTGCAGACTCTGTTCCAAAATCCAGTGATTTTTGCATTTTTGATAGAAAGTCTTAATTAGCAAGAAGAATCCAGTTTTTATCAAAATCGATATTCGCTATCTAAAGACTTGAATCACTAAGTTGTATTACATGGATGGTGACCATTTATAAAATCTAGTGATTTTGAGTTTTACATTCATCACTAGATTTTGGTACTGAGTCATCTTGCAAGTAACTGTATTGAACAAGTAGAGATTTTCGGTCAAGCAGTTTTTTTAAACGGCTTGCGGTCATTTTATCTTTATCAGTATTTTTCGCTCAAGCCTTTTTTTAAAAGGCTTGCGGGCAAGCAGTTTTTTTAAACGGCTTGTGATCAGGCCGTTACTATGGGTTTTTGATCAAACTTTTTTTGAAAAAGTTTGCGGTTCTGCTGAAAAAGAGTTAGTTTTTCTCACTGTATTTCAAGAGGTTACTCTTGAAGTAATCCTTACTTATGTTGTTTTTTCCAGGATAACAGCAGTAAGGGTTTTCAAATTTGGAATCCGTTGTAAAATAACAGGCTCCTCTGCATCCACCCCTGCAAATATCTCCTTTATTGCAATCTTTGCAACTGCCTGTCAGCATACTCGTATCGAAATTTCTATTATAAGCAAAATTGCCTTCTTTATACCAGATTTCGGATAAGGATTCCTCACGTAAATTACCTTCTATGAACTCGTCCGAATAGAGTGACTCGCAACCTTTAACATTGCCTGTACTACCTATCCCGACAACTCTCAAACCTGCCTGACATCCTGACCATGAGCATATTGTTCCGAACTCGCCCCTTAAGTATAATTCATTCTCATCAAAATATCCGATGTTGTCTCCTGCATAGATAGCAATCTTCTGTTCTTTACGCTTTTCTCGAATAAATCTGGTAATCAGGGGTACTTTTGCAGGGTCGAGGAGAAGATTTTTTTTATCGGCCATGTTTCCCATAGGGTTAACGATCTGCATCTGCCAGAGCTTTATTCCCTTTTCCACAAGTAAATCGTACATTGGCCATAAATCCTCAAAGTTTCTATCTATCAAACTGGTTACAATAGCTACAGGGATGCCTTCTTTGTTAAGTATCTCCAGGGCTTGCATTACTTTTTCGAACGAAGTGCTTACATTTCTCATATTGTTATGATTGCTTTCCATTCCGTCAAGAGAAATTCCCACGTTAGTTAGTCTGGCATATTTTATCTGGGCAATTTGTTCATTTCCAAGTAAAAACCCGTTGGTAATAAGATTAACAGCAACCCCTTTCTCAGATAACTTCCTTGATATTTTTTCCCATCCCTCATACAGAAAAACCTCGCCTCCAATGAGAGTTACCTGCTTGCATCCGAGATCTGCCAGTTGTTCGGCTACGTTAAGACATTCATCAACCTTGAGTTCATTTTCTCTAGCTTTTCCTGCTATAGAACCACAGTGCTTGCACTTCATGTTACATTTTAGTGTAAGTTCCCACACACAAAATTCAGGTTTGTATTCACTTGTATTCATCTCTATTACTCCATAAGAGCAACCTGATCCGAAGCCTGTAAGATGGATCTGAGCATTCTGACATTCTATTGATTTAAATATTATATTAAAAATATTATTCAGACTTTAATCTGAAAAAAGTTTAAAACATATGGGGATATTAATTCCCCTCAAATTTTTTCCTATCAGGGTTTATGCATTTGCGAAACAAAGTCAAGAACATGTAAGCTTGTTAAAATCAGTACATTTTAGATTTTTGGTTTTTTGCTACTGATTTTGTCGTTCAACCCACAAGTTCTAGTTCAATTTCATTTTAGAGGCACACCGTATAAAGGTCTGACAATGCCGTAAAGAGGTACAGGTCGAGGTTCTGTTATCGGTAGTCCGATGTATACCTCTCCCCCGGACCCAGGATACAACATCAGAATATTTTTGCTAATAATCACTATTTCACTCTCCTTTATCACTAATGTTGGTTAAAACTGGATTGTGTAATTATTACTATTCAAGCAATATAATTAATAGGGAAATTCAATTTAGAAACATAAAGTCTTCTTAATTATCTATAAAGATGGCAAATAGTTATCAAAAAACAATAATTATTATCAAATTTAACTTATAGATTGCCAAAACTTCATTCCATTGGATAACTGCTTTGGGATAAATGAGAAAGGTCTGCTATATGAAGAAAGAGCTTTTGGGTACGTTTTTTCTATTAATCCGTTTTTTTGCATTCAAAATTAGTGAAGAATTTCAGGTAATTCCTGTTACTCTATTTCATATCAACACACGAATATAATCTTTGAAGTCGCGGTAGAGACAGCAAAATATTGCAAATTGAAACCGGCAGCATGCAGGCCAGGTCATATTTCAACTGTGCACAAAATTTTAGAATAAAATATAGTTTCTTCTTCATGCTTTAATGGATGTAAATTAAAAAAAAGTATGTTAGGGACTAAATAGATCAGGTGAGGCAGGTAATCAATCCAAAGAGGTAACCATCAAAAGCAATGAATCTAAACACATTTATAAAGCTTTAACTGATATTATTGGAAATTACGAAGGTTCAACGACCTGTTCAAAAAAAGAGTATAATTATGCTTTTAGTGAGTTTCTTGAGAAAAATAGATGGGATATTAGTGTTGAAGGAAAAATCTTCGTATATTATAGGACAAGATGGTGTAAAATTGTTGATAATGATCATGAAAGTGAAGTAAACGCTATTATGGAGAACTGATTATGAAACTTAAGCTATTCAGTATGCTTTTTGTTGCTATGCTCGCAATTCCATTAGCTTCGGCTACGGGAAATTATGTAACTCCTACAAAAGAGCAAGTCACCCAGGTCATGCTCGATTACAACCTCAGTAACCAGAACAATTCCTACCAACTAGCCTGCGAAATCGGTCAATATGTTTCAGAAGAGTATGGTTGGAATTGTGATATCAGAGAACTTAATTTCACAAAACATAATCCGATTTATATCAATGTCTTCTATCCGGCAGCCAGTAATAAAAAAGGATATGAGGCGTACTACGGCTGGTTCGGACCCCAAAAGAAGGAAGTAACAAACTTTTATGACAAGAGTAAAACCGTGTCGTATAGAGACTGGGGGTCTTCCAGGAAGTTTGATTGTGGAATTACGGGAGTTACCAGTTATAACATTCTGAAAAGTTATTTTGGGAACACGTCTGAACAGACAACCGATCCCGTGCCGCCAGATTCAGAAAGTACGCAGCCTGTTGAGAAGAATGACTCAGGAATACAGAATATTGTAAACGGATCTGCCAATACTGTGAATAATCAAGGTATTATAGGTACGATAGAACAGTACTGGTTTGATTTTAAGAATGCAAATTTGTCGAATGTAACTTTTAATTTCTTCGGGGGTAATTAAAGCCCCTTTCTTTTTTGGTGAAATTACTTTGAAATTGGCTTTAGTATTGAACTTCTGGCTTTGTTGAAATCTAAAGCTCAGTTATTATAAAAAGAGTTTTAAATAAAGTGCTTCTTCCATTTTTTTACTACAAAAACATTGGAGCACCTAAAATAAGTGATTCCAAGTAACAGTAGAAGTATTAAGTTTGAACTTATTCTGAAGACTATTTAGTCTTCCAGACTGGATCCATACGTAAAAATGCTGCTCTTCGCTGTTTCGAGTGGGTAACTTGCATTGGTCTCTTAAAATATCAACGTAACATATGTAAAATTTAGGAACACTTATGATTGAAAATCACATTCAAGCTTGATGTTTCTCTTTTTGCCGGGTTACTTTGCAACTGGTCAATTATTTTCAACCCACATAAAATAGCGAAGAGCCGTAATTATCTTATATCCCATTTTCCGCAGTATTTTTTGAAAATCAATACTTTTCCTGATTACGCTTTTGCAACAGATTTAAGTAATTTATACACTTAATTGCACTTGATAAAAATTGAATAATATCATTTTGGTCTCTAAATACACTATATTTGCTTTTACCTCTGTATAAAAGTTCAGTAAATTCGTGTTAAATTGAAAATTGATAACAGAAAAAACCATGAAATCTGAAAATTTACTACGGAAAGTGGGATTGGTAGTAGACTGCACAACTACATATACATACTGTATAGGGGTATAAATGAGAAATATACTTTATTTTTTAATGGCATTTTTTATAGTGGCAATGGTTTCATGTGCTGGAGCAGTTACAATTACAGTAGATGACGATATTGAGGGAGCAAATTATAAAAGCATACAGAATGCTGTTGACAACGCAACTGATGGTGATATAGTTCTTGTTTATCCAGGAAATTATACGGAAAATGTGTATGTAAATAAAGAATTAACAATTACTTCTCTCTCTGAAAATCCAGTCGATACCATTATTTATGCTGCTAACTCTGAAGATGACGTATTCAATGTTGTAGCAGATAACGTAACTATTAATGGCTTTGGTATAAGTGGTGCTAGAACAGATCAGTATGGAGACGATAAAGCCGGAATTTATTTTGAGGGAGTCAACAATAGTGTCATAAAGAAAAATAATGTTTTTTCAAATGGTTATGGCATTTTTTTGTTAGACTCGTACAACAATACGCTTACTGAAAATGATGCATATATGAGTGGAATCGGTGGGATTTTCTTATGGAATTCAAGTAACAATAAGCTGAATTATAATCTCATAAACTCGACTAATCATGATGGCATCTATATATACACATCTAGTAGTAATAATGAAATAAGTAATAATACTGTCAGTTATGCTGGACTTGGGATTAAATTGGTTTATTTATGTGAAAACAACACGATTACTAATAATACTATATCAAACACTAATTTAGGAATTTTTCTTAGAGAATCAAGTCGTAATTTTCTGATTAGCAACGTTGCAAATCTTAATGGCTGGAGTGGTATAGATCTTGAGTACAGTACAGAAAACAGACTATACAACAACACTGCAAATTTTAACAATAATAATGGAATATTTTTGGTAGAATCAAGTGACAATAAGTTAGATTATAACAATGCCTCAAATAATATGGAATATGGCATAAACATCAATAACTCCAGCAGGAACAACATATTAATTGGTAACATTGCAAATTCAAATGGTAAGGAAAATATTCATATTGTTGATCCAGAAAACAATACAGTAAACAGTTCAGGTCAAGAATTGCCATTTCAAGGCTCTATATTAACAATTATTGCAATTGCAACTACGGCTTTAATTCTTGGGAAAAGATGCAGATAAGATAGCATAAATAAAGATAACTAATCAAACTCGCCTTGACAGAAATCCACAAAATACCATTTATTTTCGCTTTGTGATCAATTTTTGGATGAACAGTAATCACCAGTTTACTATAACTCTTATTTCACACCAGTCCCTTGAAGATAACTCTTGAGGCTGCGGTAGAGACTGCAAATATTGCAATTGAAATTGGAAGCATGCAGGCAAGGTCGTATTTCAACTGAGTCCGGTCTCCTCCGTATTCCACCGAGCCTGCAAAACGAGTAAGGATAGCACTGATCAGGACAATATAAACCCCTATTGCAAGCAGGAAATGGTCAGGAGAGATTGACTGGGAAAAAGCTGCCTGTCCGATTTCTACTGGCATTCCTGACATGTCGGCAGGAATTCGGTTTACCCTTTCGGCTACTTGGTTCAGAATTTTCGTAATAACCTCAGAAAGGGCAAGGGTAATTCCTGCAATAAGTGGGGCGAAAATCACAGCAGTAGAACGCATAGTTGAGGTGACATCGTAAAGGGAGCGCCGAATTCTTTCTTCGACTGTTCCAAGCTCTTTCAAATGGTCTGCAAGTTTTATAATCGAGGCGCCTGCAGCTTCATGGTTTTTGTGGATGCTTTCCGTAAAAAGGAGCATTGTGTTCCGAATTCTTTCCGAATATATGTGTCTGAAGGCTCCGAAATCTTCGTCAAAAATTGCGGCTTTGAGATTTGTCCTCATACTGAGCAGGTTCATTGAAATTTCCTGAAAGGCTTCTCCGATTTTTGAGCCTTCCATAGTCCTGGCAGTATGGGCAAAAGCTTCTTCAGGGGCTTTTCCTTCGGAAATTCTCCTGCCGAGTACAAAAAGGGAATCTGCAAATTCCTGTTCCATCTTTTTTATTCGGTCTCTTATCTTCTTGTAAGGGACAGCCGAGAAATAAAGGTAAACTGAAATCCCGATTGTTCCACCCAGAATAAGCGGGAGCGTAGGTGAAAAATATCCTTCCAGGGGTGCGGTTGCTACTATTCCTCCTGGATTTCCTAACCTCAACAGGAGATATCCTAAAGGTGCTATAATGCAGAGTAGCAGGACTGAGAGCGTTAAAGCAAAGCGTTTTTTCTGCTTGATATCTGCAAGCTCAGGATGAGAATCCGGAATTTGCCTGGGAATAAAAGCAACCGGTCTTTGCATAAGAATATATTCTGAGTAGAGGGCAGCAAGAGCCGGAAAAATCAGGTCATAGAGGAAGATAAGGTCTATTATTTCAGGTTTCATTCCTACAACTGTAACCGCAGGCAGAAGAGCTACAAGGGCGAGTGGGATCAGAATGAAAATCGAGTAGAGAATATAACTTGGGGTCTTCAGTTTTGCTGCAAAGGCATCCATAAGACTTTCCGTGCCTTCGAGGCTTATGTCCAGGGCACGGTTCAGGGTTATAACCCTCTGAGCCTCATCAGGTTCGGCTGTCGAGCTCTTTATAAGATGGAGAGAACGTTTGAAATATTCGCTATTTCTTCCCCACAGGTCGGCAAAAGAAAGGAGAGCATCATCCATGCTGCTGTAAATCCTGAGGTTCAGGTCCCAGGCTAGTTTTCTCAGGTCCTTTGCAAGTGGCCTCTCGGAATTTCGGGCTGCAAAAAGTACGGCATGTTCCAGGTTAGGAACAAGTTTCATGGACATGACTATATAACTCAGGATTTCAGGAATGTCTCCAAGTGAGGAGATTTTCATAAACCCTGCTCTGAGTTTCACATACTCGCTCAGGTAATAGAGCGTTAACAGAGGAACGACAAAGGTAAGGATTCCCATTATAGTAAGTACTCTGGCATCAAAACTTCTTGAAAGCATCAGGAAAAGGTCTACTGTTGCCAGCAGGATTAAAGTTGCAAAGGTTCCTGCATAGGAAAAGAGGACGGTTTCGAAAGCTTCAAGTTCATAACCGGTAAACCTGAGAGCATCCCTGTACTCCCGGCTTACACTCTTTTCGCAGCGCTTGCGGAAGGCAGCAGGGTCAGGGACAGCTAATATCCACTGCTTTGCTGTGGTTTTGCAGGCTCGCACATACCAGTTGCTCTCTTCGTCCATATTTTTTACCTCTTACAACATCTCCATCTAACAATCATTTCCCTTTATCCGAACCTTTTCTGGCAAAATTCTCAAACCAGGTTTCCCACTGCCTATAAAGAGTTTCCAGGTCATTCCTGCAGTCGGATTCCAAATTATCTGCAGAATTAACCGCACGGCTATTCACTGAACTATCTATGAGATTATTTCCATACTCATTTTCGTATGACTCTCCTTTCTTCATGGAGTCTGAAAGCAGCCAGAACATGTTATTTGCCTGGCTAACGGCTTCGGCTTCCAGCAAGAATGATTTTTTTAGCCCTTCAATTGCTATTTTTTCTTTTATTCTTGCCCGAAGTTCGATATTTTTTAAGGCTCTATCTATGGAAATCCCCCATTTCCTGGCAATCTTTTCTATAAGTTCGGATTGTCCTTGCTCCAGAGCCTTTTCTGCAAGCAAGCAGTCCTGATATGCATAATATTTCATTATATCCGTAAAGATATCCGAAGGCTCGGGATTTTCGATTACTGCACTGGTGATTTCTGCAATATGGCTCACCCGTTTTAGTTTTTTCATGCTGCCTTCAAGCCTTATACCTGAGCAGATAATTACGGCATCCGTCGCTTTAAACGAGGCTGGAGGAACTCCAAGGGTGTGCACGATTCTCTCATATACGTTTTCGGTAGACGAACCGTGAATGGTCCCTATAACCGAGTTTCCGGCTTTTCCAACCTGCATGGCTTCATATAGCACTTTTACTTCCTCCCCCCGCACTTCACCAAGCACAAGGGCGGAATTCCCAAGACGCAGAGCTGCTCGAAGCGCAGTTTCAGGGCTCATTTCAGCTCCTGATTTCAAAACCGAGGACTGTGAGCTCATTCCCTGAACCTTCCAGCCCAGGCTCTGAAGCTCCTCGATGGGGAGCTCATGGGTATCTTCGATTGTAAGAATCCTGTACTTCTGTGGAATCTCAAGCAGCATGGCAGACAGCAGGGATGTTTTTCCTGCTCCGACTTCTCCTGCTACCAGGACTGAAGCTTGCCCGTCCATTAGAAAGCTTAAAAGTCCGGCTGCATATGGGGAAACCGAACCTGTATTGATCAGCTTAGGCAGGGTCCAGGGTGAGAGGGAATGCTTTCTGAAGGCATAAGCAAGCCCACTTGCACTGAGAGGGTCTCCGATTACCGAAACCCTTACCCCGAAAGCCTCAAGGTTAAGTTCCAGCACAGGAATCGCTTCTCCAAAGGGCCTTCCACTGATGATCCTGAACCTGGAGACAAGGGCATCAAGGTCGTCCTGCGAGAGAAAAACATTACTTACGCATTCCTCTCCCTCCAGCACAACATGTACAGGATTTTTGTCGGCAGGAGCATTAATATATACATCTGTAATCCTGGCATCGGAAAGCAGGTCTTCAACTATCCCTAGTCCGTTCGTATATCTTGCAAGCAGGTCGGCGTAACTTTCCAGTTCGTCAGGGCTGCAGGCTTTCCCGCTTGCGAGCAATTCTTCCTCCAGAAGCGCTTTTGCCATGCGCCTGAAATACTCCCTTGCTACGACAGGATCTGTAAAAGCAAGGTCTTTTGGTCTGTGTTTGATCATTCGCATCCGGACTTTTTCAAGCAGTCTGAGGTCTTCCTCCCTGAGATTATATTCCGGAGGTCTGATCATGTAAAGTTTTTCCGGCCTGTCAATATAGCGATAAATTGAAACCTCAAGTTTCCTGCCTTCCCTACCGTCTATGTCGTAGCACTCAAGAAATTCGGTATTTTCAGGCACATCTGCATAGACTCTGGAACTGGAAAAAGGGGGCCTAACATGGGGTTTGATGTCACTTTCATAGTCAAAAAGCTCTTCTGCCGCACTTTTATTTTTCTCCAGTTTTTCCTTCAGGTTTTCAGTTGCCAGAAATGGAAAGTGTCTGGAAATTTCTACCAGAGTTATTTCTCCTGACGTGTTCTTTATCAGGTTTCCTGCCATTTTTCTTATTGTTTTTTCTATCGTTTTTCCCTGTCCCTTTTTGGAATCTTCTACCTGCTCTTTTAATAAAACTCGAACTTCAGATTTTTTGATAACAGGAATTTCAGGAAAAACGGATAGTTTTCCTTCAATTTCATAAAGCATCTGATAAAAGCGCTCGGAACAAGCTTTGCAAACTGAAGTAGTTTCCGAATCCTTTTCCGAATCCTTTTCCGAATCCTTTTCTGTAACTCTTCTTGTAATTTTTCCTGTAAATCTCTCAGGGACTCTTTCCAAAATTGTTCCCATAACTTTCTGTGTAACTCTGTCTGAGTTTTTATTCAGCATTTTTCCCTGAATAAACCGTTTTATTTCCAGCCTGGCTTTTAAAGGGTCAGCCTCTACGGTTTTAGCAAAAGAAGCAATTATTTCTTTTCTTTCCAGTTCGCAGTTTTTCTTTGCAGACAAAGTACAGGCTCTGGGAACTTTTTCCGCGCTTTCATACGCTGTTACGATTCCCTCAAAACCTGCAAGAATGTAAAGTAAAGATAGAGCTTCTCCTTCGTAGTCTCGCTCATACAACCTTGAGAGCACCAGACAGTTGGCCTTGACCTCTTTTTGCAGAATTCCGAGAATGTTTTTTCTGCAGTGCATGTCGTTAAGGGAAGATCCCGAATCACATTCCCTACAATTGATAACAATGGTTTTTCGGCTTTTTGTCTGCTTTATCCGGTAAGAGCAGGTTTCCTCTACCTTTTTATTCTGTACGGAAAGACTGCCATAATTAAGGGCATTGACAGCATCCTGAAGTTTTGTCTTTATATTCAAATAAGACCCCCATTTCCCTATCAACTTCTTAATTTATCTTCAAATGTATTAAGTTTTTTTGACTGATGGGGAAATGGGGCTATTAATTTGCTGATAAAATTACGTTTAACTGTAGGAGGATTACGACAACTATTAACCTTAACTGGTTTACAGGCTATATAATCAGATTCAAGCTACTTCACGGCTTGTGAGTTTTCCATAAAAACAGAGCTGAAAGAGACGGGAAAAATGACACGTAGGGGTCCGAAAAATGGGAAAATATAGGATATAAGAGATTTAGAGAAAACAAACATGATATTCCTTGAATAACATGCACAACTATATGAAAATGCATGCTGATGGCAGCATTTTCATGCTAAAATATGTTGAGTTTTTAGATAGCATGTAAAACTTATTGCCTCATGTTGTTAACTGGTATAGATTTACTATCCCTTTAACAGTTAAATCCACTGCAAGAGCAGCAAGCAAAAGTCCCATCAGCCTTGTAAAGACCAGCATCCCGTTATATCCTATCAGCCTGTGAATTCCCCTTGAGAATTGGAATATGTAATAGCAGATAACGAACGTCAGTATGATTGATACGAGAATTATTATTTTTTGCACAATTGCTTCTGTTCCTCCCATCAGGACAATCACTGTACTGATCGTACCCGGTCCTGTCAGAAGCGGGAGGCTTATCGGGAAGATCCAGATGTCTTCTCTTTCCTGAGAGTGAGAAATCTCTTCTTCAGTAATCCTCCCCTTTGAGACTTTAGCATGCATCATATCAAAAGCAATGCTGAAAAGCAGGATTCCTCCTGCAACCCGCAGTGAATCTACGCTAATGCCGAACAGGTTAAGTATGATATTTCCTGCAATTGCAAAAAATACGGCAATTGCGCACGCAAGCATGACTGACTTTTTTGCGATTTCGTTTTTCTCCTCATTTGTCATCTTGCTGGTCAAAGAGATGAAAGTCACTACTCCGCTGATAGGGTTGACAACAACGAAGATAATTGTGAAAACGTGGATTAAAAACCCGAGGTTTTCGGTTATCACTTATTTCTCCTGCCCGTTTTTACTTTCGAGCCTATCCCAAAACATTATCTAATCTACTATTACCGCCAATATTATAACTACTAGTCTGGTATTATATTGGTTTTGGGACAGGCTCTTCTTATATTCATACCAATTTTTCTTTTATACTATTTCCGGTTGTATCCCCAGGTTATTGAACAGGAAATCTGAACGTTAACAATTCCTTCAAACTCAACAAACGTAGTTCTAATATTCAATTTCTCTGTTTTCAGGTAGGTCACACCACAAAGCTAAATGATCTACTTCCACTAAATAAGACAAATTTTAAGGAAAAATCTGGTAATTCGTCACTGGTATTTGGTCAGTTAGTTCAAATTACGTAGACATCTCATCCGGTTTTATTATATAATAGTAACTTAGATTTTCGTGTCACCTTTAAATTATCTTTACTTTTCCAATAGTTTTAAAGCTTAGGGTCAAAGTTTTATAATTTAATATAGTTTATATATTTTCAAGATTATACTAGACTCAGTACCAAAATCCAGTGATGAATGTAAAATTCAAAATCACTGGATTTTGTAAGTGGTCACAATCCGTTTGATACGACATTGGGGTTGAAGTCTTTAGATATCGAATATTGATCTTGATGAAAACCGGATTCTTCTTTCGAATTCAGATTTTCAATCAAGAAATACAAAAATCACTGGATTTTGGAACAGAATCATTATACTACGTTAATAAATATCTTTATCTACTATTTTTCAAATTTTGTAATAATTGTTATAACGAGAATGATTTTATATATTTAATAAATCAAACATCTTTTAGAAGAATAAACTCACTTGTAAGTGGTTGTAACAATAATATCCTAAAGTTAGGTACTTCGCCGTCAAAGAGAAGAGCCTGAAGGGGAAAAATGAATGGAAAAATTTCGAACAATGCGGATCCTGTAATTTGTGTTGGAAAAGATGGTACGGTTCTTTACTCAAATGAGGTTAGTGAGCTCTTGAATGAATTGGAGGTGACAGTAGGAGAAAAACTGCCTTTAAGTATCGTAGATATTGTACAAAAAGTAATTACCCAGAATCATTCCGAAAAAACGGAAATTAAAGTGGGAAATAGAGTATATCTGGTTGTTTTTCACCCGTTACCTGAACAAGAATGTGCAAACATTTTTGGACTCGATATAACTGACCATAAAGGTCTTGAAGAAAAAACTCAGGGTAGTGAAGCTAGGGAGGTGGCAAACCTTGAGCTGGCTGATATTCTTGATGTTCCAGCGGTCCAGTCCCTCATGTATGATTTACATGAACTCACTCACATTACCATAGCTCTGGTTGATCTCAAAGGTAATATTCCGGTAAGTGTTGGATGGCAGGACATCTGCACTAAATTCCACAGGGTTCACCCCGAAACCTGCAAGCACTGTGTGGAAAGCGACACAAAACTGTCCCTTGGCGTTCTCCCTGGAGATTTTAAGCTGTACAAATGCAAGAATAATATGTGGGACGTAGTAACCCCGCTTATTGTGGACGGTCAGCATATAGGCAATATCTTCTCAGGACAGTTCTTTTTTGATGACGAGCCTCTGGACTATGAGCTTTTCCGATCCCAGGCTAGAAAATACGGCTTCAATGAGGACGAGTACATAACCATGCTCGAAAAAGTTCCACGGTTAAGTAGGGAAGCTGTGAACAAAAATATGTCCTTCTTCGTGAAACTTGCCAATATGATCTCACAACTAAGTCACAGTAACTTCAAACTTGCCAGGTCACTGAGGGAACGCGATATTCTGGTGGATAAACTAGAGAAAAGCAGGGAAGACCTTGACCGTGCTCAAACTGTAGGAAATATCGGAAGCTGGCGTCTGGATGTGCGTACAAAAGAATTGACATGGTCCGACGAAAACCACCGTATTTTTGGCATCCCAAAAGGCACCCATTTGACTTATGAGACCCTCCTTTCTCAAACTCATCCTGATGACAGGGAATATGTTGATAGTAAATGGAAGGCGGGATTAAAGGGTGAACCATATGACATTGAACATCGCATTGTTGTTGATGGTAAGATTAAGTGGGTACGTAAGAAAGCACATTTTGAATTTGACAAAAGTGGAAAAGTTATCGGCGGCTTCGGCATAACACAGGATATTACTGAGCGCAAAGAAGCAGAAGAAAGGCTTAAACTGGCAAGTAAACATAATCGCAGTCTGATTGAAGCCAACATCGACCCTATCATTACAATTGGTCCTAACGGAAAAATAACCGACGTTAATAACTCCACTGAAATAGTAACTGGTTATTCAAGGGAAGAACTCATAGGCACAGACTATTCTAATTATTTCACTGAACCTGAGAAAGCCAAAAAGGGATATCAACTTGTATTTCAGGAAGGATTTGTACGAGATTATTCACTAGATATTAAGCATAAAGATGGACACATAACTCCGGTTTTATATAATGCTTCAGTTTACAGAGATGAGGCTGGCGAAATTATAGGAATGTTTGCTGCAGCACGTGACATCTCTGAACTTAAAAAGGCAGAAGAGAAAATCCAAATACTGGCAAATGCTGTCGAATCATCCGAAGATGCAATTATAACCGAATCTCTTGATGGGGTTATCACAAGCTGGAATAGAGGAGCAGAGAAAATTTATGGCTATTCCGTTGAAGAAGCTCTGGGAAGAAATATATCAGCACTCGAGCCGGAAAATCTGAAAGGGGATACAAAACAGTTAATTGAGAAAATTAAACGAGGAGAAAGAATTCGTAATTATGAGACTTTAAGGTTGAAAAAGGATGGGACGATAGTAGACGTTTCAGTAACCCTTTCTCCAGTTTTTGATACTTCTGGAAAGCTTGTAGCCATTTCAACAATTGCCAGAGATATTACTGAGCGCAAAAAAGCAGAAGAAGCCCTTAGAAGAGCACATGATAGTTTGGAAATAAAAGTTAAAGAACGTACATCTGAGCTTGAAAAGGCTTATGAGTCCTTGATGGAAGAAAAAAGAAGACTCTCTGAAGCTCAAAAAATAGCTCATATCGGAAATTGGGATTATGATCTCGTAAATGATAAATTATACTGTTCTGACGAAATGTATAGTATTTTTGGACATAAGCCCCGGGAAGGTATGAGTTACGACAAACTTTTAGGTTATGTGCATCCCGAAGATCGAAGCTATGTGGATAATGCAGTTAAAAAAGCTTTAAATGAAAAGTCCTTTAGCATTGATCACAGGATTATCTCAGCTGATGGAGAAGAGCATATAGTCCATGCACAGGGCGAAGCTTCTTATAATGAAAATAAAAGCCCAATTCGAATTAAAGGAATAGTTCAGGACATCACAGAGCGTAAGAGAGCAGAGGAAAAGATCAGGATATTAGCGAATGTTGTAGAATCCTCAAACGACGCTATTATAACTGAATCTCTGGAAGGTACTATTACAAGCTGGAATAAGGGAGCGGAGCAAATTTATGGTTATTCGGCTGAGGAAGTTCTGGGGAAAAATGTCTCAATCGCTGAACCGGATAATCTTAAAGGAGAAATAAAAAATTTAATCGAAAAAATTAAACAGGGGGAAGAAATCCAGCATTACAAAACTGTACGGTTAAAAAAGGATGGTACAACAATAAATATTTCAATAACTTATTCTCCTGTTTTTGATGCTTCTGGAAAGCTGATTGCTATCTCATCTATGGGTAGAGATATTACTGAGCAAGTCAATGCGGAAAGACTTCTGGCAAAAGCCGAAGAAGCCCGAAAAAAAGAAATTCATCACAGAATAAAAAATAATCTGCAAGTGATCTCTTCCCTTCTTGACCTGCAGGCTGAAAAATTCAGAAGCAGAGGATGTGCCGAGGATTCCGAAGTTCTTAATGCTTTCCTTGAAAGCCAGGACAGAGTTATGTCAATTGCTCTTATCCACGAAGAACTGCACGAAGGCAGAGGAAACGATACATTAAATTTCTCGTCGTATATTAAAAGGCTTGTTGAAAATCTCTTTCAGACTTATAAAGTTGGAAATATCAACACAAACCTTAACATTGAACTGGAAGAAAACATTTTCTTTGATATGGATATTGCTGTCCCACTAGGAATAATCATTAACGAACTTGTATCTAACTCCCTAAAGTACGCATTTCTAAATAGAGATAATGGAAAAATTCAAATCAAACTTCACATGGAAGACTCCGCAAAATGCGCAGGTAAAGATCAGGGAAGCACAAAAGAAAGTTACAACGGTACCGATTTTGTTTTAACAATCTCGGACAACGGGATTGGTATTCCTGAGGACTTTAATTTGGAAGATTCCAATTCTCTTGGATTACAGTTAGTGGAAACCTTAGTAGATCAGTTAGGGGGCGAAATTGAATTAAAAAGGGATTCTGGGACTGAGTTCTGTATAAGATTTACAGTACCAGTACAGAATGAAAAATAGTATAATCGGACCTTCATACAATACTCAGTTTATAAATCTGCTAATTTTTATCAACTGGTTTTCTTCACTTTTCTACAAAACAATTTTGTCAACTAATTTTTCACTTTTCTACAAAGCAGTTTTGTCAACTAATTTTTCACTTTTCTACAAGGAAGATCCCGGAATCACATTCTCTGAACTAATACCTGCAATTGATAACATTCTCCGGTTTTTCGTCTGCTTTATTTTTTCTGTGTAGTATATCGATCTTTAGCTTCCTGAAGTACAGTGACTGCAGTTTCGAGGCTTTTCCAACCGATAACTTTCACTTGTTTTTTATCTAAGTTCTTATAAGTTTGGAAAAAGTGAGTGATTTCCTTAAATAAATGCGGTGGGACCTGGTCTACTGACTCAATATAATTCCACATCGGATCGTTCTTTGGAACGCACAGGATCTTCTGATCTCTTCCTTTATAATCTTCCATATCAAATAATGCTATAAGATATACATCGATTACACAGCCCTGAAATGTGGGCTCCCAGGTTAAAACCATAGCATCTAAAGGGTCACCATCAAGGGACAGTGTGTCCGGGAAAAAACCATAATCCGAGGGATATACCATTGAAGAAGAAAGCATTCTGTCGAACTTAATCAGTCTCTTTTCTTTATCATATTCGAACTTGTTTCGGCTCCCTTTTGGAATTTCAACAATTACGCTTTCTACCTGTCTTTCAGTCATATTAGCACTTCCAGCTATTTTTTGCTTCCAGGTACTTACCTTTTACTTATTTTTATCACTGCCATAAAATACAATTTTAACTTTTTCTTCTGTGATCAACCCTTGGTTAATTACCTCATCTAATTTTGGTCTGATTCTCTCGATATTTTCTTCAAGATCAGAAACCTCAATGAGTATTGGCATATCAGTTGATAGACGCAATATAGAAGTTGTATGAATGCGGCTGTGTTTTCCAAAGCCAGCAATACCCCTAAAAACAGTAGCTCCGGCTATACCTTCAGCTTTTAGCATTTCAACAATATACATGTACAAAGGCTTACCTTTGTAGTGATCAGATTCCCCAATAAATATCCTTAACAATATGGCTGTAGACTCATTCTTCATGCAATTCTCCTCACAACCTTTCACTCTATCCGTTTTCATTTCATCCCTCCCAATAGGTAAGAGCTGACACTCAGAGCTACAATCTTACCTAAATATACAGCCATTATGGAAAATAATACTGTTGATACTACATTTATCGCCATCAGCATTAATTTTGAGTCATCAAGCAACCGGAACGATTCATAACCAAACGTTGACAATGTCGTAAAAGCTCCTAAAATACCTATTGTCAGAAATATTCTGGTTTGGTCACTAAACAGGCCCTGGTATTCGGAAAGGTACATTATTAAACCTAAAAAGAAACTTCCGATCGTATTTATGGTTAATGTACCTACCGGAAAACTGACAAAACCGTTTTGAATCCATCCACCTAATACATATCTCAAGGTAGCACCTATGAAGCCGCCTATACCTACCAGTAAAACAGTATACACATTAAAACCTCAATAATTAATGTAGAAGTCATCAGCATAAGCGGTTTAGACTACAAGTCTTGGCGGACCTCATCGCCTATAGGATACCTTTTTCCTTTCATTAATTAAATAGTTTACTCAAAGGCTCCGTCTAGCGAAGTATAACTATTAATATTTTTGAATTCTATCGTTTTTAGGATTTCTAATTATGTTCTACTTTTTGTAATCAGTATTCAAAAACAGCTTCAATCAAGGGTTCTGCAAGTTTAATCACATCTTCTTTAAATGCGTATATATCTTCCAAAACCGCAGAATTTTTTCCCCCTAATAGTTCCTGCTTCAGTTTTTTACCTAAAATATCGTCATTTCCCGCTGCCAGCCTGAGCACGATAGAACCCGGGAAAATTTCAGTCCTGCAGGAGACTCTATCGCAATCCCCGTCCGTGATCCCGATAATAGGAATCCCGAGCCTGGAGAGAATATCGCCTGCTATTATTGTGGTGTCATCTCCCACGGTAACTGCGAATTCAGCATTGGCAGCTAACTCAAAAGTATCTTCTGCAGCATGGTCTATAATCACGACTCTGCCTGCGGTTGGTCTGGAAGAAAAAACCGAGTCTTTGCCGTGTACGTTCGGTTTCCGGCCTTGCAGGGGAGAGAAATTGCTTCTTCTCAGGTCGCCGCTTTTTACCCAGGATTTTTCAAGGTCAATAGGATCTCTTTTTTCATAATTATGAAGTTTTTCGAGCCCGTGCTCTTTTATTTCTCCCCCTTCTATTGCGACAATAAAGCCGTTTTCGGAGGTTATGCTTACTTCGGAAGAAAAGGTTTTTCCAATCACGATTCCGTTTACCAGAATATTTTCTCCGGGAAAAACGCCTGAAATTTTGCGGATTACCCGAACTTTACCTATTGCAGAGCACTTATCTACAAAAACGGAATTTTGAACTCTTGAACTTTGAAGGGGCAAAGGACTTTCCACAGAAAGCTCCAGAATTTCAGAAAGCTTCTCAAGATATTCTCCGTACTCTCCGGCTTTTTTATTGAGATATCTCAAAATTCCAGCTGTACTTGCCGGGCTTTCGATCTGGACAAGAGGCTTTATCTCCGGCTTTCGAAGCCGAACAGCAACCATTTCTCCAAACACCTTCCCGGTTTCGATTGTTTTTCCCCGGTTAAGGAGGCATACAATATCTGAGGTTTCGAAGAGAGATTCAATGCAGGCACTGGGCTTCTGATGCTGGCTTATATCTATAATGTTTTCAAGCCCGGCATCCAGAACAGCTACTTTTCCCATAGTTCCTCCAAGCCTTGCCTCGACTTTGCCTACGCAGGAAAGCTTTTCAAAAACTCTTTTCGCCTCTCCCGAATCAATAACTTCGGGCCCGTGGATTACCAGACCAATTTTCATTTTCAGCCCGTTTGACGGAAGAAACATATTAATATGATCCTCAGTACAACCCTTTATCTTTTCTCTTTCATTTCTCTTTCATTTCTCTTTCATTTCTCTTCCATTTCTCTTTCATTTCTCTTCCATTAATATTTCACATTATTAGCCGAGAATTATAGAAAACTAAATTACTGATAGCTAAATTACTTACTGATAGCTAAATTACTTACTGATAGCTAAATTATTTACTGATAGCTAAATTAAGGACAACTGGATTCTTTATTGTTACACTCATATAAAAAGTAACTACTTTGAGGCAAAAAGATGGCTGACGTAAAAATTACCTGGCTCGGACATTCGGTTTTTTTGTTCGAAGCCGAAACGAAATTGTTAATCGATCCTTTTATCTCTGGGAATCCACTGGCTCCGTGCAGCCCTGAAGAACTGAACCCTGACATAATAGCTGTGACTCACGGGCACCGTGATCACCTTGGGGATACGATCGAGATCGGAAAACGGACTGGATGCCGGATAATCTCAGTTCATGAGGTTGCAAACTATATAAAATCAAAAGGAGTTTTTGCAGAGGGCATGGGCAAGGGCGGTACAGTAAACGTAGAGGGTATAAAGTTAACTATGACTGAAGCACTCCATTCCTCTTCAATCGATGCCTCTGGTTTCAGTTTCGATGGCGGCTCCCCGGCAGGTTTCATTATACGAATCAACGGCCATTCAATCTACCATGCCGGAGACACCGGAGTATTCGGGGATATGCAGCTCATAGGTGAACTCTACGAACCTGAACTTGCCCTCCTCCCCATAGGCGACAAATTTACGATGGGTATAAAAGAAGCCACAAAAGCGGTAGAACTAATTCAGCCCAAAATTGTAGTTCCAATGCACTATAACACCTTTGATGTAATTAACCAGGACCCTCTCAAATTCAAACAGGCTGTAGAATCAAAAACTAATACAAAAGTTATCATCATGCAGCCAGGCCAGTCAATTGAACTCTAAATCCTAATACCCTTCTACTCAACTCTATATTTCCACAACAGTTTGGCAGCAACCGTTGCGCCGGTTTATCATGCCTATAGAGTTTTGGGATAAGTTTCTCAAATCCAAACACTGCTTGGGTTTTCGCTCAAGCCTTTTTTGAAAAGGCTTGCGACTTGGACAGCGGAAGTATTAAAAATAATAAGTAAATTATAAAAATATATGTATGAATTTAACTGCCGGTTTAAGCTGTACACTTAAAGCCGTATTAAATATTAATTTCCTTATTGTTTACCTATACGATTTTATAGAATTAATACTATGACATCGGAATAACCATGACTACTAATGTAAAAACGATTCCACTCGCGTTCGGAAGCGGGATTTTGGAGCTGGATATGCCTGAGAAAAACATATCCAGTATTATCCTGCCTTCAGAATTAAAAATAACGGAAGAAGGGGCTTCCCTTATTAAAAAAGCACTTGAAAATCCTATGAAAAGTAAAAGGCTTTCTGAAATTGTAAACCCGAACTCTAGGGTTGCAATCATAGTTAGTGACGTTACTCGGCCAACTCCTACTGCAAAGCTTCTTCCGCCTTTGCTTGAGGAACTTTATCTGGGCGGAGCAAAAAACGAGAATATTACTATTGTTTTTGCCCTCGGGCTCCATCGAAACCAGACTGAAGAAGAGTGTCGTCAGCTCGTAGGAGAAGAAATCTTCGAAAAAATAAGATGCGTCCAGCACGACAGGAAAAGGTGCAGGCTTCTAGGGGAAACAAGTTTCGGAACGCCAGTCGAGGTCTTCGAAGAAGTAGTTGACTCCGACGTTATCATAAGTACAGGAACCCTGGAATTTCACTATTATGCAGGTTACGGAGGTGGAGGAAAGTCCATCCTTCCAGGTGTAAGTTCGGAGAAATCCATTCTCTCATTCCATAGCTTTTATAGCAAACTCTTTGAAGGAGACCCTCTATCAGGCAGAACTGACAGTCCGGCAAGACAGAATATTGAGGAAGCTGCAAGGATTGCAGGTCTTGACTTCATCATAAATGTTGTACTTGACAGCAAAAAAGAGATAGTTGCTGCCGTTGCAGGCGATTTAATCGAAGCTCACAGAAAAGGCGTGAAAGTTGTCGATTCCATGTATAAAGTGCCTGTAGAGTCTGCAGATGCTGTAGTTGTTTCTTGCGGTGGTTTTCCAAAGGATATTAACCTTTACCAGGCAACTAAATCCCTTGAAAATGCCACCTCTGCTGTAAAAAGAGGGGGTTCAATTATTCTTGTAGCCGAAGTTTCCGAGGGAATAGGAAACAAAGTTTACGAGTGCTGGAACAGGGAATGCGGGGCTCCTGAAGATGCGGTCAAACGTTTCAAGAACCATTTCGAGTTCGGCGGGCACAAAGCTGCTATTGTAGGGAGGGCTGCGAAAGAATTCAAACTTTACCTGGTATCAAAGCTTCCGGAAACGGAAAGTAAAAATGCTTTTTTTATACCGGCAATGAGCATAGATGAAGCACTCGAAAAGGTTCTTTCCGAGAATCCTGATGCTAAAATCCACGTTATGCCAAATGGTGGGTGGACCTTACCTGTAAAGCAATAAAAAGATACTATAATAAAAAGACGAAGGTTTGAACTGCCTTTAAAATTACCTCCGTCTCTAAATCATCTTTCCCTCTAAAACTACTTTTTTCTTTTGAAATTACCTTAAAAATAACCTTCTTTCTTAAAATTACCTTCTAGTCCTTTTTATACTTGTTTTCCCTTATTATTGTAAACAATAAAAAGAAAAATAGTATCAAGATAAAAACATCGGCGTAAACATGACTGCAAACATAAAAAAAATGTCACTTGCTTTTGGAAGTACAAGAATTGAGTTTGAAATTCCTGAAAGAAATCTTGCCAGTGTTATTTTACCTTCAGAATTTGAAACAAAAGAAGAAGGAACTTCTCTTATTAAAAAAGCGCTTGAAAATCCCATAAAAAGCCGACGGCTTTCTGAGATTGTAAAACCTGATTCGAAGGTTGCAATCATAGTTAGTGATGTTACGCGGCCAACTCCTACTGCAAAGCTTCTTCCTCCTCTTCTTGATGAGCTCTATCTTGGAGGAGCAAAGGACGAAAATATTACTATCGTTTTTGCCCTAGGGTTACATCGAAACCAGACTGAAGAAGAATCCCGAAAACTGGTTGGAGAACAAGTCTACGAAAGAATTCGCTGCATCCAGCACAGCAGGAAAAGGTGCAGGTATCTTGGAGAAACGAGTTTTGGAACGCCAATCGAGGTATTTGAAGAAATAGCAGACTCCGACGTTATCATAAGCACAGGAACCCTGGAATTCCACTATTATGCGGGATACAGTGGAGGAGGGAAATCTATTCTTCCGGGAATCAGTTCGGAAAAATCTATTCTTTCTTATCATAGTTTTTATAGCAAACTCTTTGAAGGTGATCCTCTCTCAGGCAGAATCGACAGTCCTGCAAGAAAAAATATAGAAGAAGCTGCAGGGGTTGCAGGCCTTAAATTTATCCTTA
Organism: Methanosarcina spelaei; assembly: GCF_002287235.1. Taxonomy (GTDB): domain Archaea; phylum Halobacteriota; class Methanosarcinia; order Methanosarcinales; family Methanosarcinaceae; genus Methanosarcina; species Methanosarcina spelaei. Next base: position 58,673 of record NZ_LMVP01000112.1, read on the forward strand.
ATGTCGTGCTTAGCAGCAAAAAAGAGATAGTTTCTGCCGTTGCAGGCGATTTCATCGAGGCCCACAGGAAAGGCATGGAAGTTGTTGATTCCATGTATAAAGTGCCTGTAGAACCTGCGGATGCAGCAATTGTCTCTTGTGGAGGGTTTCCAAAGGATATTAACCTTTTCCAGGCGACGAAATCCCTTGAAAATGCAGTTTTTGCCGTAAAAAAAGGAGGCTCAATAGTGCTTGTGGCCGAATGTAATGAGGGAATTGGAGATAAGGTATATGAGCGCTGGAGTACAGAATGCAAAACCCCCGATGAAGCAATACGGAAATTCAGAAAATGCTTTGAATTCGGCGGGCATAAAGCTGCCACTGTTGGAAGGACTGCAAAAACATTCAAACTTTATCTTGTCTCAAAACTTCCGGACACTGAAAGCAGAAGTGCCTTCTTTATTCCCGTAAAAAACGTAGAAAAAGCGCTTGAAAAGATTCTTTTCGAAAATCCTGATGCTAAAATCCATGTTATGCCCAACGGTGGATGGACTCTGCCTGTAATGAGACAAAAAGATACTATAATAAAAGATGAAGACCTGAACGATCTTTAAGATTGCCTTATAGTTCTTTTTTATACTTGTCTATCCTTATTATAAATAATAAGGAGAAATAGGTCCGTTTAAGGAAAAATGGATCCGTTCCAAAAATTTCATAATAAATATTTAAATGATAAATATATAAATATATAATGATGAAAACGTCTGCTTTCTTATCCTGTTTTCTATTTCCGGTGAATATTGATGTACTAAATCTCATTACACTTTACATTTTTACTATTTCAGTGTATCTTTATTATAATATTTTACAGCGGAACTGATATAAGTGGGTAACTTCCTTATCTTTTTGGGGTGATAACTATTAATAAAAAGAAAAAAATTTTGATCTTCATTGTTTTTCTTGTTTTCATCGCACTTGCAGGAATATTTTTAAAACTGCCAATTTTTACGCCAACATCCGCCGGTGAAAAACAATCAGATATGGTAGCTGGTTTAGTAATTCAATTCAGAGCTGGAACTACTGAACCGGAAGCAAAAAATATTCTTGATGACCGTAACCTGCCTACATACAAATTCGATTATAATATAATTAATACACCAGGATACTACATAATAGTAGATAAAAATAAAACGAACGATATAAGAGATGAGTTGAGAAAAAGACCAGATTGGACTGACTCTGTATTCCCTGATATAGACAAAGGAGATTACTACATAATTACAGTAACTGAGCAAGCTATTCAGGATAAAAATTTCCTTGAGATACTGGAAAAAAATAATATTGCACTGGAAAAATTTGTATGGTGTCGCGCTCAATTCGGAGAACGCCCTATGAGTGGGATTTCAAAGGAACGCGCAAATGAATTAAAGGGTGAACTCGAAATGAACAAAAACGTTTTCTTAGTAGAGTTCGAAACTATTTTCTCATAGGCGATTTTTTAACAATAGAACCAGCATCTATAAAAGAGGATATCTATAGTTAACAAATAAAAGAAGACAATTACAAAAACAAATATCAAAAAACAAGTGAAGTGCCAAATATGATTGCAAACACAAAAACAATATCATTAGCTTTTGGGAGCATGGCACTTGAGCTGGATATTCCGGAGAGAAACATATCCAGTATTATTCTGCCTTCGGAACCTGAGATAAAGGAAAATGGGGTTCCTTTAATTAAAAAAGCGCTTGAAAATCCCATAAAAAGCCGACGGCTTTCTGAGATTGTAAAACCTGATTCGAAGGTTGCAATCATAGTTAGTGATGTTACGCGGCCAACTCCTACTGCAAAGCTTCTTCCTCCTCTGCTTGATGAGCTCTATCTTGGAGGGGCAAAGGACGAAAATATTACTATTGTTTTTGCCCTCGGGCTCCATAGAAATCAAATTGAAGAGGAATCCCGAAAACTGGTTGGAGAACAAGTCTACGAAAGAATTCGCTGCATCCAACATGATACTGGCAGGTGCAGACGTATCGGTATGACCTCCCGTGGAACCCCGATTGAGATTTTTGAAAATATTCTGGACACCGACGTTGTTATAGGGATCGGAAGCATTGAGTTCCATTATTATGCAGGATATAGCGGTGGGGCAAAGTCAGTACTTCCTGGGGTAAGTTCGAAAGAAACAGTTATCACAAACCATAAAATGATGATTGACGAAAAAGCTGTTTCCGGAAGGGTTGATGGGCCTGTCAGGCAGGACATGGAAGAAGCCGCAAAAATTTTCGGCCTTGATTTCATCCTGAATGTGGTGCTTGACAGCAAAAAAGAGATAGTTGCTGCTGTTGCCGGCGATTTTATCGAGGCTCACAGGAAAGGTGTGGAGGTTGTGGATTCCATGTATAAGGTGCCAGTGGAGCCTGCGGATGCGGTAGTTGTTTCCTGCGGAGGTTTTCCTAAAGATATCAACCTTTTTCAGGCAAATAAAGCGCTTGACAACGCAACTCAGGCTGTGAAACAAGGTGGTTCCATCATCCTTGTAGCCGAATGCGCTGAAGGAATAGGAAACCAGGTATATGAATGCTGGAACAGGGAGTGCCGAAGCCCGGATGAAGCAATAGAGCGTTTTAAAATCTGTTTTGAGTTCGGAGGACATAAAACAGCAATAATTGCAAAAATTTCAAAGAAGTTTAAACTTTACCTGGTCTCAAAGCTTTCGGACAAACAAACAAAAAGTGCTTTCTTTACTCCCATGCAAAATGTAGAGGATGCCTTATATGCAGTGCTCTTGGAAAATCCTGATGCAAAAATTCACCTTATGCCCCACGGAGGGCAGACCCTGCCTGTTAGAAAAGAGAACTGATAACTTCCTAAAATGAGCAGTGAGTAAAGAATCAAAACTAAAAAATAAACTGCGGAAGTGCAGGCTTAAACGCCTGCCGAATCCGCTGTACTGCTTGACGCTTTTTCTAAGTTTTCTTCTTCATCTTCAAACCTTAGCCTGAAAGCCTTCTTCAGGAATTCAGGTGAAAGTTGAGGTGTCACAAAGCTTACCACAACCAGGGCAAGGAAAGAGAGTGGTGTTGCAATCAGGATTGGGTCCACAAGGGTCCAGGTACCTGAAAGTAAAGTTTCCTTGCCGAAGATTGCCATACAAATCTTGAGAGGTGCTGCTTCTTTTGCATGGACAAAAGTCAGCCAGAAGAGGCTGCTTAAAGATCCTATTACAAGGCTTGCAGTTGCGCCTGCTTTTGTAGTGCGCTTCCAGAAAAGTGCTCCAATAAACAGGGGCAGGAAGGCAGCCGTACATAGACCCATGAACATCGCAGTTGCTCTGGCGATAATGCTTCCAGGCAGGATATATGCCAGAATAACTGCTACCAGGATTGTAAAGGCGATTCCTATTTTTGTAACGTGGACGGTTGCCTTAGACTTGCCTTTCATTATACTCTGCTGGTAAACGTCGTATCCTATTGCTGTGCCCATTGTGTGAAATTGAGCGGCTGCAGTAGACATTGCAGCTGCAAGCAGGCAGAGCATAAAAATTGCTACAAACATCTCAGGCAGTGCGTGGTTGAGGAACGTGGGCATTATAAGGTCAGTGTTTCCATCAGGGACAACCTGAAGAGATATCTTGCCCATTGTCCTGTAGAAATATACGTTGGAAAGGGCTCCTATAGCATATGCGACTCCTACCATCATAAGGAGGAAAGGACCTCCTATGGCAACTGCTCTTTTTAGAGAGCGGTCGTCCTTTACAGTCATGAATCTGACTGCAAGCTGCGGTTGTGCAAGTACTCCGATTCCTACTCCCATTATAATTGTGGAAATCATTGTCCACCAGATAGGGGAGCCAAAGGTCGGCATCGAGGTCCAGCCCTGGTGTCCCTGAGCTACAAGGGCAGGAGGAACAAGGTTTGCCATGTTTGTAAGAGCCTGGTGAGCTTCAGTAACTCCTCCAAGCATACTGTAGGTGTAAATAAGTATAAAACCCATTCCTAATATCATTAGAATAGCCTGCATAGCATCAACATACATAACTGAGAGAAGGCCGCCTTTAATCACGTAAGAAGCAATAATAATCGTGAATATTATAAGTGCAATGTTATAATTTACTCCCAGTGTTGTCTCAAGGAATCTTCCGGCTCCGATAATAACGCTGGAAGCATAAAGAGGCATGAAAACTCCAATCAGAAGCCCGGAAAAAGCTTGAATAAACTTTGACTGGAAACGCTTTCCAATAAACTCTGGATAAGTTATAGCTCCCAAATTTAGCCCCATACGTCTTGTTCGAGGCCCGAACACCACAAAGGCTATGAAGATTCCAAAAAAGATATTCATAAAAACAAGCCACAAAAGTCCCATTCCTAAAGATGCGGCTACTCCACCGAACCCTATAATCGCGGAAGTGCTGATAAATGCAGCTCCATAGGAGAGAGCCATAATTGCAGGATGCACGCCTCGGCCGGCGAGCATATACCCTTCGGGCTGGGAGTTCTTTTTGTATCCCAGGTAGGCGACGTAGAAAGTGGCTCCAAGATATACAATAAGAAATAAGATAAGAACTGAAATACTGACTGCCATAATAGATCATTCCAAAATAGTTCGTTACTGTTTTTCTCAGGCTTTATTAAAAACTCGATTTAATATGAATTTTTAAACAAATCCTGATTTTATTCCAAGTTTGCCGGTATTGGGTCACCGTCTTGAGTCACTGTCTTTTTACTGCTGCTCTTTACTGTCTTCGCTTCATTTCCTTCTTTCCAGTAATAAGCCCCATAAACCAAACATCCCAGTGCACTTAATATACTGGCCAGATACCCAAGCCAGATATACGGATCATCTATTCCTAACATCTACACACCTTCCTGAAAAATATCCTGGTAATAGTTAACGTGATACTTGTTAGCATTGTACATCTAACTTTTTGTTATTTAAACATATTGAGTAAGATAAAACTCCAGTATAAAGTAACGAAGTGAACTTTATAGATTACATAAACAATTAATTATAATTTCACCACAGGTCTAATTATAATTTCACCACAGGTCTGTATGATATATTCTTCATACTTCATACAGATGTGGGAATTGAAAAGAGTGACTTTTTACCTCTGGCTGCCTGGTTATAATAATGAATCCAGGACTGGAAAATAACTTTTAAGCAGGGATTGCGGAAAACAGGGAAATGGAATTTAAGTGTTCTGGATGCGGAACATGGAAAAACGCTTTATTGAAAACAGACCGTCTTGTTCCAAAAAAATTTCTTCTTCTGCCATTATAAGTAAATTTCACAGCAAGAAAAAAATAGCTTACACTCAAAACTCGGAGCTGGCAAATGAAATATAAAATAAAACATAGGAAAGCGAGACGTAAGTAAAAGAAGTGGATAAAACAGAGACCGAAAAATGAAATGGAAAAAGAAATGTAAATGGAGAAAGAAATGTGAAACGGAGAAAGAAATGTAAAATGAAAAAAGCGGATCTTCTTTTACTTAAAACAGCACTTCGTAATTTCTCCACTGAGATCTTCACTTAGCATTTCAATAGCTTCGTCAAATTCATCGGTCTGGCCGAGCACCCACATAAGTTTAACAAGCGCTGTTTCGGGCAGGGTGTCTTCTCCTTCTATTGCACCGGCTTTCAGCATATCACGGCCTGTGTCATAGACGCGGTCGCAGATTCTGCCGTTAAGGCATTGGGATGTGATTATAACAGGCATTTTTGCGTCCGTAGCTTTACGGATTTTTGGAATCCACTTAGTAGAAACGTGACCAAGACCGGTGCCTTCAAGAACCAGTCCTCTGTACCCTCTGTCAATGTAATGGTCAAGAATTTCAGGACCCGAACCGGGTGTAAACTTAATAAGGGCACATTTTGGTTCCATGCCTGGTTTGAATTTGAGAGGTCTTTCTCCAGGTTTTATATAATCAATGAAAGTTGTTATTTCCCTTGTGTCGTAATCTACAATCCCTATTGGAAGTGAATTTATAGATTTGAAAGCGTCCCTGCGGGAAGTATGCATTTTCCTGACTTTCGTTCCACGGTGGATCTCGCAGAAATTGTCTGAGGTCGTCCCATGCATGACAACCGAAACTTCAGCAATATCACTAACAGCAACAAGGGCTGCACAGATCGCATTCATGGCATTGTCGCTGCTCGGACGGTCTGCACTTCTCTGGGAACCTACCAGAACAATGGGTACAGGCGTTTCAATCATAAAGGAAAGAGCTGCAGCCGTGTACATCATGGTGTCTGTTCCATGAGTTACGATTACTCCATCGGCACCTGCCTCAATTTCCTCCACAACGGCACGGGCAAGGTTTTGCCAGGATTCGGAATCCATATTTTCCGAGAGAATGCTTGAAATTACCCTGCCTTTGAAATCGGCTATCTCTCTGAGTTCAGGGATAGCTGCAAGGATATCGTCAGCAGTGAACTGGGAAGTTACTGCACCAGTCCTGTAGTCGATTTTGCTGGCAATTGTTCCGCCTGTGGAAAGAATCGCGACCTTTGGAAGCTTTTTTCCAGGTTTTGGGATATTTTCTTCTACCATTTTGGATTCTTTCCCGCCGTTCAGACCTCCGTTTGTGTTTTCTCCATTGCTTTCCAGAAGAGTTATCTTTACATTATCCGTGAAAAAACCGGCATTGTAACCGCTGTTCATTTTTATTGTAATATGTCCTTCCATGGACGGCATCACTTTGCCTTCGTAAACTGTGCCGTTCTTTTCAATACGTACCCGGTCGCCCTGTTTGAATTCCATAAATAATCCCTTTTATAACGACTTTTTTGAAATATTACGTAGATACTCGGTATTCCAGTATCATACCAGACATTCTTGTATAACACCTGGCTATTTACAATATTATGCACTTTGCGTGATACTGAGGGGTCAAAGTAGTGTTAATAAGATTAATACTGAGTTTAAGAGATCAATGTGATATTAATACTGAGTTTAAGAAGTCAATGTGATATTAATCTGAGCTTAAGAAGTCAATCTAACATTAATCTGAGCTTAAGAAGTCAATCTAACATTAATACGAGATTAACACTTAGTTCATTGACATTGAGTCTACTTAAACATGAACTTTGATTCGTTATAGCTCAAGCTTTCCTGTACTCATTAACGGTTGCTAGCAGATTTTCAAAAGCCGAGTCTGTAATATCCTTCAGGGTTGCAATTTCCTGTCTATTAAGTTCAAGCTCGTTTTGTCTTTTCGAGAGGTAATTTCGCATTTCTTCGGGAGCGGGTCCACCGTCGATTTTTCTTCTCTTTACATTCGAAACCGGATTAAGGGCTTCTTTTACCATTTTCTCTGTGAGCCCCCGACTTGAAAGAGATTCGCCCAGCACAATTTCGGCTACTGAATCGATTTTTTCCAGAGTGGGTCTCTCCATCTCTCTTGCAAGCATTCCGACGATCTGATGGGCAGTCCTGAAAGGAATTCCGGTTTCCCGGACAAAGGTATCAGCAAGTTCGGTAGCAGTTGTAAAACCTGTAACTGACTGGGCAGAAAGCACTTCAGGATGAATTTTCATGGTTTCTGTCATCCCTCCCATGACCCTTACTGAAGCCCTTACTGTTTCCACAGACCGCCAGATGTTTGGAGTTGCTTCCTGAAGGTCCCGGTTGTAACTTAAGGGAAGCCCCTTGCAGATTGTAATCAGAGACATAAGTGCACCTACAGCTACTCCTGTTTTTCCGCGCATGAGTTCGGCAGTGTCAGGATTTTTCTTTTGCGGCATGATTGAGGAAGTAGAAGCGTACGTGTCGTCAAGTTCTATAAAATTGAATTCGGAAGAAGACCAGATCACAAGTTCTTCGGCCATACGGCTCAGGTTTATCATGAGATTTGTAAATCCTGAGGCGCATTCAATAAGAAAGTCCCTGGTACTGACAGCGTCCATTGAATTTTCAAGTAAGCCGTCAAAGCCCAGAAGCTCCCGGGTTCTTTTCCTGTTCAGGTTAAAACCCGTGGACGCAAAAGCGGCAGCTCCAAGAGGGCAGAGGTTTACCCTGGAATAAGCGTCCTGAATCCTGTCAAAGTCCCTGCCAAGAGCAGATTCGTGAGCGCAGAGGTGATGAGCAAGCGTTGTTGGCTGGGCATGCTGCATGTGAGTAAAACCAGGCATGAGAGTTTCGGTATGTTTTTCCGCAAGCGTTAGAAGCGTTTGCCTTAGCTCATGGATTTCTTCAAGCAGTCCGGTCAGCTCTTCCCTGAGCACCAGTCTGATGCAGGTCGCAACCTCATCGTTTCTGGAACGCCCTGAATGCATTCTGCCTCCAACGTCTTCCCCAACCATATCGATGAGTCTTGACTCAAGGGAGATATGGATGTCTTCATAGCTGAAATCAAGCCTTTCCATCCCTTCCTCCCGTACTTTCAAAAGCCCACTAAGGATTTTGCTGCAGTCCTCCTTATTTATAATGCCCTGCTCTCTCAACATTACTGTATGGGCAAGGTCAACTGCGATATCAGCATCAAAAATCCACCTGTCAGCTTCCATAGAGGAGGTATAACGTAAGATTTCCTCATCCTGGGCAGCTTCCAGCCTGCCTCTACGTAAAATATTGCTCATCGGGTTTCCTCTTCCTGAGTTTCTTCTTTTTTTCTTTTCAAATGATCGGTATGAATGTATTTCCTTAATGTCTGCGGCAATACTTTTTGTGAAACTAATATAAAATTTAATATAATGCTTATAAGATCTGTATGAGGCTTATAAGATTTAATATGAGACTTATGATTTATATGAGACTTATAAGATTTATATGAGACTTATAAGATTTATATGAGGCTTATAAGATTTATATGAGGCTTATAAGATTTATATGAGGCTTATAAGATTTAACATGAGACTTAAATGAAATACTTTTTGTAAGATTTAAGATAAGATTTGTCGCAAGATTTGTAGCGTGGTATTATTTCTAACGGTTAAATATGAATCGGTTTCCAGAGTTACCTGTAATTAATCATATCATACATGTAGTATCGGGTAAATGATTACTCTTTTAACGTTTTTCTACGACTTTTCAGTATGAGTTTTGGAGTTTTTCCTTATTTTTATACTCATTCCGTACTTTTATCTTTAATTACTGATCTGTTAAGTTTCCTCCTATATTCCAAAAAAGCTAATCATAGGAAAGCGTAAATTCTTCTGATGTCTGTTGTCTCTAAGTATAACCGAATTGCACCCATATACGAACTGATAGACCTGCCTCTGGAACTTTTCTTTTTTCGGGAATGGAGAAAAGAAGCCCTCTCAGACCTGAGCGGAAAAGTCCTGGAAGTCGGGGTAGGCACTGGAAGAAACCTGAAATACTACCCGGCAGATTGCCGAGTGATAGGAATCGACAAAAGCGAAGGAATGCTCCAGAAAGCTCGTGAAAAAGCCGAAGGCAGGAAAAATATCACTCTTTATCCTATGGATGCTGAACATCTTGAATTTCCTGATAACAGTTTTGATTACGTGGTCATAACTTTTGTTCTCTGCACAATCCCTGACCCTGTGAAAGCTCTCAGGGAAATGAGGCGAGTTCTGAAACCTTCAGGAGAATTGATAGCTCTTGAGCATGTTCACAGCGACTACCCTTTTATTGACTTAATAGAACATTTAATTAATCCGATTCTGTTTTTACTGCTAGGGGACCATACAACCCGGCATACCGTGAATAATATTGAAAAAGCCGGTTTCACTATTAAGGAAGCAAAAAAACTGGCTTTTAGGGATGTTTTCAGGAAAATAAGGGCAAGACCGTAAGGATTTTTTATTATTTACGGCAATAGAGTTGTATTATTATGAGGCAGACATTAAGACGCAATATTAAGACGCAGAGACAGCAAAATGATAAAAGTTACTGGAATGGAATTTTCCAAAATATAATCATCTAAAATCTGGAAATTGGATTTTGAATTCTCCATAGAATGTGAAGATGTAACGTACAATTTCTATATGAAACCAATAATGTATGGGGTTATCCAGTTGAAGTATAAAGTAAAAGGTTTCAAGTTTTTCAAATTCATTGTGTTAATCGTCTTTGTGGGAAGCCTCGTATATGGATGCTATGAATATAATGAATTTACTGCTGTTCCTGCTACAAGACTTGCTACTGGAAGTTACTATCCAGAGATGCCACCAGATAGCCATCACTACTATTTACAGTTGCCAATTGATCATAATGACCCCTCCAAAGGAAATTTCACGGACTTTTATATCCTTAGCCCTGCCTTTAAGCAGGGTCAGGAAGTGATTTTCTGGCTTTTTGATAACCAGCAGGAAGCGGTGGGGATGATTAATTCTTCCGATGATTTTGAGTATTTTGAAAATAACCTTGGAGGCCTTTCGTATGTGCTCATAGGCAACCGTGGAGTTAGTCCAACACTGTTTCCGGAAGTCTATAATAAAAACGGGACAATCAACTATAATCTTGCTTTAAAATTATATGGCTCGTCCCAACAAATTGAGGATATAGAAGCCGTAAGGCAGGATATGCAAAAAAAAGGACTTCTTCCTCCTGATGGAAAAATAATGCTTTATGGTGGATCAGGTGGAGGATTTCTAGTTCAGCAGTACCTGGACAAATACGGTTCCCATGTTTCTCGTGCACTTATTGAATTCAGTGGAGCTCCAGATATAGCACAACAACATAACGTAACTTTTGCCAGTAATTTATACGAGCAAAATCCAGATGCAGCAAAACTTTACTTTGTTTTATCCCAGAACGAGACAAGGACATCTCTGGCATTTACTATGTTCAAACTAGGTCTGGAAGGTGATAAAGAATCACAAACCAGAATCGTTGAAAGCCAGGTTGAAGGAGCGAAATTAAAGGATAAATATCTGTATTTTAAAAAGTGGATTAATCCTCCCTATAACTTTCCTTTAGTTAATTTCATAATTGGCATTCCCTCCGAACTGGAGGTAAAGGTAAGGATATATGAGTTGATAGGTGCGGATCTAAAGGAGTATAATCCTGCTTCTCCTCAGGAAGTAAATTTAATGTATGAATGGACCGGGGTCATCCTTGCTGATTTTTTAAAAGCTAACGCAGATGGCATAATCTCAGTTCCGCATTTCAGCCTGAATCGGTCAAATTACACAGGTGAGGTCATGGTGTGGTCTGGTACGAAAGATCAGGACTTTAACAAGCAGATGGCTAAATGGATTAGCGATTCTTATCCCAATTCTCAGCAAGCAATTTTCAACGATACGCATAAACGCGATAAATACGACGATTATTACTCTAATTTCAGGAAAGCATTTTTTATTACCGGATTAAACTCATCGGAAACGCAATCTTACTTTCAGGATGCTAGACAACTAAGAGCCTATCCTGAAAGTCCTGCTGCTCTAAATGTTATGCAAGCACATGGGAAATGAAGCATGTCAATGTAATTCTCAATTTTCTTTTCCCGTCTTATACTCAATCTTCTGACTCTATTTATCCAAGAATGTGTCCTTTCTACAATCCGTCTTCTTGCTCTAAAACTTGGTATCTCTATTCTTATGTTTTCCTCTCCACGGATTTGATATGCACATTATACCCATATTCTTTAACAATTCTCTGATATCAGAGGACTTCGATAAACCTCTGATTTCAACATATTACTTATATATCCTTTATAAGCAACTAGCCAAAAAGCTGGGTTTATCGAAGTCCTCATCAGTAAAATCATATCCTTTATCCATACACATATCCTGAATTCCTTCGTCTTTAGATGGTCTTTCATTGGTCATCGGTTAAGCACTAAATTCCTTCTCTTGAAGATGTTTTTATATGACAATACCTTAACACATGTATCTCTATGTCTCCTCGTCCCCCACCTACTCTTGAAGACTCTCTTCGGGAAATGTTTCCCGAAGAGTGGTTAAGGCAAACTGCCAAAGAAACTGGTCTTATAAAACGTGAGCGCAAAATTGACCCTGTCATCATCTTTTGGGTTTTAACTCTTAGTTTTGGCGTACGCTTGCAGCGTACACTTTCCAGTTTGAAACGAGAATATGAAACTGAGTCCCATAAAACCATAAGCGATAGCAGCTGGTACTATCGTTTTACTCCAGAACTAGTTGAGTTCCTGCATCAGTGCGTAATTCACGGCATAGAAGAACTTGCAAAAGAACCTGGTAGAAAACTTAGCAAGAAGCTCGAAAACTTCCAGGATATTGTCATTCAGGACAGCACAATTGTTCGTCTTCACTCTTCTTTATCAGATAAATTTCCAGCAGCAAGAGCAAGAACAGTAGCTGCTGGAGTAAAAGTCGGAGTTATGGTAAGTGCGGTTGCTAACGGCCCTAAAACCGTTGCTCTGTACTCCGAAAAATCAGCTGAGATAAAAACATTGAAAATCGGTCCCTGGATCAAAGACCGTATTCTCCTTGTTGATCTTGGTTTCTACAAAACTCAGATGTTTGCAAGGGTTGAAGAAAATGGGGGGTATTTCGTTTCAAGAATTAAAAAGAATATGGATCCTGTTGTTGTTTCAATAGAGGAAGGAATGCCTAAAACAAAGTGCAAAGATTTCATAGGGAAACCTATTAGTGAGTGCATTAAGCAACTTTCTGGAAAAGATATTGATGCAGTTGTAAAAATAGCATTCAAAAGAAGAGAATATAAAGGCAAGCAAAAACAGGATGAGATGAATGTACGTCTTGTTGCAGTATATAATGACGAGGATGAAAAGCACCACATTTATATCACAAATATTCAGAAAGAGATTTTGAATGCAAAAGATATTGCAAACTTATATGGAGCAAGATGGGACATAGAA
>NZ_LMVP01000113.1 GCF_002287235.1 Methanosarcina spelaei
AAATTCTTGATCGAGAAATCTCTCAAAGTGCTGCATTCAGACTTCAGATCTGTCTGAAACTCATAAAGAGTATTGATGATGAGATCGAAGCTTTAGAGAAAGAAATTTTCAATTATGCTTATAAAAAGCATAAGCGAGAAATGGAGATTTTAATGTCAGTTCCAGGTATAGGAGAACTTGGTGCGGCAATTTTACTTGCTGAAATAGGCAATTTCAAGGATTTTTCTTCTGGAGATAAGCTTGCTTCCTGGCTTGGTCTGGTTCCTAATGTGTATCAATCTGCAGATAAATACCACAACGGAAGAATCACAAAGAGAGGATCAAAGGGAGCAAGATGGATTCTTACGCAGATTTCTCAAGCAGCGGCAAGAAAGAATAACAGTAAGTTAAAAGAGTTTTTTAACAGGAAAAAGAAGTCAATTGGGCATTCCAAGGCAATTATTGCCTTGGCAAGGAAAATTGCAACGATAATATGGCATCTTATCGTAAACGATGAGATGTACGAAGATGGAACTGGATATAAAAAAGGAGAAATTCAAAATAGGAAGATTGTTGAGACAGAAATATTCTCAGTTGATGAACGAATAAAAATAATTAGTGAAATATTTGCGATAATGGAAAAAGAAGGTGAAGAGAGCACGTGAGGAAGATATCCTCATGTACTTTCATGCTAAATCAAAGTTGCGCTGGCGCACCCCGCTGCAAGCAACGGGGTATGTTCGCGCCACCGCTCAAAATTCCGTTAAAGGAAATAATAACCCTAAACAATTTAGTGTGAGCAGAAGTTAGTAATCGAAAATGGAATTGAGAAATTTTATTATTATCAACGGTTACCGGGGAAGTTTCCATCCCCGCAGCAAGCTAGCGGGGTATTCGACTGAAATAAAATCCTGGATTTGTTAGCCCTGATGTTGGAGTTCGGACGGTTGATTTCCGTGAAATCAGGCAAAAAATCCTGAACATTTCATATTCTGATTGGAAAAAGTTAGGGTTTTCGAAGGAAACTTTACATTACATGAAGCAGAACGCCAAAATTGATAAATCTTTCACCCTCAACAGCCACGTTTTAGAGAGTTTGGAGAATTTAGAGAGGGTTAAAACATGAGAAAATCTGGTTTCTGGGGTTTAGTCGGTAGTCAATTACCTGCTTTCTCTGTTTTGCTTTCTCTATTAGACCGATACCAGTAATTTAGAGCATCTCGATGAAGCCCAAGTGCTATTATGCTCATAACTATACTTACCACTAGCAAAAAAGGCGGGTCCAGGATGACGTTTGAAACTAATCCTGCTATTCAGGAAATAGGCATGAAATCCGAGAGGCACAAGAAAGACAAACGCAGCCTGGGATCGGATCGAGATTTCTGGGCGTAATGCCAGAATCAATAGCAGAGCACTTACTAAGACTGCAAGGATAGTAGCATAATGTATCAGGTCATTGGGAATGTTGGTAATGAGCTCGTTGGTAATAAGCACGCCTGTAGTGCCGCAAATTATAGCTCCTGCAGGGGAGAACCAGCGACCCCAGAAACCAGGTAGCTTTGATAGCAATCGAAGGCTTGCTGAAAATGAAAACACAACCCAGAACCATGCCCAGAAGTTGTTGTAAGGAACACCGAAGTACTGATAATCGAACCCTTTTCCCCAATCCCACATGCCCAGGCGGATGGCTATTGCATCCATGGAAAGGTCCATATTCAGGCCCATCAGCCCGTCGAGCACAGGCCGTGCCCATTCCGGAAGGCTGGTTTTATCGGAAAAGGAACGAACGCTATAGATGATAGTTCCCCAGGCCACCCCAACGACCACAGGAACAGGCCCGAGCATTACAAGAAAACTTCCGTACTTGTAAGCGTCGAGCTGCTGGATCGTAGCCCATTCCAGCAGCAAACCGAAGAGCACACCCGCAAAAAGCTGCCAGGCTACCGAAGAACCTCGCTGCCATGCATTTTGTAGACAGGCCAGAAAGAGCACTAAAACCAGAATCTCGAAGGCGAGAAAGTATAGATTTGGCAAGGGCATGCGTATTAGATACTGAATGACGGCTTAAAAAACTTGCGAAAATATTTGATCGCATAAATTTTAATTTCATTTAAACTTTTTTATAAAAGATACTGTTTTAAGAAAACTTTTAAAAATACGGTTGTGGTTATCTCTACAAAACCGCGTACACTTTTTAATTGTTATATCCCATAATTTTAGTGCGATGGGTAGTATTCAAACCCACGAAAACCTTCGTAAGTAATCTTAAATCCATCACCTTTGCCCCAGTTGTGCAATCCTTGAATATTAAATGACATTAACGCAAATAAGTCACGTTAGAAATTTCCCCCATTTATTAAGTGAAATACTCAATCCTGGCATCCGGAAACTTCTCTCCAATCAGCGAGGTGAGATATTCCCTGATTTCTACCGCGTCCTTCCTTGGGTAGATATATTTGTACCTGCCGAACTTTCCCCATTTCAGGGTGCGTTTGCTCTCGTCCATATCCAGGCGGGTGTTAGGGAAACGTTCCAGTATGACCTTCTTTGCGGCGGGGGTGAACCTGTGCTGGATGAGCTCGAAGGTGACGGTTTCGGTTGATTTGACCGCATCAAGCCGGCTGCGGAGCTTTTCAAAGAGTTCAAGGTAATCCTCCTTCCAGCGGTCATAAATCATGATGGGAGCTACTATAAAGCCGATGGGATATCCTGCTGCAGCAAGCTTTGAAGCGGCTTCGATCCTTTCGTCGAGGCTGGCTGTGTTGTGTTCGAAGTTCTCTATGACGTACCTGGAGTTGATACTTACGCGGAAGCGAGTCCGGCCGTTGTGCTTCAGGCCGAGCAGGGAGTCTACGTTGTTGAACTTTGTTACGACCCGCAGCCTGGCCTTGTCCAGGGTTCCGAAAAACTCGATCGTCCTCGCAAGGCTGCCTGTGATGTGTTCGATAGCTAGAAGGTCGCCCGCGCTTGCCACCTCAAAAGTAGTCAGCCGATCGCCGCTGCGGAAGATATGCTTTTTGATGGAATCGAAGATCTCATCCAGGTTTACATAGGTCCTGAGATAGGGTTTGCTGCTCTGCGTGGTATACAGGTAACAGTATTCGCAGCTTGCCGGGCAGCCGGCCACCAGCGAGAATTCAAAATCTGCGGAAGGTTTGCATACGTCAAATTTCAAGCTTTTCTTAACTGTGACAACAAGGGTTTTCTTGCCACTTGCATATCTCTGTCCCTCGGTGCTTCCCGGAATGATAGAGGATATCTTTTTAATGGGCACTTTTATGATTTCAGTAGAGGTACCCTCAAAATAGTCTTGAATTTTTCGTCCAAGGGGATAGTCCAGGGATCTGGGTTCAAAAATCACCCTGTCTGGTGAAAATGGTTTCATCATTAACACCTCCTTCGAATCATATCCTTGTAGTATCTTTTGAAAATCTGTTCCTTACCTCATCGCTTCCGCAGTGCGAATTTTACAGCTGCAGCAAAAAACGCTGAGAAGTGCCAAACTCATTTTGTAAATGATATCAACCGAATATTAGGAAACGGCCAACTTTTACAATATGCTGTTGTTGATTTTTCGGATAGGCTTTTACTTTAGTGTCGATTTTACTTTAGTGTCGATTTTACTTTAGTGTCGATTATTCTTAAATTTCAACAATGATACTTTTTCCAGGTCAATTCACGAAAACAGCAAAGGAAAAAAACAAAAATAGAAAAACAGTCAGGTTAAGGGCTGTAGGAGCCTGAACCTTTTTATCACCCCATCAAACGTGTGTTGATTATAGAATTTTCTTGCTCTAAGTATTAACAATTTCCCCATGTTTATCGCAAGAATATATCATAACGTGTAAAATGTCAACGCTACCAATTTAATTGCAATTCAAGATTTTTGTTGAAGATTAAAATAAGAAAATGAGAAATATTTGTAACTACCAATTAGCTCAGAACCTTCCAGTTATATAGACATCCATTATATTCATTAATCCATTTTTGTGTTCTACCCACACAACAATGTTTTCGTAAATTTTGCCATCACCTGCTCTACCAATTCTGCTGATGTCACTTACTCTTTTTGTGGGTATGTCGTATATGGAAATATTTGTACTATATCCGCCTGGATTTACCTGATTTGACCGGCTCCATACAATCTTATCCCCGTAAATAGAAGCACCGTAGGTTGCATGCTCATACAGAGTTAGCTGAATTTCTTCACTGGTGCTAAGGTTGTATAAGTACAAACTGTTATACTGATCATGTTGATAATAGGCATACTGGCCGTCAACCGATTTTGACCTTACATACACAAGATTATCACCATAGATCGCTGGTGTACTCGCATTAACGATTTCAATTTTTTTGCCGGCATTTGCTATTGATGTAAAGTTTATGAGAAAAATCAAAGCAAATGCTATATGTATGATTTTTTCTCCACATAATCCCCACAAGTAGATATAATACTGAAAACCTACATCAACATTGCTAATCATTGGCAAAATAGGGGAAAAGAAGAAGAGCGAATATTGGAAACTACTTCCTTTTTCAGTATCCGGTTATCGCTTTCCGGATAGGTCTATACCAGGTAGGCATTATTTGCAATTATTTAATTTCAACTATCAGTTACTGGTCATTTTTTCATTTTTAATTCAAATAAACTTAAATTAGCAGTTTTGTTTTCGATAACTCTAACTTATTGTCCTATTTCGAGTATCCAGCCTTCAAGTATTCAACCACTTACAGTTTAAAACTCAAAGAGAATGTTTAAAAAATATTAGAATGTAGTAAGTATTGATATTTTTTAAATGTTGAGTGGTGAAGGAAAATAAATGAAAAATTATAGAAAACCGCATTCAATAACTTTAGCTTCAACAGCCTTAGTTTTTGTGTTTTTGATTTTAATTTTTATTTCATCCGTGGCGTCAGCGTCACAGGTAGCGACACAGGTGACGAGGATCGGTAACGGATCCGATCCTGCTATTTATGGCAGCAAAGTTGTATGGACAGACAGCGGTGTTATTCATGTTTATGACTTGACATCGAAAACAGATACCACAGTTAGCTCTTCTGCAGCATCTCAGCCAGCTATTTACGGAGACAAATTAGTTTGGCATGATGAAAGCAGTGGAGTGCCAAGACTAACGGTTTATGACATACCTTCAAGTGATCGTTCGTATATCACACAGGATGTAGACAACCGCAGTATTCCTGCTATTTATGGCAATAGAATCGTTTGGAGTGCAAACTACAACGAATCAAGTTACAATTACAATGTGTATATGAGAGACATCTCGACTTCAACACAGACCAGAATTGCAAGTGGTGAGAGTCCAGACATATACGATACCAAAATAACATATGGTTATGATGATGAGAACGGGCGAAATATTGCTGTTTATGATATTAATACTACGGTGCCCATAAATGTATATCATGCTAGTCAGGTATTTAGTCCACATATGTATGGTAATAAAGTGATATGGTCAAACTTCTATTCCAGAGACGGATTTATTCAAATGTATGACCTTGTTACTAAAAACACGATAGATGTTACCAGTGATAATACAGGTAATACCTTACCTGAATATGCAGGTTCGTATACTGATGCTGGAGACGATACCGGTACTCATATTGACATAAACAGGGACAAAATCGTATATTCAAAATCTGGCAATGACCAATTTGGTTATGCGGGTGTATACGTTTATGATATTCCTTCCGCAAAAAGCACTCCAGTATATATTTACCCAATAGGGACTTACACGACACCTGATATCTACAATAGTACGATTGTATGGGGAATAGGAGATAACTATGGTGTGGGTGTTGCCAATGATAATGGCATCTATATGAGTGATCTTTCTGCCACAAACACCTTGCCACCAGTAGCTGAATTTACCGCCAACGTAACTTCTGGAACTATACCTTTAGTTGTGCAATTTACTGATATTAGCACTGGTGGGGTACCTACTTCCTGGTATTGGGATTTCGGTGATGGTATCAATTCAAAGCATGCCACGAATGCAACCCGCACGTTTCCAAACCCAGGGGTATATAACATTACTTTAACAGTTGCAAATGGAGCAGGCAATAGTACGGTAACGAAATCTAATTATATTACTGTAACTCCTCCACAAGCACCAGTGGTAAATTTCTCGACTAATGTTACCTCTGGAACAGCACCTCTAACGGTGTTATTCGCTGATACCAGCTCTGGTGCACCTACATCCTGGTATTGGGATTTCGGTGACGGTACCAACTCAAAAGATTCGGTTGCAGTTAACAAGTTTACGAAACCGGGAAATTATACAATCAGTCTGACTGTGGGAAACAACGTAGGGAATAGTACACTGACAAAGCCGGGTTACATAGTTGTTACTGATCCGAATGCTCCGGTTGCAAACTTCAGTGCCAATGTAACAAGCGGCTATGCTCCTCTTTGGGTCCTGCTTACCGACCTGTCACAAAACGCAACCTCAAGGAACTGGGATATCAGGAATGACGGAACTGTAGATTCTACGGACCCGATCATTATTTGTGTGTTCACTGACCCCGGAACCTATCCTGTTAGCTTAACTGCAATAAATGAAAATGGCACTTCCGTGGCAAAACCTATTACAATAACTGTCACGCAAAAAAGCAGTTCAGACGATGACGATGATGATGGACATAGCCACAAGAGTGGAGGCGGTGGAGGTGGCGGTTCCCCTGAACCTCAAACTAATGTCCAGGTCAAGGAACTTTCAAAGGCACAGGTTACAAACGGAAAGCCTGTAGTATTTGATTTTACAAACAATGCAACCTGCGTTGTGTATGTTAGCTTTGATGCAAAGAAGACTGCAGGTAAGATCACAACCATTGCCGAACAGCTCAAAGCAAAATCCACTCTTACTTCAGTACTGGACTCGGGTGAGGTTTATAAGTACTTCAATCTCTGGGTAGGAAACAGCGGATTTGCAAGCGAAAAGAACATTGGAAACCCTGTAGTGTGCTTCAAGGTTGAAAAGTCCTGGCTGCAGGATAAGAAGATCGACCAGAATTCAATTACACTCAACAGGTACAGCGACAAAAAATGGTCACAGCTACCTGTGAAATGCTTAAAAGAGGATGCTAACTACCTGTACTTCACGGCAGAAACAACGGGATTCTCGTTCTTTGCAATAACAGGAAAAGCTCAAGCAAATGGAACTGAAACGAAGCCTTTGGCCGGGAACAAAACGCACTCATCTGTGGACAATCAAAATAAATCTACTACTGGAAGTGAGGCAACAAGTGTAGAACAAACACCTGAGCAAAATCAAAGCTCAAAAACATCCGGAAAAGAAAATGCAAAAGTGCCTGGTTTTGAAATATCTTCCTGTATCTTCTGCCTACTTAGCTTGTTCTTGTACAAAAAAAGATAAGAAGATAAGAAAGTAAGAAGCAGATGGTATAAAGTCCCTAATCAAATTTGACAGATGGGCAGATTTACCTCAGTAATCAGTTTAAATCTGCCTTTCTACCAGTATTTTTTAACGGAAACATAACATTCATTTTCGGGACTGATCACTTATTACTTTGAAATAATTGATTTAAAATATAATAAAGTTAAGAATTAACATTCATTTGGAGGAAGTTAACATGGATTTTAATGAATGCATTAAATTTGCAAATGAAACACCTGTTTGCTATCTGGCAACAGTAGAAGGATATCAACCTCGAGTTAGGGCACTTGGGTTCTGGTTCGCCGACAGAAGTGGATTTTACTTTCAAATCGGAGCTATGAAAGATATATACAAGCAACTTCAGACAAACCCAAAAGTAGAGGCATGTTTCTGGCAACCCGGTGAAGCAACAGGAAAAATGATGAGAGTTGCAGGTAATATAGAGTTTGTAGATGATCCGGAGCTTAAGAAGAAAGTCCTGGAGGACAGGCCATTTCTTAAAGAGTTTGGTCTGACATTTGATCATCCGGGACTTATAATTTTCCGCATTGCTAAAGGTGAAGCATACTTCTGGACAATGGAAACTAACTTCGAGCCTAAAAAGTTCATCAAATTCGGCGATTGAAATATTCTCCAGAAATATTTTTAATTAATGAGCCGTCGTAAAACCAATCTAATTCTTTCTGAGTATGTGTATGTTTCAGGGTCATTCATCAGGATCAAAAGCTCAAACAATTGTTTTAAATTCATAAAATAGTAGGATTTTGAGTTTTGAATCAGCTCTCAAAATCTATTTTTTCATATTTTGTCCAATATTACTCCATCAAACGTGAACGGTACATGAATCTTTGACAATTTTCGTAGTCGCCTTTGCAGTATTTCGATATTACTTCGGCAGGTAACTTACCTTTTTTTGGGGAAACATCGCATGTATGGGATTCATTTCCGGAACTAAGAGCTATTGTTATAAGATAAGAACAACACATTCAAAACACCTCTTATATATTACTATCTAAATAATCCTTACGTGCATAAAATAATATCTTTTTCGGAGCACAAAACGCCGTTGTTAGCTTTAGGAAATATTTTTACTTTAATGCGTTCTTTCCATCGTTTCTGGCACTGCTGGGTCAACCTGCTGTACGAGCATATAAACGAAAGTAAAATCCGTGTTGAAAATTTTACTTTTTTGGAAAACAATGGACCTGTAAACAAGTACTCTGGATAATAAACCTCGGAGAACGGAAAGTTTTTTCCTAGAATAGTAATATTTATTTTTATGGAACACCAATTATTACGTATGAACATTATAGAGAGGAAAAATTATAAAGGAGTTAACCTTCCAGGTGCTCATCTCGAAAGAAATAATCTTATATGGGCTAACTTTCAAGGAGCTAACCTTCAGGAAGCTTATCTCATAAAAGCTAATCTTACACAGGCTGATCTTCGCGGGGCTAACCTTTATAGAGCTGATCTTCGCGGGGCTGACCTTCGTGGGGCTAACCTTCAGGAGGCAAACTTACAGGAGGCTAACCTTCAAGGAGCCGACCTTTCAAATTCTTACCTTTTAGAGGGTGTAGGCGCTAATCTTCAAGGGGCTAATCTTCAAGGAGCTGATCTTCAAGGAATTAACCTTACAAGGGCTGATCTTCGCGGGGCTAACCTTCAAGGAGCAAACCTTCAGTTGTCCAATCTCCATTTGGCTAACCTTCAAGGAGCTAATCTTCAAGGTGTTAACTTCCAGGGAGCTAATCTTTATGGAGCTAATCTTCGCGGGGCTAACCTCCAGGCAGCTGATCTTTATGTAGCTGATCTTCAAAAGTCTGACCTCCAAGAAGCTAACCTTCAGGAAGCTAACCTTCAGGAAGCTAACCTTCAGGAAGCTAACCTTCAGGAAGCTAAACTAAATAATGTGAAAAACTTATCATTTGCCCAGCTCAGGAAGCTAACCTTCAGGAAGCTAACCTTCAGGAAGCAAACCTTCAGGAAGCTAAACTAAATAATGTGAAAAACTTATCATTTGACCAGCTCTCTAAAGTAAAAACCCTTCATAATGCAAAATTAGATGAAGAAAATTTTACACTATTTAATGAGTTATATGTTACCGCTTGAAAATCAGTAAAAAACGGTTTAAGAATAACACTGAAACTTTCAAGTGGTTACATCAACTTTTTTTGTTTATCGACTCCTTTTATGATGCTTCTTATGAGTTTAAGTTCAATCTGAAGTTCACTTTAGTTCTTTCAGTACGAGAAGTCTGCCTTGAATTGATTTTTGCTGCTCCTCTTCACTCAAGGAAGGGTCCTTTAAAGAAACCCAAAGTTCGCAGGGAATTTGAGAACAATCGCCGCAATTTTGATAACCTTTTTCCTTAACGCATTTGTAAATAGGGCAGACATCAGCACAGATATACTGGGCCCAATAAACCTTGCCTTCAATAGAATCACAACCAGCGCATCCGCTATTCAAATGAAGGCAGTCGTCACAATTTGCTCCACATACACAAGTCATTATATACCTTCCGTAAACAATTTTATAAAATATAAACAAATTTTGAGATTTAAGGTAAGTAACTGTTTTAGGTTATTCAAAGCATTGAGTACATTTAGTTAGTCTTTTGAAGCTCATTACATTGTATTCACCTTTAATTCCAAAAGTTGCCTAAAATTTATAGTACTTTGCCAAGTAAGTTGAAAGTATTCTTCTATTTCAAAAATTATTTTTTCAGATTAATACTTCAAAGTGTTATCAGAAAAGGCAGCAAATCTTTATTAATTTTAGATTTTAGTCTCAAGCACCTGATGGGGTCATCTTCTTAAAATTTATTAATTTTAGAAGTCGCTATAATACCGTGAAATGACATAAAACAAAAAGACGAGATAGATGTTATTCAATTGTATAATTAAAAATAGTTGTAAAGTAGTATAATTCGATAGTTTGCACAGAAAGTTTATAAAAAATGCCTTGAAAGTAATATACAGAGTTCAAATATGTCTGTCAAACTAAATTTGAAACCAATATACAGAGGCGAGAAATGATAACTTTGAGAGTACTTAGGGTTTGTTTATCCCTGCCTCTTGAGTAAAAGAAAAGAGGTAAAGAGTAGATGACAATAAAGAAAAAACTTGGAATAGGTGCAGTATTTGCAACAACATTACTTGCAGTCATTTTGTTAGTTTCGGTAGTAAGTGCACAAGAAAATGAGACTACACCAGAAAGTGAGACTACACAAGAAAACATAGCTGTGGAGCTTACCTTTGGCCCGGAAACTCTGGATAAACTGAAAAATGACCCGAATTGTGTTGCTGCATATGGAAGCATGCCCGCTTTTACAACTTCGGAGGAGAGATATCAATGGATTGACACCCTTGGTAACATACTGGACAAATTATATACTGCAAGTTTTATGCAAAACCAGGAAAATTCGAAGTATTTTGATCCACTTGGCCCTATTGTGACTTCTGGTATAACCTTTGATGGTGTTATAGAGATAACTGTTAACAATACTTCGGAAATTGATAAGCCTTTATTGGATGAATACTATCAGATTATTGACTCAAAAGCAAGCAGTATGGGAGTTAAGGAAGTTCCTGTTGTGTTCATGCGTGAAAATGATTTAACTCTGGATGATTTTGAATCTCCAGGCTTGACTGAGACAGATGAAAACTCCGTTAATGATAGTACTTCTAATATAAACGACTCGAATGGAAATAAATCGAGTAAGGTTAACTCAACTCCAGGTTTCGAATTATTAGGGAGCCTGGTTTGTCTATACAGTGGTTGGAAGCTCAGAAAAAAGTAAACTGAGAACTGACTGCATTCTGAAATAGAGTTTGTTGAACTGAGGATTAAGGGTCAGAAGAGAGATATTTGTGTCATGTTAATAAGCAACGTACCTATCGTTCCTTAAACTTTGACTTTTCTGTATCCTCTTTTTTCATCAAAAATAGAATTTTATTATTTCCAATGCAGAGATCGTGTCTAAATGCCTGCATTACCAGGTAGTATCTTTTAATAATTCATTAAAAACAGCATAATTACCACGTAGCATCTTTTAATAATTCTTTAAAAGTATTCGTTAAAAACAGCATTAATCGAATAGCTGGGAATGATCTGTTTTTACAGCATGCCATTATACTTTTTACAACATGACATTAACTTTTCAAATATGTTTGTGATCGATAGAGCATACACCTGCAGTTATAAATATCATCTAATTTTATAGTTAATCACTGGATAACTTACATACACGACCAAATAGGGAATGGGGGATGGAAATAGATGAAAAATAAAGATAGTTTATACTTAATGTTTTTCACTTCAGCAGTCCTGATTTGTTTTCTAATTCTAGGTTCATCGGCTGCGTTCGCGTCCAGCGAACAAAATGCTTCGCAGAATGATTCCTTAACCGGTAATGAATTTCCTTATCCGCGTGGTATAGCCCCTGCTTATGGGATGATGGGATGGGAAACTGGCACTCAATTTTTAGAAGATAACGCTACGCTTGTTCATCTCGGATGGAAAACTTCTATAACGCCACAGCAGTTTGTTGATAACATAAACAAAGGCAAAGAGCTTGGAATTTCAAAATATTTAGTAGCTACTAGCGGCCCTCAGATGGTTTCTGAGAGTTTCTGGAAATCAGTCAAGGATATGGGAGTTACAGACAATGATTTTTATGGTGTCTATTTCCCTGACGAGGAAGGAAGTCCTTCAACACTTATCACCATGCGCACAGCTATGAAGAAATACTTCCCCAATGCTGTTGCTGGAGATTATCTGGGCGATATGGCCAATATCGATGATGAGGAATTTATTCCAGGCCTTGACGTTTGTTACTTTACTACCTACACGAAGTTTCATCCTGAACGCCCGCATGCCTGGGTATATGGAAATCTCATTGCCCATGCTCCTGACTGGAAAAAAGCAGGAAGAACAGTATATGTAACAACAGAAGCCTTTGGTCAGGCTATTGAGGTAAATGCTTCCGATCCGGATCTGGATACTGAGCAAAAAGTGGCTGACCGTCATCAAAGCCAGATTGTGATGGGAATTTTAGGTGGAGCGCAGGGGGTTTTCTCATATGCTTATAAGTATGCAGCCGATACTCCAAACTATGCTGGATGGGCCGATTTTAAGCCAAAGTATGAACAGGTCTGGCCCTGGATTATGAACGGCGACCGGATGCTTCTGACAACAAACGTAACTAGCGGCACGAGAAGTATTAATTCAGATCCAGGTGGCACAATTTCTGCAGTTACAGCCTACATGTTTACCGATGCGGACGGTAGAAGGTTAGTTGCATCATCAAGTATGCTCGATTTTACTGAAGCAGATTGTACGGCAAATAATGCAACAATTGCCGGCGTGCCAAACGGAACGTATGATGTCTTATGGGAGAACAGAACCCTGACTGTCACTGACGGAACCATCAAAGATACCTGGCAGCCGTACGAGTATCACTTTTACCAGTTAAAGGCGAATGATGCTGGTAATAAATAAGCTCTTACTGATACCAAATGTTCGGTCCGGGTTCTTTCACAGAGAGTTAACAGATTAATATTTCTGTTAACTTTCTTTTTATTAATATCGATTTTTTAGCGTACTATCTGCCTATCCTTATACGGGAATGCAGTTTTGAAGTCTAAATACTGGTTGTGCTTATCTTGCAGGATATAAAAAATGCTCACTCTTGTGGGTTTAATCTCAGGATAATCTCAGGATAGGGGATTCATAAAAGGTTGTGGGGCTAGTTACTGAGAATATCGAGTAGCAGAACTTCTTTGTGCTTCCTTATATAATTCGGAACTCACTTCCGGCGTTTTGATTAATACATCAAAATGGAGTAGTGATTATGAGAATTATTTCATTACTGGCAGGGAAACGCGGTGTAAAAAACCCAGCAAACTTACAGCATAAAGGCATTGACTATAAATGGATCGTGCTTTCGATTACAACCATCGAGATGTTCATGGTATCAGTTAACGGGAGCATTATTCTCATTTCGCTGCCCGCGATTTTCGATGGTATCAATATTAACCCTCTGACCTCATTCCAGTATCTTATTTGGGTGCTTATGGGGTATAACCTGGTCACTGCTACGCTTCTGCTTAGTTTCGGTCGACTCTCGGATATGTATGGAAGAGTTCGGCTTTATAATGTCGGATTTGCGATCTTTACGTTTGGTTCAATCCTGCTTTATCTTACTCCTGATACGGGCGATGCCGGAGCAATCGAAATTATCGTTTTCCGACTTGTTCAGGCTGTTGGTGCGTCATTTACTTACTCCAATAGCGCAGCGATTCTTACCGATGCCTTCCCAGAAAATGAACGGGGCAAAGCACTGGGATTGAACATGGTGGCGTTTCTCTCAGGCCAGTTTATTGGACTTATCCTTGGAGGCATACTTGCTTTCTATCACTGGCGATACGTATTTCTGGTAAGCGTTCCAGTTGGAGTCCTGGGTACTGTGTGGGCTTACATTAAGCTTAAAGAGACGAATTTACCTGAAAAAACCAAGAAAATAGATGTATGGGGAAATCTGGCGTTTTTAGGTGGCCTTACAATCTTTTTGATCGGTATTACATATGCACTGCTTCCATACAAGCGGGACCCTATGGGATGGCGAGATCCATGGGTAATCGCATCTCTATTTATCGGTATTGTTCTTTTAATTTTATTCCCAATAATAGAAAGCCGTGTAGAGGATCCGATGTTTCGACTAAGCCTTTTTAAGAACCGAATGTTTTCCTTTGCGAATATAGCTGGGTTTTTGAATGCGATAGCCCGCGGTGGTATGATGTTCATGCTAATCATGCTGCTTCAGGGTATCTGGCTGCCTCTACATGGATATAGTTATGAGTCAACACCCCTCTGGGGAGGAATTTTCATGTTGCCTTTAACTGCTGGCTTTGTAATTATGGGACCACTTTCGGGCTGGCTTTCTGACAAATACGGTTCCCGTTTGTTCGCGACGTCAGGTCTACTCCTTACTACCATTTCATTCCTGATACTGGCTACGCTGCCATATAATTTCAATTACCCGATTTTTGCCGTTGCTCTTTTTATTATGGGCCTGGGAAATGGCATGTTCGGTGCACCTAACATCGCAGCCATTATGAACTCCGTGCCATCTGACGAGCGAGGTGTTGCATCTGGAATGAGAGCAATGTTGCAGAACAGTGGGATGGTTACTTCCATGGCTATGTTCTTTACAATTGTTATTGTCAGCCTGACAAGACTGTTTCCTGAGGAACTCGCACGATCACTGAAAGATGTCGGCGCTTCAAATCTCATTGTTCCAATGAGTGAGATTCCCCCTACAGGTGCATTATTTGCAGCGTTTCTGGGATATAATCCGGTCAGTACTATTCTTGCTGGAATACCGCAGTCAGTCACCGCTACAATCAGCCCGGAGACTATAAGTATTCTGACAGGAACGACCTGGTTCCCTACTACTCTCGCACAGGCGTTTATGCCTTCCCTACATTTGTCTTTTTATATAGGCGCAATCCTCTCTATCATTGCTACGGTTCTGTCAGCAATGCGCGGGCCAACGCACATGATTAATGAGGAAACCAGTGAAAACCTAATAGAAGGGCGGAAATGATATGAGAAAGAGGCTATCCCGAAATTTCACTTAACCTCATTATTACTGCTAAGATTACAATTCCATAGTAAGATATTTCTTTTATCTCTATCTTGAAAACACTTTCTTGCATGACTCTATCCAGCTAAAGAACCTTTTTACTATTCCTTTTTTTATATTCTTGATAATCTACCTTTATTGGTCATCCTCGTTTCTTTTTCTTTGATTTCTTTTTTATTGGCATATTAGACTTTATTACTCTATTTGATTACATTTTGCAATTTTGGCTGTAATAACTACGTACAAAACACCATTACATTTACTTCTTATATCAGCACGTGACCTTCCTGTATGTGGTTTCTATGGAGGTAAATAGGGTTTTATAAACTTCCATAGAGCATCATCAGTTTCACGGAATAACATAATGACTCTGTTCCAAAATCCAGTGATTTTTGCATTTTTGATAGAAAGTCTTAATTAGCAAGAAGAATCCAGTTTTTATCAAAATCGATATTCGCTATCTAAAGACTTGAATCACTAAGTTGTATTACATGGATGGTGACCATTTATAAAATCTAGTGATTTTGAGTTTTACATTCATCACTAGATTTTGGTACTGAGTCAACATAATACTTAAATTATAAATTTAATATTAGTCCTGGGATAGGCTTATTCCGCAATTTTTATCTTGATTCCCTTCTTTTTAATTCTAACAGCAAATCAAGATTAAGCGGCAACTAGCCAGCAGGAAATAGTTTATGACTAATTCAAAGTTATTCGAAAAAATACTGATCGCGACTGATGGATCTGAAAAAAATAAGTCTGCGGTTGAAGAAGCAGTAAAAATTGCCCGCGCATGCGGGTCCACAGTCTACGCTGTCTATGTAATGGACGAGAGCCTGATGAAATCTGCAATTGAAGTTCCAATTGCAGAGGATCTTTACAGAAGAATCAGAGATGAGGGAGAAAAAGCAGTTAATCGGGTAAAAGAAAGTGCACAGGGTGTGAATCTGGAAACCTTTATACTATCTGGCAGGCCAGCCCGTGTAATCACCGAATTTGCAGAACAAAAAGCTGTTGATCTGATTGTTGTCGGAACGCAGGGGAAAAGTGGTATTGAAAGGTTTTTGTTAGGTAGCGTTGCCGATGAGGTAATAAGAACTGCTGATTGCCCGGTATTGGCTATAAAAAGTAGAAAATAAGAAGGCATTAGTCCTCTAGAAACTTGTTTACGTTAGGCTCAACTTAAACCCGGTATCGCGTTAACAGCAAAATGAAGTGTCGAATCGGTTGTAAATACTCAGATTAGTAAGGTCTTCGAAGATTGATGCAACACCACAAACTCGACTCTATTATATCTATTTAAAAACATTTAGTGTATTATAAATTGGAAGATTTTTACATAACTTTTAATTTAAAATATTTTTATAAAAATATACCGTTTAGGATTTTTAAAACCGAATAACAAATGAAAAGACAGAGCTAAAGGGTAGTAAGTTCATCACTCAAATCTGACAAAAAAGTGAAAGCACTTTTCTTATCAGACTGAGAATTACCCTTTTTACAGTTTTCAGCAACTGATCCTCATAATCCAGTTCCTTAATTGATTTTAAGTCAATTTAAGACATTCATAGCCTTAATTTATTTTTCGTTGACCACTTTTTTGTATCGAAATGTTGATAATTACTGTATTATACTGACTCTGGTCCAAAATCCAGTGATTTTTGCATTTTTCGATTGAAACACTGAATTTGCGGGAAGAATTCTTTCTTCTATAAACTCACTATTCGATATCTAAAGACTTCAATCAAGAGGATGTATTCAAAGGATTGTGTCCATTTTCAAAATCTAGTGATTTTTAATTCTACGTTCATCACTGGATTTTGGTACTGAGTCATTATACTCATCAAGCCTTAAAATTTGAAACTTTGACCAAAGTGTAAAGCAATAACTCAATATAATCTGAAAACTAAAACTGAATAAGTATAATTTGGGTATATTATTTAAATTGCATGACAGTTTTCAATAAATTATAAAAATATGTGAATCCGTAAACTAACAAATAGCACCTTGATAGCCCTAATAATAACCTTGATCACAATCAAGAATTCCTGAAGACAACCCTGGAAAGAACCCTATACTAAATCCCTATAAAAAACTAAAAACTGATTCCTATGCACCCGAAAACTCAACAAATCCTCGAAGTCTTCGAAGAAATCAATAAAATCCCGAGACGTTCAAAGCATGAAGAACAGATTTCAACCTGGCTACAGGAGTGGAGTCGGTCCAGAGGTTTTGAGACAAAAACCGATTCTTTAAACAATGTACTTATCAAAGTTCCTGCAACAGCCGGATATGAGAACTCTACCACATTTATTCTGCAGGGGCATATGGATATGGTCTGCGAGAAATGTAAGGATTCCGGACACGACTTTTCCAGAGACCCTATAAGATGCATTTGCGACGGGGACTGGATGCGGGGAGATGGAACTTCCATAGGTGCGGATGATGGAATTGCCCTTGCACTTGGGCTGGTGCTGGCAGAAGCAGGGGAGAAAGGAGAAATCGGGCATCCTCCACTTGAGCTGCTTTTTACGGTGGACGAGGAAACAGGCTTAACAGGAGCAAGAGGACTTGATACTGGCTTTTTTGAAGGAAAAATACTTCTGAACCTTGACTCCGAGGATGAAGGTATTTTTATAATAGGGTGTGCAGGCGGGCAGAATTCGTTAATTACACTTCCTGTTGAGTGGGAAGAATTTGACTTCAAAAAAGAAGATTTATTCAGGTTTTTCAGACTCTCGGTTGAAGGTCTGGAAGGTGGACATTCCGGAGTTGAAATCAACAAACAGCGCGCAAACGGGATACAGCTGCTCTTCCTGGCACTGACCGAACTCCGGAAAAAGCTTGGGACAGAAAATATAAGGCTTGTCCTGATGAACGGAGGAAGCGTCCATAATGCAATTCCCAGTACTGCAGAAGCCTTTGTTGCACTTCACAGGGAAAAACGCGAAAAGGCCGAAAAAACCGTATCAGATCTCAGGCACGCGTTTAAAGCTGAATATGCAAAAACTGATCCTGGACTTATTTTGAGTCTTGAAGAAATTAATAGAGAAATAATCTTTGAAGTTGCAGAAGATAAGATACGTAGAGAGGAAGTGCCTTGTATTAGGGTCTTTTCACCAGAGACCGAAGAAAAACTTGAAAAACTGATTCTGGGGCTACCTCATGGGGTTTACAGGATGTCGGAAACTATTCAGGGACTCGTCGAAACCTCAAACAATCTTGCAACGGTGCGGACAGTTGAAAACGAAGTGATAATTGTATCAAGCCAGCGCAGTTCAAACAATCTCAGACTGGAGAAAATTAGTAAAAAAGTAGAAAACATCGCAAAACTCGCAGGCGCATGGGTTGAACATGAACCCAAATATCCTGCCTGGGAACCTGACCTGAAATCTGAACTACTCTTAAAATGCAAGCAAGTTTATACCGAAACTTTTGGGAAAGAACCTGAGGTTGAAGTAATTCACGCAGGACTTGAATGCGGAATAATCGGCTCGGTGCATGAAGGTATGGAAATGATTTCTTTTGGACCGACGATCAAAGATGCACATTCTCCTTCGGAAAAAATCTTCATTCCTTCTATTGAGAAAGTCTGGACATTCCTGGAAAACCTGTTTAAAACTTATTGATAAGGTCCTTTCATCCAGCATGGGCAGGTATCCACCTGTACTTGAAACTAAAGCCTTTTAAAAAAACTGCTTGCCCACAAGCCTTTTAAAAAAAGGCTTGAGCGAAAAGCACTGCTAACTCAAAAACATCATGACAGTGTGGTCACAAGCCTTTTCAAAAAAGGCTTGAGTGAAAACCCCAAGAAACGTTTAAGTTTGAGTACCTTATCCCCAAACCCTATAGGCGTGATAAACCGGCGCAACGGTTTTGATTAACTGGCGCAACGGTTTTGATTAACCGGCGCAACGGTTGATCGAAAGCCTCGTAATAACCAGATGCCATAAAATAATAAAATAAAAGAAAAGAATAACAATACCAGCCCTAGCCTTTCCGAGGAACCTGCAAGAAATGCCAGACAATCCCATAGCCAGTGAATGATGATTAATGGAATGACTGTATCGAGGCGAACCCGCAAGGCTACTGCCCAGACTCCAAACATACCTGCAAAAAAAGCCTGGAATGCGCTTGCACTAAAGTCTCCGGTTATTAAGCTGTTTAACGTATGAACCGAACCGAAAATAGCTGCTGTGATCCATGCTGCACGCCAGATCCCAAATGATGAAGAGACGCCATAAAACAATACACCCCGAAACATTAACTCTTCGCTGATACCTACCATCAAGGTGTTTATAATTACAATTAAGAGTACCCGGGTTGACGGCAGGCCTGTAAATAAAACTATCAGTAGCATGATGAAAAGGAACAGAGCCGGTAATGATAAAAGGCGCAAATTCCGTGAACTATTAGGGCCTTTCCATCCAATCTTATTCCACCAGTTAAAATAGGTAATTGTTCCGGACAAAAAGATTATTGCAGCAAGCACTCCATAAATAAGCTGACTTTTAACCAGTTCATCAAGTTGAGTAGGCTGGCCTTTAACCTGCAGCAGTCCTCCTCCTACAACAACAATCAGCCAGATTGTAAAGATCCCAAGTGAAATTGGCCAGGGTTTTCGTGATACATTCATCTTTGTTTTCCCCAATTTGATTTGACAATATCTTTATTGGAGTTTTGTTACTTTCATCAGGGCTATTACTAACACTATTGCCGGAGTAAAATATTCACCAGAGACGGGGTTCGATCAGGAGGGTGGCGCTTCATCTAAAATCCGACAAGTGGATACCTGAGTCTCAGAAATTGCACAACGTCCAATTTAATTATCAACTTTAATCTGTAATTCGCTACCGGTAGAAAGCCGACAACATAAAGCATAAATGAATTACCAATAAAAATAGTCAACCAATGATTATTGAGTTGACTACAACTGATGACAATATTTACCACAAAAATGGAATTAATCTATAACGAACTTTTTGGCAGTATTCTTCATAGCCTGGCAGATTTTTGGATAGAAACTTCTCTTCATCAATAAGTCTCCAGATAATTACCAGCGTAAGGGGAATAAATACAAGTAAGCTACGCCACGATCCAAGCGCGAGAGGAGTGCCTAACATTATAATGAGACCACTCACATACAGTGGATGCCGGACTATACTATACGGTCCGGTTGTTATTATTTTGATCGGCTGTTACTTCAATGATTGCGGATGCAAAGGCATTTTCTCTGAAGACGAGAAAGAGTAAAAAAAATCCCAGAATCACAAGAATGTCGCCCAGGATGACAATGTAGAACGGAACATGCGACCAACCAAAACGATGGTCAAACGCGGAAATAACGAGAATGGCAATAAATAATAAGATAACAAAAAAATGTGTAATCTTCTGCGTCTTTTCTTTTTCAGCGCCTGGTCCCGCATTAACCCTACGAGCCAGAAGTTCAGGGTTTGTTCTCCATAAATAAAAAGTAATTGTCACTGATGATGCGACGTATATAATTGAATAAACCCACGCTTGCCAAAAATTTAATGAACCTGCAGGAGCAAAAAGGAACAACCCCAGAATGACAATAAGCTCTACAAAGCCAAGCAAAGTTTTTATTTTTAGGTTAGAAGTGGTTGTTTCAGCAGTATTCATTTAATTAACTCCCCTCTATTGTGGAAGTTGCAGTTGGTAATTATTTTTAGGATAAGCTTTTATTTGGCAATACGTCCTAATACGTAGCTTACAGAGAGAAAAACGGCAATAGCAAGAACGGCGTAAACTGCAAAAAGCAAAAACGAACCGTACTTATCCAGGATAGGGTTTGCATTATCTATCTGCTCGTTGGTTGGATACATAATATCCTGCTTGTCGTTGCTGTGATTCAAACCCAGGGCATGCCCCAATTCATGTTTTGCAATGGCAAGCATTGCAGTATCACTATAAGGGATCCATTCCCCCCACTGAGAATATCCAACTCCGAGCATTATATCTGCGCGTATATATCGCCCGTTGACGATCAATGGAACTGTAGCACCTGCAACTTCAGGAGGAACACCCTGGTCTTTCTGCAGGTTTTCAACCCATCTTATCCTGATGTCAGCTTTTTCGGAATCCACAATTTCAAAAACGGGAGTATAATCCAGTTTTCCATTTCCTCCTTCTGCCCAGTAATTCAGAGCTTTTTGTACCTGTGTGTAATAAGTAGGACTATAATGTGGAGGAACACTTTTGTTATCTATATATACAGTGATAGGAGAATGATCCCAGGGATGGTCTAAGATTCTTGGATAATTAAACTCCGAAGCTGCCGGGTCTACGGGCAAAATAAGTACCATCAACAGCAGTAAAAAGAGCAATCTTACTCCAGACATACTGTTTCGGGTAATATAAATCTGCCTCCATACTATTAGTTAAGTGATCCTGAAAACTTAATACAATATTATGAACAAAATGCACTTAAAAGCAATTGTTGATTTATACAGACACATAAAGAACAATCTGCAAAGAAGAACGTGAAATAGTCGATCTGACTTCAGTCTCCCTTTTTCAGTCTCCCTTTTTGTTTATTAGCCAGTTTGATTCGCTGTTTACAGAAGTCACTTCACCTATGTTTCTCATTTCTTCCTCATCATTACTTCCTTTTCTAATATGTGAACGCACTTTCATAAAGTAAGCAAGAGCTGCGATGGGTAAAGCATAGCCTATTCCATATATTGCTAAATCTGTCTCTTGAGGTTCAAAGATAATACTCAGGAAGTTGACCCCCAGTACGACCACAGTAAGCCCTACAAGGTTTAATTCTAGTTCTTCAATATTGTTTACTTTCACCCATTCAGGTAAAGGAAGCGGCTGTATAAACAACTGGTATAACCCGAAAGATGTAAGGAAAAGCACTGTACCGACTAAGAAGAGGTGGACAGTTTCCACAATTTCAACAATAATACTTTTTTCTGGCCCTTCTTCTGACATTCCGATAATGAGTTCTCCCATGAAATGAATAATATCTATGCCGCCTTTAATGAATAAAACACATGCAGCAATCGCCAATCCTATCACCGGAATCAATACGAAAAAACGCATTCCTGCAATAAACCTTACAACTTTCAATGGCAGACTCCTTCTTGCTTTCTCCAGATGAGCAGGATAATTGGTTTCTTTTCTTCCATTCTTAACCCCCCAAATAGATTGGTTGATATCTTGAATTAGCGCTTTTAAACAGCCTTCTGAAATTAAATAGAAAAAACTACGAATTTTTATGTTACTAAACTATGAATTTTTTCTTTTACTCTCAGCTTTACTTCTTTCAAAATCAAACTACAGGTCCGGGCTGCAGCTGAACTCTCTGCTTTATCTGTTTCAGGCTCCTTCTTTCAAATACTTCTTTCTTTTTTTCTTGTGCCATGACAGCGTTTAAACTTTCGTCCACTACCGCAGGGACAGGGATCATTGCGCCCTGCCTGGGAAAAAGCATCTTCCAGAACCATAACTCTCATAACTTCCAAAGCCGGATAACCCCTGCGAATTAAACCTGTCATTATCTGCATCGGAAAATCAATGTGCTGAAAGAAAGCTTTCCAGCCCTTACAAAGATAGTTCAGGCCGTTTTCTCCGGCAGAAGTGGTCAGAAAACGGTTCTTTGGGCACTCTCCCTGGCAGGCAAAGAGCACCTTGCATTCACGGCATACATGAGGCAAAGAGTCACGTTTATCCTGTCCGAACCTGTACTGCTTTTCCGCTGCGGCAAGCTCGCTTATTTCTTTTTTCATTATATTCCCTAAAAGGTATTCAGGTTCCACAAAATGGTCACATGAGTAAAGATCCCCATTATGCTCCAGAACAAGCCCTATACCGCATGTTTCTTCAAAAACGCACATGCCTGAAGGCAGACCAAGCCATTTGCGAGCGGAAGCTTCAAAAGTCTGCACGAATATTTTCCCCACATCGTTTCTAACCCACTCGTCGAAAATAAGACTCAGAAAACTTCCAAGCTGTTCAGGCTGTACTGAACGGTCTGAGACCGTTTTTCCTCTCTGGTAAAGAGTATGCCCTTCCTCATTGATTCGCTCTACAACCGGAATAAACTGAATCCAGTCTGTTCCGGCTTCATCCCGCAGGAAGCGATAGACTTCCAGTGGATAGTCAGCGTTAACTCGGTTGACTGTTGTCAGGACGTTGTATTTCACATCATGTTTTTGCAACAGGCGAAGCCCTTGCATGACCCGGTCAAAAGTCCCCTCTCCTTTTTTGTCCACCCGATATGCATTGTGCAGTTCACGAGGACCGTCGATGCTGATCCCTATGAGAAAATTGTTTTCCTTAAAAAACCGGCACCATTCATCGTCCAGAAGCGTGCCGTTTGTCTGCATTGTGTTTTCGAATACCATACCCGGTTTTCTGTACTTTTCCTGCAGTTTGATTGCACGCTGATAAAAGTCTATTCCCATAAGTGTGGGTTCTCCTCCCTGCCAGGCAACAGTTACCTGCGAGCTGCGGTGGGCTGTGATAAGCTGCTGGATATAGTTTTCCAGAACTTCATCTGACATTCGGAACCTGCTACCCGAGTAGAGTGCTTCTTTAGCCAGGAAGAAACAATAGGAGCAGGCAAGGTTGCAGATCGCTCCCGTAGGCTTGGCCAGCAAATGAATTCTGGGAGGCAGATAGTTTTGTGTCATTCAGTATTTCCCCCCTGCATCGAAATAACCAGGCTCAACGTACATCACACTCCCGACAAAACAGTTCTGGAGGCTTTATTCGTAATGATTCTCACCCTTTCTGAAGAACTGGCAGTCCCCTGGCTCCTTGGATGTGTTTCCGTTTACTGCCGTGCCATGACCATGCGTGTTTCAGCTTCCTTGTCCTCGATCAGTTTGCCGCTCACGTCCACGGTCACCCTGTAGATCTTGCCTGTGAACTCAAAAGGAGGCTCGTAATCAGGTGTAACCGGTGATCCGTGAGCTGAGCCGCAGGTAACCCCGCTGGTTAACCCGAGTACAAGAGGAGTAGTTACAGGGATCTCAGCCTGGCCGACTAATTTCCCGTCTATATAGAGTTGAGCCTTTCCGGGTGCACCCTTACCGTTAGCAACATCTGGCTTACCTGTCACCTCAAACTCGAAGCGCAGTTGGTGCTGTCCCTCAGGCACATTGTTGAATAATAAATTCTCGTTGACCGGTACGGTAGAACCACCTTCGGAACTGGCACCATTGTCGGAAATAACCATAATCAAGATGTTTTCAAATTCGCCAATGTCTTTTAGAAACTGCAGCAACCTGTCTATATGGTAATCGGTGTGTTCCAGAAATCCGACAAAGACTTCCATCATGCGGGCATAGAGCTTCTTTTCTTCATACGAGCTTTCTTCCCTGAGTCTGACATCCGGGTCATGGCATGATGGTTCAGACTGGTCAAATGTGCGCCCGATTACACCTGGAAAAGTGGTTCCTGGTTTGTATTCTTTAAGCGGCATTTGTCTCCCTATCAATTTTTGATTTTCTAAAAAATTTATAAAAATAAGGGTGTAGAGAGGAACTGAATTTACTCTGCACCCCCACTCATTTTATTCCCACTTATTTTCTTCTTGAATTTTTGTTCTTGGCTTAAACTAAGTTCTAGAAACACGTGTTTCCCAGATTAGCATTTTTCGATCAAATTTTAGCGTGCCGGAGCTGCTTCTTCTTCGGCGAATGTCTCATGCAGCTTTCTCTCTTCTTCTTTGGACAAATTGGTAGCAATGATTTCAAACTTGAACTGTTTCATTGCATCTGCGACTCTATCTTCTATGGCATCACTGGTCATCAAAAAGAGAGCTGAAGTGCCTTCAGTCACTTTGCTGCGCACTGACTTTATAAAATTTTCATCAATACCCACATGAGACATGGAACCCATCAGTGCACCCATTGCTGCCCCAACTACCATACCAAATATAGGAATAAAAAAGATCAGGCCAAAAAGTAAACCCCAAAAAGCTCCACTTAACGCTCCGGCACCTTTTAAATCGCTCAAATGTTTTGTTTTCGGTTTCTTTTTTCCCTCAGGCCAGGTGACTATGGCTGCATCATGCAGATTGATCAGTTGCTCTTTGCTTAAATTTTCTATCACCTCAAGAGCTTGTTCAGCACCGTCAGCGGTTTCAAACTTCAGAACTGTTAATGTTGCTATGGTTCAAACCTCCTTTTATGCGACATATTTGCTGGTTATTATGTTTTCACGTCAGTTCATTAATAGAGGTGAAATCATAATCGCAATTATCGTTTTTTAAGTATTGAAAAAGCTGGGTTAGTCCTGTCTTCATCCCGGATTACATGTTTTATGCTGTCTTAACATGCAGAAGCACAATAGTCGGGAAAAAACCTGACTTAAATCCCTCAAGCTTTTTGTGGCAGGGTCAGGGAGCAGCCAGTTTGTTGCAGAAAGCCACCAGTATGATTTTCTTCGTACAGTGTGATCTTGCATATTTCACATGTATTGATGTCCTTTCACAGACCAGTGCCGCATCAATTCTGAAGAACTCAATTATTTCGAGTAATGGCAATCGATTTTGTATGACATTTTGTTGTATACATGACACTGGACTGTCCAGAGGTAGGCAAATCGATTAAAATTGTTTTTTGAATTCTCTATTTCAACCCGGATGCTGAGATATGTCGAATATCTCTTTACGA
Source organism: Methanosarcina spelaei (assembly GCF_002287235.1). Classification (GTDB taxonomy): domain Archaea; phylum Halobacteriota; class Methanosarcinia; order Methanosarcinales; family Methanosarcinaceae; genus Methanosarcina; species Methanosarcina spelaei. The sequence continues at coordinate 25,698 of NZ_LMVP01000113.1, forward strand.
AAACCTCTTGCAGGAATCTACATGTCAATTTTTATACTGTCAACTCCCCAATAGAACCTTCGAGATTTCCCCAATCTCGGGGTTCAATAAATCACTTTATATAATTATTCTTTTATATATTATTCTATGCACGTTGACTTATTTTATCGAGTCTGCTGAGGAGAATTACTCTTTAAAATTAAAAATGTTCTATTCTTTTTGCTAATCTTATTTCCTTTTTTAATTTTCGTCTTTTTTGGAAATTGTTAACACATTTCCCTGGTCAGCAAAATGAATAATAATATCAGAAGAAGGCATTGCTATATTTGCATTTATCAAAGCTTTATAAATTGCCGTGTTTAGTCGGTCCTCTGAAACTCTTGTCTCCACGTAATCCTCTATCCAGGATCTGGCTTTGAGTTTCATTCCTGACCCTGTGAACTCGAGTAAGAGAACCTGTATAGGATTTTCATGCATGATCCAGTCTTCGTGCTTGCTTCAATAATCAGGTTTCGTACGTACTCTATATCCGGGCCATATGATACGACTACATCGGTCTCGACACGGTATATCTTATCGGGTATGGAATAATTAGTGATCAAATCCATTCCGATCACAGAATTAGGGACTATTACAAGTCTATTGTCTCTTGTAAGAACACGTGTTGACCTCCACCCGATTTCTACCACATCTCCCCACGTATCGAGTTTTTCTATCCGAATACGGTCTCCGATTCTAAAAGGGCGGTCAATTAAAAGCACAATCCCGGTAATGATATCAGTAAGAGTTGTCTGCGCTGCAAGCCCGATGATTACTCCACCAAGACCGAGGGCTGTAAGTGATGCGGTAAGTGCATTTCCCGTGATTCCGAAATGTCTCAGGAGTATAACTATGGCTAGAAAACTAAAAACCAGCAGGAACATGTACTGTATGGAGCGAACAACTCGCTGGTCGATTTTTTCATCATCTATCTCTTGATATCAGGGCATTATGCACCCGTTTTCTCCTTAGAAGTTCTTTACTTTACCTGCTTTGCCTGTGTGGTGCCCAACCTCTTCTTAAGGATATATGTTTTTGGCCAAGAAGTGCAGACATAGTGAAGACATAGTGAAGACATAGTGAAGATGTATAATATGAAGTTAGACTCTGTCGCGCAGTGATTCCGGCCAGGCTGATTCAGACTGGTCAAACGTGTATCCGATTACACCTGGAAAAGTGGTTCTTGATTTGTGTTCTTTCTATTTCCAGTCCTGCTGTTATGATTCTGTTGTGCTGAGCTTCACAAACAGCTAGTTGTCATATGAGTGAGATCTGGATCTCGTACGCTTTCTATAGGCTTCGTTCCCTCTATCAAAATCTCTGCGGTCAAAAAACTGTCACAGAAGTACTATTCAATAAATATATAAAAATGAGAATATATATATAAACGAGTATGTATAAAATTAACATCAGGATTAAACCGGCAAAAAGTAGAATCGGATTTAGAACCTGCCCGAAAAGTCTGTGATGCAAGTTGAAAGGTTAAAATGGATCATGATTTGCGAATATCCTTTCTGGCTGTGTATATTGCCCGCTGTGAAAGTTTCACATAAGAACAATTTTCGGATAGGCCTAAGTCTCTTCAGATGAGTTTATACCTGTATATGGCAAGCATTAGTGATAAGGTCCGAATATAGGGAGATGGGATATATGGAGCAACCAATTGGTACTGATTCCAAAACGGAGTTAAAAGTATCGCAGATACCCTGGTGGTCTGTACTTCTTGAAGGAATTATTGCTGTTGTTATAGGTATATTTCTTTTATACGAGCCTATAGCAACCACTATTCTGTTAATACGACTCCTGGCTATTTTCTGGCTAGCGGAAGGAATTATTGCTGTTATAGGAGCGCTGATCTTTACGAAGGACGGAAAATGGAAGCTGCTTTCAGGTATTTTGAGCATTATTGCAGGAGTTATTATACTGATGTACCCTATCTTCAGTCCTTACATAGTTCTTAAGCTTCTCGTTATCTTCATAGGAGCATTAGCTATTGTCAACGGTGCTGTAATACTTGCTTCAACACTTAAAGGGGGAGGAGGTATGTGGATTCTTGGTGCCGTTTCTATTATCCTTGGTTTACTTTTGTTGACTAACTCTCTGACAGGAGTTCTGATCCTACCCTGGATATTCGGATTTTTCCTTATTATTGGGGGAATTGGAGCGGTTATTTGGGGAATAAGAATACGAACCTGAATACGAATTTCGAAGGATAAAAAGAGGAGATATATTACCGGATATTTCGATTAAGGTTTTTAGATAGGTTATTCTACACTTTAAGATAAGTTACTTTACTCTTTAAGATGAGCTATTTTACTCTTTAAAATAAGTTATCTTACTTTTTCATAACTTATTTTACTCTTTAAAATAAGTTATCTTACTTTTTCATAGCTTATTTTACTCTTTAAGATAAGTTATCTTATTTTTTCATAACTTATTCTACTCTTTAAAATAAGTTATTCTACTCTTTCATAAGTATTTTATTCTTTACTTCCTGATTCCATCAGTTTTGCCATCCAGCGTGTATTATCGGAACTTTCAAGGATCATCTTCACGACCATTGTAAGAGGTATGGCTATAAGTGCACCTGAGCCGCCCAGCACATAACCCCAGTAGAATAGAGACAGAAACACTATGGAAGGAGATAATTTAAGGCTCTTTCCTGCAAGGGATGGAAAAAGAACATTCTCTATAAGCACGTTTATCAGCCATATCCCGACAAGCACTGCAATGGCCCCTATGGCCCCGTATTTAAATAATGCAAGCAGTACAGGTGGAACAGCTGCGAGGAAAAAGCCCAGATAAGGAATATAACCTAGCAGGAATGTCAGAAAACCCCAGAGAATTGCAAAATCGATTCTTCCGATAAGGAGCAGTATCGCCGTTCCGATGCCGCCAATCAAGTTGGTTTCGGTCCTTATGAGGATAAAATCTACCAGACTTCTTCCAAATTCGCGAACCCGCAAAAGAAGGACTGGTTGATCTTCAATTTCTCTTTCCAACTTTTTTGGCGCACCTGCAGCATCCAGAAGTAAAAATGCTGTCGTGATAACAATGAGCGCAATTGTTGTTCCGGCATTTAAGGCTCCTGTGAGTATTCCTACAGTCAGACCCAGCAGGAATGCTCCTACGTCACGTAAAATTCCCTCAATGGAAGAATATTGACCTGACGAAGGTAAATACCGCTCAATATTTTCAAAAATACTTGTTAATTGAGTTTGATACTCCGGGATCTGGGTACTGAGCTGAAGTAAGGACCCCGTAACAAGGAGCACTGCAGCAATAGCAAATATGATAAGGAAAATAATTACCAGACCCACACTAATCGAACCAGGAACTTTTTTTCTCTGGAGCCAGTGGACAATGGGAGAAAAGATTAGAAAGGCGAATATTGAGAAAAAAATAGGCACGAGTATGCTTCCAATTTCCCGCATCCCAATAGTCAGGATAACCGCAGCTGTACCGTAAAGTAAAATACTGGCTGGTACCGAATTATCGTCCGTGTCCATATGTGCCCCAAATGTTTTTACATTAATTAACATATGAGTCTAAATATAAGAAATTCTCCTAAACTATGGTTTGATTAATGGCTATTTCTTCAGTTGGTTCTACTCTTACATTAACAGACTTAAGAGAAAAACCTAACGAGCAAGTATGATGCAGAATCAATATGAGCAGTGTTGAAGCTTACTTACGAGCTTATCCGGAACTCAATAAAAGAATCTCTGAGTTTTCAAATTCCGAATAAACAACAAGTTTCTTATCATGAAAATGGCTTTTAAACTTTTATTGATATGAAGATAAAAATTGGCTTTAGATCGTGAAATCCGGTGTCAATCACTGGACGAACAAGTATGTTAAAGAGCAAAAAATAATCGTTATCTTTTAATACTTCCGAACATGCAATAGTTTGTCCCTGCTAGCAGACCAGAAACATCACAGATGTCAACAAATGGCAGATTTTTTGATTTTTTAGTTTTCTTTCTTTTTAAAAGTGCAGTACAACATAAGAAAATTAGAGTTGGATTAAAAGATTACATATAAATTTCGTAAAAAAGAAAAATTTTTCTATCAATGATATAAATTTTTTCTTTTATCATAAAAACAAAATATATAAATCTTTTATGGAGTTATTTTACTTTGTAAAATAATAAAACTGTATGGAGTGTAGTAAATATTGAAAAATCGCTTAGCGGTAGCTATTGTCGTTATGTGTTTGCTTTTGGGTACCGTTCCTTTTGCGTTTGGTGCCACTGAAAAGATAAGCGGCTCGTCAAGTTCAGCTTATGTAAGTGCTTTATATGTTGGCGCTACTGGTGAAAAGCCTAACCAGGAATATGTTAAACTTACAAACGGCGGAAAAACATCAGTAAACTTGAAAGGTTGGAAAATCAAAGACGAAGGTGCAAAACACACCTATATCTTTAGTTCATACACATTAAAATCTAAATCTACGGTAACTCTCAGAAGCGGAATTGGTAAAAGCTCTGGAAGCACGCTTTATTGGGGCAAAAATATTTTCATATGGAATAATCACGACCCCAAACATAAAGAGTATGGAGATACGGCTTATTTGTGGAACGCTCAGGGAAAACTAGTTTCGTCGAAGAAAGGATGAGATATTAAGAACTCTTCTATTTTTCTTTTTTAATATCGTTTGTTTAATGCTTGTTATCAAGGTTATTAATAAGTATCGAGCTTGTCCCGAATTGTTGCATTCTGAAATGACTTCGTGAACTCCTGAAATGACTTCGTGGACTCCTGAAATGACTTCGTAGACTCAACACAATTTGGAAGTCCAATATACATAATACAACAACAGGGGACGTAAAAAGTCAAATGTTGAGTAAATTTCAATTTCATTTTGTGTTGTGCAATGATAATGTAAAATAAAACAAATTAGAAGTTGGCAAAATAATGGGTCACCTGTATACAAAAACTGACTGTACTAATAAATTAAAAATTAAATAATTTTAGAATAAAACAACAACAGCAATAATCAAAGATATAAATTATACGGTTTCTCAAAATAACTCATATGAAAGGTGTTAAATTAAACAAAGACTTTAGAAATTAATTTTAAATCTTGCTAAATAAATACGTAAAAAACCAATAAACTTATATCTGATTCTGCAGATTGTTATATGCGCGAATAAGATTTATTTAAATAAACATTGAAATGGTAGGAAAATCCTACACTACTTTTGTATTACAAAAATTCGCGAATAACACACCAAAACAAAGATAGAACACTACTGCAAGCATTGCAGCCATAGTTGTTTGTTGATACGTATGCTGAAAAGCATCTGGCATTTAAGTTGAGAGAAATGAGCCACCTGTATTTACTTCTTGTTTTTGGGTGGTTTTATGAAAACAGTATAATGTATCAAAATTGTAGTATACTGTATCAGAATTGTAGAGTTGATATATATGAATATAGAAAAAAAGAGCTTTCTAAAATCAATAAGACTTAGACGAGAAGTTTTGATAGTTAAAAAGTGTATATGTCCGTTATGTGCGGAAAAAGTAGACGAAAAAGAATTCCGAAACGAAGTATTTGTCAAGGAATTCAAGAGTTCGGGGCTGTGTCAAGAATGTCAGGACATGGTTTTTGGATATAAGGTAGCATGGTGATAGATCAATTACCCGTTAAGGTATTGGAAATCCCTGTTCAGGTGGCAAGCATGGATTTTGATTTATCTCTACCTTTTATTCTTGCAGAAAATTTTCAATTTTTTCATTAATTTATTGTTTTAACTCTTCTCATCGTCGTTTCTTGTTCACATTTCCTGATTCGATAGTGATTTAATTATCCAGGCTACAAAATTTGTCAGGCTTCTAAGTTTTCTGGCCTTCATAGAAGGTTAGTTCACAGAATCTAGTTTTTCTTAACTTTCTTCAGCATCTTCAATCGGGCCCATCAATCTGGCCAGCCATTTTGTTTCCTCAAAACTTTCAAGTATAATCTTCAGAACTATTGTAAGCGGTATCGAAAGCAGCACACCTCCGAGTCCAAATACGAAATTCCAGTAGAGAAGAGCAAGAAATAGGAAAGCAGGAGATAATTGCAGGCCTTTTCCCATAAGTGACGGGAAAAGGACATTTTCTGCAAGCGCGTCTACGATAACGATAATTAGAATGACTGCAAGAGCACCTAGAGGCCCATACTTGAGAAGCGCAAGCATTATGGGAGGAATAGAAGCAATAACCAGACCAATATAGGGAATATAACTTAACAGAAATATGAGGACTCCCCAGAGAATAGCATACTCGATGCCTCCGATAAATAGAAGGAGGGCGATTACAGTACCTGTTATAAGGTTTATTTCTGCTCTTATAACAATGAATTTTACCAGTTTTTTGCTAAACTCACTCATCCTCAAGCGGAGTTCGGATTGCTTTCCAATTTCCAAGTCTACTTTTTCAGGAGCACTGGCTGCATCTATTAGCAAAAATGCTGCTGTAATAATAATAATTCCGGCTGTTGTTCCGGCGTTCACAATTACATTAACAGTATTTGCCATGAGAGAAATCGTTACTGACAAGGCACTACGGAGAATTGACTCTACGGAAAATCCTTTATATGAAGGGACAAGTTTTGTAAGATTATTTATGAGTTCAGTCAACTGAGCTTGATAAATCGGTATTTGACTTCCAAACTGCATTGCTGCTTTAACAACTATTACCCCAAGGACCAGGATAATTAGAGTAAATAATAAAATTACCAGAATAACACTCAGTACACCTGGAACCCCTTTTTTTTTTAGCCAGCGGACAATCGGAGTAAAGATCAGCGCGGTAAACATAGAGAAAAAGACCACTGTAAGTATTGATGCAATCTCCCGCATCCCTATTGTCAAAATAACAGCAACGGTGCTGTAAAGTAAAATTTTAGCGGGTACTGAGTGATCATTTGAATTTATATTTTCACCCCTCCAGTTTCTCTTTTCGTAGTCATCATAGAAGTTTATGCCCTGATTGCTACTTCTCTAAAAGCAACATCTATCAAAGATACCTGCCTTAACCTATCAACTTTTTTCGGACTCTTTTCAGATTAGAACTCAGTCCTCGTGTGCCATTTGATCGAGCGTAGCTGTAATCGCCAGGATGAGTGCATTGTCATGCCCAGGCTCTATTTCCACTCCATAGGTGTCCCTGATGTGGAACCATTTTTTCGAAATTTCTGCGATTTTCTCCCCTTCAACATCAATCCGATACTCATGATCCAGAATATCGCCTTTAATTTCCATTTCAGGGCCGTCCGGAATTTCGACCTTCCAGGTGTCCCTCAAAATATTAATCAACGCTTTTTTAATTGTTGCAGCCAGTCCGTTGTCAGCTCGCTTGATATCCATTGTGTCCCTTATTTTGAGTAACCTCTCCTGGATTTTGTAAAGATCTCTTCCCTGTGCGTCCTTTAATATCAGGGTGTTTCGGAGACGAAATGCCTTACCGTCAATATAAAATTCTCGTTTTCCTTCTTCATTCTCGATCCAATAATCGTCTCCAATGGCAACAAGCTTTTCATGCATCAGATAAATGTGCTTTTTTTCTTCTTCATAGCCTTCACGGCCGCCAAATAGTTTCATCGAAAAATCACTCTCTCTTATCTATGCAATCTTAATACCTTCTCTTAAAGAAACAATTTACAAATCTTATCCTCAAACAAAGAAAAAAATAAAGAAAGATAATAATAGTTCGTTTTTTAGCAAGATAATTAAAAACGTAATATCTCAATTTTACGCTTTCTTTCCAGGTTTAAGCTTTCCAGACTTGAACTTTCCAGAACTACTTTATCCGGAATTTCCTTCTTCAGGCTTGAACTTTCCAGAACTACTTTATCCGGAATTTCCTTCTTCAGGTCTAAGCTTTTAAGAATTGTTTTATCGGGAATTGGCCTCTCCAGGTTTAAGCTTTTCAAAACTGTTTTATTCGGAATTTTCTTCTTCAGGCTTGATTTTTTCCAGAGTTTTTCTCTCCAGAATTGCTCTTTTCATGTATTTTTTACAGGGCTTTTCTGTAAATCTTAATAATATCTTCTTTTGAGAGCTCTCTGGGGTTTGTCAGGCGGCAAACATCCTGCATCGCATGTTCAGCCAGGAGTTCCAGATCTTCTTCCTTTGCGCCAAGTTCTTTTAAGCCGGAAGGAATTCCGATATCCGATGCAAGTTTCCTGATGGCTTCTATAGCCCTGTCTGCCGCCTCTTCATTGCTTAACCCTTCCACTTTTTCTCCCATTGCCCTGGCAATATCGGCAAAGCGTTCAGGGACGACCTGCTTATTGTATGCCTCCACATACGGAAGAAGAATCGCGTTGCAGACTCCGTGAGGAAGGTTGTAGAACCCTCCTAGCTGGTGCGCCATGGAATGTACATAACCAAGGCTTGCGTTATTGAAAGCGATACCTGCAAGGTATTCGGCATGCGCCATCATGTCCCTTGTTCTTATATCTTTTCCATGGGAAACAGCTTCACGTAAGTACTTTGAAATAAGTTCTATGGACTTGATAGCAGCTGCATCCGTTGTAGGCGTAGCCATGGTAGAAACGTAAGCTTCAACTGCATGGGTTAAAGCATCCATACCGGTTGCAGCCGTAAGTGCAGGCGGCATGCTTACCATGAGTTCAGGGTCGTTAACTGCAATATCAGGGGTAATACGCGGGTCTACGATTGCCATTTTGATATGTCGCTTAGTATCCGTAATAATCGTAAAACTTGTCATCTCACTTGCAGTACCGGCAGTTGTATTTACTGTGATAAGTGGAGGAATTCCTTTCGTAACTTTTCCTACGCCTTCATATTCATTGATCAGTCCACCATTATATACTACAATGCCAATCGCCTTTGCACAATCCATAGGGCTTCCTCCTCCGACAGCAATTATTATGTTACAGTCCTTTTTTCTGTAAATATCCGCTCCTTCCATAACTGAAGTATCAGTCGGATTCGGGTCTGCCCCTGGGAAGATTGTGCCCTCCAGGCCTGCGTCTTCAAGAATTTTGTAAATATCCAATGCAAGCCGTTCTCCATGTTTGCTTTTGCCTGAAACTATAAGGGCTTTTGTAGCCCCAAGATCTTTTGCATGCTTGCCTATTTCTTTTACGCAACCGGCCCCCATAAGGGCTACTTTCGGATTCAGATAAGTGTATGTCCTGTTTTCTGTCATGCTTTTTACTTCCCCTGGAAACTCCTTCTAGATATCCTAAACAGATCTTTCAAAATCTGTTATTGAAAACACAAAATATTAATAAAAATAATTTTCCCGGTAACTAATAAAGTTTTGCTCCGGGATAGAATTTTTGAAGCCTCAATTAAAAATCCTGAGAGCGAAAGGCAAATATTTTTTAATATTTACTATCCTTACTTTTTAAAATTATTTGTCATAAGGAAAATATATTCTATCTATTTTATATATTTATCAGTAATCAAAATATACATAGATTATCAGTTGTTTTCCGGTTTGCTCTGAACAATGTATACTCAAACAAAATTACATTTGTGAGTTTTATTGTGAATTTTAAAACAATTACTCATGTGGCGGTGGACAATCAAGGATATTGTTTTGCCTTATTTGCCGGCAATAGTATTAAGTACGATTTAATCAAGCCAGGAGGATCTTATCCGTGAGTCAACCAATCGACTTGCTCGAACCAGCAACCAAAGCATTTATAGAAAAGGTAAACAAGCAGGGTGGGACACCAATCTACCAGCTATCACCAAAAGACGCCCGTAAAGTCCTTTTGGATTTGCAGGCTGATCAGGTAGCAAAACTACCTGCTGAAATTGATGACCTGGACATTCCAGTCGGTCCTGAGGGGCAGGTTTCAATCAGAATAATCAGGCCAAAAGGAAATAAGGAAATCCTGCCAGTCGTTATGTATTTTCATGGTGGGGGCTGGGTACTCGGAGACAAAAATACACATGACCGACTAGTTCGAGAAATTGCAAATGGAGCTAACGCTGCGGTTGTGTTCGTTAACTTCACGCTGTATCCGGAAGCAAAATACCCGACACCAATAGAAGAGGCGTACGCAGCAACAAAATATATTTCAGAAAATGGGGAGAAGCTCAAACTGGATAGTTCAAGGCTTGCAATTGTTGGTGACAGTGTAGGCGGAAATATGGCGGTAGCTGTTTCACTTCTGGCAAAGGAAAGGGGCGGTCCAAAAATTGATTATCAGGTGCTATTTTACCCTGTGACGGATGCTAATTTTGATACCCATTCTTATCAGCAGTATGCAAACGGTATCTGGCTTACTCGTGAAGCTATGAAGTGGTTCTGGGACAATTATTTGCCTGACAAAGAAACACGCAAGAAGCCCACAGCTTCTCCTTTACAGGCATCGCTTGACCAGCTCAAGGGACAGCCACCAGCTCTTATCATAACCGATGAAAATGATGTGCTGCGCGACGAGGGTGAAGCCTATGCCCACAAACTGATGCAGGCTGGTGTCAATGTTACAGCCGTTAGATATTTAGGAACTACACACGATTTCGTGATGTTAAATGCACTTGCTGGTACACCTGCGACTTGCAGTGCGATTGGTATGGCGAACGAGCACCTCAAGGCGGCTTTCAAAAAATCATAATTGTTATGGTTGCTTCATGAAGGTGCAATATCAAACATATCACAAATCCTAAATATCTCAGATCCTAAATATCTCAGCTCTTAAATATCTCAGCTCTTAAACATCAGCTCTTAAACATCAGCTCTTAAACATCAGCTCTTAAACATTAGATCTTAAACATCAGATTTTAACGTAATATAAAATCTATTAATTCTGATTTTATAAATATATAAAAATAAATTTGAAGATGCATAAAACTCAGAGATCTAATAAATATATAAAAAAGGTGCAATAGCTCTGGATAAGCTTGTTTTTTTCCAAACGTATAGCTATTTAATAAATCAATCCTAATTAAATATACATGAGTGGGATCAGCCTTGACGCAGACTGTCTTTCAACATATGAAGAAGGAATAAAAAGAGAATGGATTATAGGAAACGGACTTGGAGGATATGCTTCTTCTACAGTTATTGGAGTAAGCACAAGGACTTACCACGGACTGCTTGTTGCTGCTCCGGAAAACTCTCCAGGAAGGTTTGTATTACTTTCTTCCTTTGATGAGGAGATCTCTACTGATGAAGATATTTATAAACTTGCAGTCCATAAATATCCAGGTACTATCTCTCCCACAGGCTTCAATTACCTTTCCGAGTACACTCAAAATCCATTTCCTCTCTGGGTCTACCAGCCCGGTGATTTTACCGTGAAGAAAAAAATTTTTTTGGTTCATAATAGTAACATGACATGTGTTCTCTATGATATAGAATCCAAAAAAGAAGAAGCTTTACTAAAAATTTTTCCATTGGTAAACTCAAGAGACTTCCATTACACTGCTCGCTCAGGATACCTTTCTTTTTCTCAGAAAACTGATTCTTCAGGAGTAAAACTGGAGAGTTCTAACGGTTTCACCTTTTATCTTTCATCCAATCTTGAGTATCATTCCGATCCCAGGTGGTACTATAACCTGGAGTATGACGCTGAAAAGCAAAGAGGGCTTAACTCCCAGGAAGACAATTTTAATCCCGGCTATTTCGAAAGCAAACTAAAATCGGGAACTTCTCGTTTCTTTATTGCAGCTTCAACAGAAGATATCTCCTCACTTAACCTCAGAAAAGTTGACGAACTTTATAAACGGACAGTAAACCGACAGAATCTCCTTGTTCTTAATTCCAGGCTTAGAGATCCCTTTGCCCTTAAACTTCTCAGGGCAACGGATACTTTTACGGTGAAGAATACTTTTTCAGGTGAAAACACTGTAATTGCAGGATATCACTGGTACTCTGATTGGGGAAGGGATACCATGATATCTCTGACCGGACTGTTTTTAATTCCTTATCGACATGAAGAGGCCAGGTCCGTTCTCATGAATTTTGCTCGATATTGCAGGAAAGGCTTAATCCCCAATACTTTCCCGGCTTTCGGAGGAGAACCAGTCTATAATACGGTAGACGCTTCTCTCTGGTTTATACATGCAGTTAGCCGTTACTTCGCATATACGAGCAACTTTCTTTTCCTTGCGGATATCTGGGACACTATAGAGGCTATTATAGATAATTACCGTAAAGGTACGGACTTCGGAATCTGCATGGACTCTGATCATCTTATTCAACAGGGACCTCAACTAACCTGGATGGATGCCAAAATTGGAGAGTGGGCCGTAACTCCAAGAGCAGGTAAAGCCTGTGAAATCAATGCCCTCTGGTACAATGCCTTGAAAATTGCTTCCAGCCTGGGTACTCTTCTTGGAAAAGAAGTCTTTTTATATGAAATGCTTGCAGATGGTGTTGCCTCAAATTTTGAGAACACTTTCTGGAACTCGGAAACTAATTGTCTCTTTGACCTTATATATAGAGATGAAGCCGGAAACGAGGTTAAAGATCCTGCAATCCGTCCCAATCAAATCTTTGCAGTAGCTCTTCCTAACACCATACTTCCTCCTGATAAAGAAAAAGCGATTGTGGACAGAGTTGAAAAAGACCTTTTGACACCCTTTGGGCTTAGAAGTCTTTCGTGTGATCATCCATTATATAAAGGACAGTATCACGGGGATGCGCTCACCCGAGATACAGCCTATCATAACGGGACAGCCTGGCCCTGGCTCCTTGGTGCTTATGTGAGAGCTTACCGGAAAGTCCACAACTATTCCGAAAAGAGTCTGGAAGATATGAAGGCTCTCCTGGAGGGTTTTAATACTCATCTTGAATCCGCAGGACTTGGCACCGTTTCCGAAGTTTTTAATGGAGATTATCCACACTCTCCAGGCGGATGCATAGCTCAGGCCTGGAGTGTTGCAGAAATTCTTAGAGCATATGTAGAAGATGTGCTTGAGATAAGGCCACTCTTAAGCACAATATCTCCAGCACTCTTAAACGCTATATCCCCGGAACTGGATATAATGAGTTTTTCGTCTATGAATATAAATGAGAGAACAATATAAGCTGGAGGGAGATAATATGGCCTGGAAAGACCATGGGGAGTTATTTGTACGGTCTAGAAAAAATCCAATACTTACGGTTGAAGATTGGCCTTATCGGGCTAATTCGGTATTTAACCCTGCAGCTGCCATAGTCGATGGTAAAATACTGTTACTGGTCAGGGTTGAGGACCACAGGGGATTATCTCACTTTACAGCAGCAAGGAGTGAAAACGGAATTGATGGCTGGGAAATTGACAGTCAGCCAACCTTTTTTCCGGATCCTGTAAATCACCCTGAAGAGATATATGGCGTTGAAGATCCGCGCATAACTTACATAGATGAACTGGGAAAATGGGCAATAGTGTATGTAGCTTTTTCGGATAGTGGTCCCTTGCCAGCCCTTGCATTTACCGAGGATTTTCGTAATTTTGACCGAGCAGGACCTTTGATGCCACCTGATAATAAAGATGCTGCTGTTTTTCCTGTAAGGTTTAATGGCAAATGGGCAATGTTACACAGGCCTGCGCCTACTACTCATACTTTGAAGGCTAATATCTGGATCTCCTTTTCTTATGATATGAAATCCTGGGAAAAACCGGAAGTTCTCCTGTATGCCAGGGAAGGTGGATGGTGGGATGCTTACAAAATCGGTTTATGTCCTCAGCCGTTCCGTACACCCGAGGGCTGGTTAGTTATGTACCATGGGGTACGCCAGACGACTTCCAAAATAAGTTATCGGCTAGGACTTGCTCTTCTTGATCTCGAAGATCCCACGAAAGTGCTTCGCAGGTCTGAAGGCTGGATCTTCGGGCCTCGTGAGCCATACGAACGCAGTGGAGATGTCAATGACGTTGTTTTTCCCTGCGGATGGGTTCAGATAGGCGATGAACTCCGTATTTATTACGGAGCTGCTGATACATCGGTATCAGTTGCCAGTGCAAAAATGAAAGATATTATGGAATATATTTGCGGGTGTCCTGAGAAACAATGCCCTGAAGAATACTGCAGGTGGTTTGAAGAAAACAAGGGAAAGCCCTATTGATCTGAGAAGAGGATGAGTCTGGAGCTGGATATGGACTGTCTACTGAAGACCATAAAAAGAGAATGAGCACTAAAGAGTGGCATGAAGATGCAGGCTTTTTCAGCTATAAGCCCTCGAACACTTAAAAAGAAATATCATTTAAGCTTTCAAAAGGCAAAAATAGAAGACTTTGAGGTTTATACTTAACTTTTGCTAGATGTAAATAGCAACCGATTGTCATATGTTGATCCTGTAATCGATTTATTAAAGACAGAAGCTGAATGTGAAGGAAGTAAAGGTAGCATACGAGTTTCGGAAAAGTGGAGACATAATGCTAAAATTTGCTGAAAATGTCATTAGGATAATTCCAGTAGAGTATTTATCCGTGAAAGGTAACTCAAATTATCATATTTCAGAGACACAAATAGAAAATTAAAAAACGGCTAATTTTGGGATAAAACATGCAGGAAATAACAATCAAAAGTCAGTTGTATATATACAAGTGTGTATGTATATATACAACTTGCGCTTATTACAATATACAGGACTTACGCACTTGAGGGACAAAATCAATCACAATAGCACTGTTTTTCAAGTTAACATTTTAAACTGTTGAGGGTTAATGTTGTTGATTTTTCAGTTCAGCACATAAGTTCTAAAACTATAACTAACAACCAGAACAAAGGTAAAACAAATGGCTTTTAATGATAGAGGAAAACCCTTCAGGGGAAGAGACAGCAATAGCAGAGATTTCAGAGCTCCCAGAGAAATGTACAAGGCAATCTGTTCGGATTGCGGTATTGAGACAGAGGTTCCATTCAAACCAACCGAAGGACGGCCGGTTTACTGCAGGGAATGTCTTCCTAAACACAGGACACCCAGAGAAGACCGTAGATATTAAATGTTATTTTTGTAACTGATTTACATCAAAACATATTTTTCCTTCCCTTTATGGGGCAGAGTTAAGGTTCTGCCTCATGAATTTCTCTCCGAGAGCACGATGCTTCTTTAGCAATATTGCGATCTCTATCCAAGACATCTTGAGATTTATGATTGAGCCTATCCCAAAACCTTGAATTTTGAATAATTGCTCTAATTTCTAAACATGAAAATAGTATAGGAGCCTATCCCAAAAGCCATTTAGTTCTTAATCATCAAGAATTTTCAGGATTGTTGTCATGATCAGAAACTTGAGTGATCATTCGAAATACAGGATTCAGAGAAGCAATTTTTAGTTTTGGGATCAGCTCTAGATTTGGGAATGAAATTGGTTTTGGGATGAGCTCATTTTATAGAAAATCAGCACAGTCCCCGTCCTTTTCGCTCGCTCACGCGAACTGGTTTGTTTTTTATAGTGGTGCATCGACCAAAACAGGCACATAATTGAAGATCGTTAATCTCTCCTGGATCTAAAATCAAATGTTTAGTTTTTGATGTAACTTGAGATCGATGCATCAGTATACGTTATTTAGATACTAATTAATGTGTATAGATACGAGGAGTTGAAAATGAAAATCGGTAAATCAAAAGCAAAGAAAGGGGGGAACTATGCCCCATGTGAAATCTGCGGAGAATACTATAAGCAAGCTGTTTATATGTATATTGGAAGGAAATGGACTAAAATCGGGCAGGGATGCCCTGAGTGTCTTAAAAAGGAACTACAAAAGTAATTTATCGTACTCTGTTAACCAATGACAAATAAAGAGTAATTGAAATATCAGCTGGAATCAGTGCTCCAGATCATTATATTGCAGGTAACTACTCTTACATTAAGAGACTGAAGGTTCTGAATATCTTTTATTACTTTTTCAACAGTTTAATATCAATATGTATCTTCAAACTCATTTTACAGATGGAATTTAATATATACAATATAGCATCGCTCTGCACTTCTGCCGGCTATTTTTATATCTGGGTAGCATTTGCATTGTTTGGTATTTTGAAAAGTTTACATTGAGAAATTTGATGAACTTCAGTTTATCAAACTCCTCTGAGAACTTTAAGGTCTAACATATATATGTTTGATTTCTTGAACACAGCTAGTACTGTGATTCTAAAGTAGGTTCATAAAACTTAACTTTTGAATAGACTAGAAGATCACGGATTTTTCCAGAAATTAAGGAATTGATTTTGGAATCGAAGCACTAGTTTTCGTTCTGTATGAACCTTGACCAACTGGCATTGGGTCAATAAGATATATAAACTAATCATAAACAGGTATCTCGGTATTCTCTATACAGTCTATTTATCAGTTAGTTATCAAACTCCTTGTTTTCATTAAAATCGATATCAAATGACTTTTTTGACAGGCTAAGCAGTTAAACTATTCCCTGAGTCTATCTGAAACTATTGTGGAAATCTTGCATAAAATACAAGAGAATTCAAAAGTACCAACGACATAGTTGGCAAAGTTACTAGAACTATAAACAGTTTTGGCAGCTGATTGGAATACTGACAAAACATTAAATATGCAAAACTTAAACAAAAATTTATTTATGTAATGAGTTTATATTAATAAATTAAGAAATTTAAGAGGCATCACTAATGGACACAGAAACGCAAACTGAAATAAACGAGAAATTAAGAACTATACAGTCAAATGAGAAGAAAATAAAAATTGCAAAAAAACAAATTACAGCAATAGAAGAAAAGATAAAAAAGTATACTAACCAGAACAATAAGCTTAAAGAAGAAGTTAATAACCTGGTAGGAGAATCAAGCCTTCAAATGAACCTGCCGTGACGGCTACAAATTCCGATTTGACAAAGTAGGACAAGAGATATTGTAATCTATCAAAAACAAAGAAGCAAAAGAAGAACACTCAAGAACGTCATGAAGTGAAAAACTTTTTCAGTTATAAGCTCTCGAATACTTAATAAAAATATATTTAATCTCTCAAGATGGCAAAAATAGAAAACTTTGAGGATTATACATAACTTTTCTGCAATGTGCTCAATGCAGAGATATTTGTTAACCTTAGCTTAAATATCTATACGTAATTTGTTAAATAACAAATTTAATTAATTGCTTATATATTCTTCACAAGCAACCGATCAAAATCGGGTTTTTTAAATCTTTTATAACTGTTTGCTTACTTATCCCGGTTTATTTCTTATTTTTTGTCAGCAAGGTTTTAAATATTTATTTCCTTCTTCATCTGGAAAGTTCTTTTCGATGCCATAAATATCACTTTCATAACCAGGGAACTCATTCTTGAAATTCTGTTGAGCCAGAAAACATACAACTATCTTTGAAAATTCAGACATCTGATACTTAAGCTCGGTCCGAAGCTGAAAGGCAGAGAATTAGTAAACATGTGATTACGTAATCAATAAAACCCGAAAAATTGACCTCACTTGAAATTTAATTCTACAAAAAAGCTCATTGAAATTTTCAATACCATTAAAAAAACTCATAACTTGAGTTCTGCCCATTAGGGTCGTCAGAGCGCACTGGCTTTTCAAATGCACGGGTAGTACTCAAGTTCTCACCTTTTTTGAAAAAACTCTACAGGTTGGGCTAAATAATTCAGGACTTATATATAAATATCCTATTGGAATGCCAGATTCAGTTTATTCCTCAAACACTAAGTGAATTTCTGGCATTCGTGGAGGTACAAAAAATGGCAACTAAAGAGGAACTTATTCAGGAGCTTTCTGATGCAGTTATCTCCTGCAAAAAAGACGCAGTGCTCGCAGCTGTCGCGAAAGCGAAAGAAGTTATGGAACCTGCTGAGATCATTGACAAAGGTCTTTCTGCAGGCATGAACCAGGTAGGAATTCTTTTTGAGAGAGGGAAACTTTTCCTGCCACATGTAATGATAGCTGCTGATGCAATGACAGCAGGGGTTAAAGTGCTTGAAGCTGAGCTTCCAGAAGGGACGGAGAACAAGAAACTCGGTGTTATCGTAAACGGTACTGTCGAGGGCGATGTCCATGATATCGGCAAGTCCATAGTGTCAACAATGCTCCAGTCCTCTGGCTTTGAAGTCTATGACATTGGCCGTGATGTTCCGGTCATGAACTTCATCGAAAAGGCAAAGGAAGTCAATGCCAATATGATTGGAATTTCCGCCCTTATGACCACAACCCTTCAAGGACAGAGGGCCATAATAGATCTACTCAAGGAAGAAGGGCTTAGGGACAAAGTAAAAGTCATGGTAGGCGGAGCTCCTGCAACTCAGGCCTGGGCTGACAAAATCGGTGCCGACTGCTACGCTGAAAATGCAAGTGAAGCTGTCGCAAAAGCAAAGGAACTGCTACTCTGAACCCAATAATCAATAAAATCTGTTCAGTATAAACTAAGTTACAGTCTAAACTAAATTCATTTGAAAGAGGATAAAAATGGCAACTGAATACGCTTTGAGAATGGGAGACGGAAAACGTGTCTTCC
>NZ_LMVP01000114.1 GCF_002287235.1 Methanosarcina spelaei
TTTCTAGCTTCAATTTATATCTAAATCGGTTAAATTCCTTTTTTGCCTTTATACTCCATTCTTGATGCTTTTCTTCATTCATAATTACGTTAAGTTCTTCAGATAGAATTTTTTCCAGGAATTTAATCTCATTTTCACGATTGTAAAATATATTCAATAACCTGTATTTTAATAGTTCCTGTTCAATTGTTGTTTTCTTCGGAAAATCGCTAACTATAAGCTTGTTTAAGTGCATCAAACAGTATTGATGCACTAACTTATCCCCAAAAACTTCCTTTAAAATATCTGGGTATCTCTTATCAAAATCCGTAACAATAAACACAGGTTCTGATGTATCTAGATTTTTTCGTAGAAACGTTTTGATGGTTTCTGAACTTTTATCCTCAAAAAGTTCATCTGCTATTGTTCTTTGAGTTTTTGCATCCAGTAATGTTAAACGGTATTTCTGACAACGTCCCTCTTTTGGATGCTGTTCGTCATAGTGCACCATATGTACATTTTCTAAAATTGGAACATTTTCCTGTTCCATTTCTTTGTTGAATGTTCTAAAAATAGTGCTTCTTGATCTTGGAAATATGAAGCTCATTATATCAGAAATTCCATCATAAGAAACTTTATGGTATCTGAGCACCTGGAAAAAATTATTAAATGAATCAAAAAGTAAAGTTTTCAGACCTTCCCAAAAACTATGATCTTCTTCGTCTGTACTACCACAATTTTGGCATTTGTATCGACCAATGCTGATTTTTCCAAGACCTTTTTTGATGTATAGATTATAGCCGTTATGAACCATAGGAGCACTGCAAATAGGGCAGGCTGGAGGAATTTTTCTACGAAAAATTCCTCTTGTGGTATATTCGTAATCATTGCTATAACTATCAAAAAGGTATGAGAGAGCAGGGAGTTCCGATAAGTTATTAAGAGTAAGATTTATAATTACCATTGTTTTTGCCGTAACATCATTACATAATTAGAGAATTATAAATTTATGTAGTGATGTTACACTTACTTTCATCACTAGATTTTGGAACTGAGTCAATTAATAGAGAGTAGTATAAAATTTGTCTGTTAGGAATTATAAGGAGTTAGTTATGAGCGAACTATCTAGAAAGTTGAATCAATGCAGAAAGCCTGCCGGAGAAGCAGGTAAACTGGTTGCGGATGAAATGAATATCAGCCATTATGAACTGACGAGCTGGGGCTTTGAAAAAATAGGTATTAAGCAGGATAGTATAATTTTGGATATCGGGTGCGGCGGGGGTAGAACAGTAAACAGGTTGGCCTTACTTGCACCTGAAGGAAAAGTTTTTGGAATAGATTATTCTAATGACTGTGTAAACTGGTCGATCGAATTTAATAAAGGATTAATAGACAGCGGAAAAGTTGAGATACATAATGCAAGTGTAGAAAAAATTCCTTTTGAGGATAACAGTTTTGATTTGGCACTGGCGGTTGAAACTGTTTATTTCTGGCCCAATCTTATCGAAAACTTTTTTGAAATTAAAAGGGTTTTAAAACCTTCCGGCAGGATTATGATAATTAACGAAATGTATACCAGCCAGAGCTTTAAGGACAGAAATGACCCGTATGTAAAGGCTGGTAATCTTAAACTACATACACCGCAAGAACTGGAGGAATTATTAAAAAGGGCCGGGTACGTAAATATAAAAACACATTTGGTAGAAAATAAAAACTGGATGTGCTGTATAGGAGAAAAAAAATAGCTAATGTTTTGTAGTGCGCCTGATGGATAGAGTGTATATAATTAGAAAGATTAGAAGGCTCGTATTCTATAACATTTTATTAAAAATTATAACTATTCAGCCTAGATAAAGCAACATCAATAGCCATCTTTACTAAAATTCAATATACAAATTTCTGTCAGGTAATTTTCTTTGATTATTGGCGATTGACTATGTTTTTCATTGTTCGTAAGTTATTTTTCGGATTCCTCGATTTAGTAGAATCAATATCAATAGACATGTTTTTATAGGCTGAATATTTACATCAAAAATATTCTTGAGCAAGATCCACTAAAACAAGGATTGAAACAAATGAACGCATACTTACAAAGAATACTAACAAGCCATTTTTAGTAAATTCTATTAGAGTCAATCCTATGTTGAGTTAGATATGTTAATATTCTGTTATAACATATTATAATATATGTCTACTATAGCCATTGACCCAGATGTAAAGGAATCACTTAAAGAATTTAAGATCACAGAAAACGAGTCTTACAATTCCATTATCAAACGGCTCATTGTTAAAGTTAAAGAAACGGCAGAGTATAAACCAATGTTCCCAAAAGAAGAGAACACCGAACGAAGAGAATCACATGTCAAAGATTTTGATGCATGGTTGGATAGGAAACTCATAGAAGACAAAGAGATCTTAGACGCACTCGGAAGAAAGTGATATATTGATTAGCTTAATTGATGTCTTAAAAATTCATCAACGGGTGATTGACTATGACAAAGAAGAGAATCCTGACGATTATACGCCTGCAATTAGATCTCTTGCTACATTAGAGTTAATGTTTGAATATATGATAAAGGAATCTAACACCGTTTTTCAAAATGCTGCAATTGTAGTTTATACCATTGTCTCAAGACATCCGTTTTTTAACGGAAATAAAAGAACGGGATACGAAGCAATGAATTTTGTTCTTGAGGATAGTGGGTATACACTTACATCTACTCCACAAGAAACGATAGAATTTATAGTCAAGATTGCAGCAACTGAAAACAAGATGAAGCCGGCTGAAATTGAAGAATGGATTATTAATCATGCCATCAAAAAATAAAAATTATTTTATTAATATATGGACTATCAAAAAATAACCCAAAAGATTGTCTATTTTATTGGCCAGTATCTTTTCATGCCTGAAGATAATATTCTTGAGCAAGATCCACTAAAACAAGGATTGAAACTTAAATATTCTGGCCTTTTGTTTTTCATGGATTGTTAAGCATTAAACAATTCACAGGAAAAAATCATAAAGTTAAAAAGTACTGAGGCCTTACATCTATTCTCAAAGGAGTTCATACAGGACAATTTATGTTTAAATGCACGGACAAGCATTTTAATTGAATAGATGGTGGTCGAAATTAAAGAACAGAACAAATTAACTAATTCCGTATTTAATATTATCTGGATGGTTTCTGTATTTAATTTATTACTTTCAGGCCTTTTTCTTTACATGGGAGAATATATCTCAGGTGAAGAAATGTTAAGCGATTCTATCGGACCATCAAAAGATATCGATAACGAGGTCATACTTACTGAAAACGAAGTGGTGACCTTTGTGTTTAAAACAGAGGAACCGTATTCCAGCTCTGAACTGTTAAGGATCACCATAGTTGATCCGGGAAACATAGAGCATTCCTGGGAGAAAGATTTCTATGGATCCACAATTGGCGGGTCACGAGGGACTGAAAGAGGAGCTAAAGATTACTTTTCGTTTACGCCTGAAGTATCAGGGATGCATCACATAAAAATAAGTAACGCCGACTTCCAAACAGATGTCAAGCTGGTTTCGGGAATGGTAAATCCACATGAGCGACCTTTCCTTTTGGCAACACTGTTCATATCTTTTCTGGTCATGTCAGCAGGTATTTTGTCATTGAAGAAAGGAACAATCAAGGAATTTTCAAAGTCCAGAAGCTTTTCGATTAACAGAATACTCAACTTTTGTATAGCCTTGTCTATAAGCCTGGTTATAGTGTATAACGTGGTTGGTCTATAACATTTATAAGCCGGTTTTATGAAACTCAAAATATAATCAGAGAAAGTTAGGTGAGTAGGTATGAACACAACACAAGCAAAAAAACAGTTTTGTCAGCGCTTCGATCCTGATAAAGAAAAAATAGTTGGTTTTTTAAAGGATTATGTAATTGGCAAAAAACTTGATACAGATGAAGTAGTTTATCATCTTGAAGAAGGCAGACTGGAAGGAGTTTACTCCGATAAAATGTTTTTTTCGAATTTGGTTCTGTCCGAGCACGGATTCCAGTTTGACATGACCACTGTCACCCTTGAAAAAATATACGTTCTGGATTCGGATAAAAGAAGGAGCTCCGTCAAAAAAGATTTTAACGGTGTAAGCGTATTTCGATACGAACTGGCAGAGCGCAGAAGTACCTCCGGGATAACCGGGATAATGAGATTGATTTCTTCCACCGTCCGCGAGCATACGATGGAAGGGATTGCTTATGGGGTATGTGATTTGCAACTGGAAAACAGTCAATTAAGCTGGAGTGAACAGCAACTGCTGTACAGGGACATGCCAGCAGACAACGATAACCATCGCCCGGTTGCCTTTGATGCAAAAATAAGGTTTTATCTGGAGAACGGAAAATTGAGGTTTGAGTATATTCCAACGTATTATGATTTCGACCCTGATAAACTTACAAGAACGTTATCTAAAGATCAGTATCCTGCTTTTGTTACGAAAGAGCAGTAAAACTGTGAATTTTCTTGAAATAGTACAGTTTCATGTTTAAAATATTTCTATTAGATTAATTTAGAAACATGGATAATAAATTGTTTCAAGTTATCATACACAGTTCAGCCAGGAAATGGGTCCCAGTTATATAAGGATTGAAATAAAATACTGAGTATAGATGTGGAGTGTAATATTATGGAGTGTAATATTATGGAAAATGAAAGATATGAAAGAGGATGGTTGAAATTAAAAGAAATCGATGGGAAAGTAGGGGAAGAGATAGTTAAAAATTTAGGGAGTATTTCTCCAGATTTGAGTAAATACATCATTGAGTTCTCTTTTGGGGATGTTTATTCGAGGGAGAGTACCAGTTTAAAGCAAAAAGAAATTGCAGTTGTAGCTGCACTGACCGCAATGGGAAATGCCGCACCTCAATTAAATGTCCATATTAACGGGGCATTAAACGTGGGCTGTTCTGTAGAAGAAATATTGGAAGTTATAATACAGATGTCAAGTTACAGCGGATTTCCAGGTTCACTAAATGCAATAAACGTACTGAAGGAAGTCATAAAAGATCGAAAAATAACCTTTGAACCTGTTAAAGAAGACAAAAACGGAGATAGGTTTTCAATCGGACTTGAAATGTTATCACAGTTAGAAAAAAACCAGGTACAAATACTGAAGGAAAATCTGGATAATATAGCCCCGGACATGGTTGAATATATTATTGCATACGGTTATGGTGATGTTTACAGCAGGAAGAACTTAAGCTTGAAAATGAGGCAGATCTCCACAATAGCTGCACTTACAGCCATGGGTACTGCCAGACCTCAACTTGCTTTCCATATCAAAGCAGGTTTAAATATCGGATTAACAAAAGAAGAAATAACTGAAACTATAATCCTTATGTGCGTTTATGCCGGATTTCCTGCTGCATTAAACGGTATAAGTACTGCAAAAGAGGTCTTTGAGAATCTTTAAAATAGATTCAAAAATGATTTTTTCAGAACCAGGGGCAAGATCCGTTAAACCACTGATTGAAACTTACAACCTGCATTCTGCAGATGTAGAATTTATTTGCCGATTTGCCTTGTCTTTTCATCAAATCCAATTTTAAATTTTTAACTTATTGCCTTATTGGGAAAATAAGTGGCATTTTTGTGTAAATCTACGGAAAGTGGGTTACAACTACCTTTTGTTTTCCTTTTTCTGTAATCATTCGAGAGCAAGATCCACTAAAACAAGGACTGAAACTAAAAGAACCAGGGCGCTTCTCACTACAGCCTCGAACCCGGTATTAACTCTCGGACACTAAAGTGTATATCATTTCTCTAGCCGCTAGCCGTTTGGCCCTCTGCTTTTTTCCTGCCTGTCCGGTGCTGGTCGAGGAGCCAAAGGTGCAGGTACAGGTGAAAATAGGTTTGCAGGTAGGTCCTTCCGCCTTAAATAAATAAACCGGCAAGGGAAGTTTCTTTGCCTGACAATACTCCTGCAAGGCAAAAATCGGGTCTTTTGACGTGTTAATCGTCACTTCTTCACTACTGGCCGGCAAATCTATTATCGTGGTCTTAAAGTCCGGAACTGGTAAGCCCAGGATAGTAGCTAGCAGGTCTACGGATGCCCGCTGAGTTGCTCCTTTCTTTGTCAAGTCCTCGTATACGGCAGACCGGTACTCTATATTATTTACTCTGATGGTGCTCTGGGCAGTAAACACTGGTAAATTACCACGAATCGTATTGGTCACTTTGTATACTGGCATCTGCCAGCCCAGTATATGCTGCACGATGTCGAAGATCGAGACTGCCTTGTGAGGCGCAGTTGCAATTTCCTCCAGCAATGCTCTTCTAAGCTCAGTCCATCTTTTGCCATCAGGGGCTTGCAATAGTACTAGCTCCGCACAGATGATCGGTAGCTTGCCAAGGCGTCTTCGGAAAGCATCGTAGTAGACCTCGGGACAGTCATCCTCTTTGCGGATAAGGAGTTTGGTTATGCGCTCAAAATCTGTATCGCTCGCACTATCTATCCGATTTCTCAGGATGGCAGACTCAGCTTTTCTATACGCCTTTTCCTTCATGTACTCACTTTTAGCCTTGTCGTTTTCAAGGTGCATCAGGTTGATATGCGATGCAATTGCCAGAATCTCCTCTTTAGAATGGGGCAAGGGTTCGTTCTGGATGTGAGCCCGGATCTGCTGCTGATTCACAAGATCAGCATACCTTCGGATGGGCGAGGTAAAATGGGTATATGCACCTAGGTTCAGTCCGAAATGGCCAAGGATGACAGGGCCATATTCCGCTCTGTTAAGCATCATATACGTGGTATCTCTGACAGTAGCTATGTTTACCTCAGGGATGACAGTGATGCTTTCGAGCAACTTCATT
>NZ_LMVP01000115.1 GCF_002287235.1 Methanosarcina spelaei
CCGTGTTACTGCCTGCAGCGTTCTTTACTGTCAAGTTAACAGTATATGTTCCTGCCTTGGAATACTTATGAGTGGGATTCTGGACGAATGATTTTGAACCATCTCCAAACTCCCAGGTCCAGCTAGAAGCTGTACCTGTACTTGTGTCAGTAAAAATAACACTAAGCGGTGCTTTTCCTGACGTAGCACTGCTGTTGAAATTTGCAACAGGCTTTTCTATCACTTTTATATAATCGGTTTCTGTTACCGTATTACTGCCTTTAGCATTGGTAACTGTAAGTATTACCGTATACTTTCCTGCTTTGGAATACTTATGCTTTGGATTCTGGATTGTGGACGATGTTCCGTCTCCAAAACTCCATTTCCATTTAGTCGGTGTTCCTGTACTTGTGTCAGTAAAGGCAACCGTTAATGGTGTTTTTCCTGAAGCAGGAGATGCTGAAAAAGCAGCTACTGGCTTTCCTGGAGATGAACCAGTGACTTTAATGTATCCGGTTTTTACCTCAGAATCGCTTCCTCCAGGTCCGGTTACTGTGAGGTTGACAGTGTAAGTACCTGCCGTACCGTAAGTATACGAAGGACTCTGTTCCGTACTGTCTACATTGCCATCGTTATTGAAATCCCATGCATAGGAAGAAACAGTTCCTGTTGACTGATCCTTAAAGTTAACAGTAAGAGGAGCAGTACCAGAAGTCGGAGTAGCTGTGAAATTTGCAACAGGTGCTCCAGGTAATGGTTCGCTTACAACAATGTATTCGGTCTTTACTTCAGAATCGCTCCCATCTGAGTTAGAAACCGTAAGGTTGACAGTATAGTTACCAGCAGCAGTGTAAGTGTGAGTCGGGTTCTGCTCAGTGCTGTCTACAGTTCCATCATTATCAAAGTCCCATGAATAGGATGAGATATTGCCAGTTGATTGATCAGTGAAATTCACACTGAGAGGAGCAGTACCGCTAGTTACATCCGCTTTGAAATCTGCAGTTGGTAATTCTGGCGAAGCTGATGTATATTTAACACTCATAAGAGCAAGTGGAATCTTGTAATAGTTGCTCTCCTGCTTGTTATAATCAAGTTTACTGTCCTGTCCCGCAGTAAGGAGACTGCTTATATCCCAGGTATTAGAACCGTAGTAAGAACCTGATTTAACACCTGACGCCAGCTTTGTTCCCTGGAAAGAATAGGTTCCGTCCACACTGGCAAGGAAAATAGCAGTCAGGTTTGCTGAACTCCAGCCTTTTTCAAGGGAGGAAGTACCAAAAGCAGTCGAACCTGTATAAGTATCATCCAGCGGATTAACAGTATCATGACCTTGGTTAACCCAGTAATAGACCTGATCAGAATCGCCATCGTCATACGCAACAACCAGAGTCATAGCTTTGACACGACCGTCAAAGGAAGAATCAACTTTTGTGGTTGTGGCCTGAACATTTACCTGATTGCCTTTAATTGCATCAGTGAGGTCGTACCACATCAGATAATCACTTGTCACACGGTTCATATGATCGCTTAACCACACAGGACCGATTCCACCAGTACCTGGGGACGAATAAGTCGTGTTGAAGGCCTCAGTCTTCTGGATCTCATATTTGCTGTCACTATTTGTATCTATGTCAATACTTACATTGCCCCGATAGTTATTTTCCATGTGGCCGTCGTAAACGGTGACATACAGCCTTGCCCATTTAATCTTAGTGTAATCAGGCAAAGTAAACGTTTTTTGAGCAGATGTGGAAAAGCCTGGATATGAGTCACACCAGAGTCCGCCTGAAACGGTTCCGTTTTGAGCGGTAGTCAGTGGAATTCCTCCATTGTAACTTGGGGAAGTGAGAGGAGCACTGACAACAACAGGGTCGGCAGAAGTTGCTGTGTTACTTCCTCCAGGTCCTGTAGCAGTCAGAGTGACAGTGTAATTTCCTGCTGTAACGTAGGTATGAGTAGGATTCTGTTCTTTGGAAGTGCTGCCGTCTCCAAAGTCCCAGTTCCAGCTGCTCACTTTGCCTGTTGAGGTGTCTGTGAACTTGACCGCAAACGGCACCTGGCCCGAATTTGCATCAGAGGTGAAACTCGCAACCGGTGCTGAGGTGTCAGAAGTTACGGTTATGTAATCGGTTTTTGTTGTGCTATTGCTTCCACCATAGTTCGTGGCAGTCAGATTTACTGTGTATGTGCCTACGGTTTCATAAGTGTGAGATGGGTTTTGTTCGGCAGAGGTTTTGCCATCACCGAAATTCCATTCCCAACCGGTAGGACTGTTTGTGGATTCGTCCTTGAACTGGACTGAGAGAGGGGCGTTACCACTTGTCAAATTTGAACCGAAGTTTGTTTCAGGAGCAAGAACTGCTGAACCAACGGTTATGTATCCGGTTTTCTCCTCGGAGTCGCTTCCAAGAGAGTTTTTGACTGTCAGTTTTACGGTATAGTTTCCTTCTGATTTGTAAATGTAGGTTGGATTCTGCTCGGTTGAGGTACTTCCGTCACCGAAGTCCCAGGTCCAGTTGGTTGGTGTTCCGGTTGAAGTGTCGGTGAATTTAACGTTTAACGGAGCGTTTCCATTCGTAACGTTTGATGTAAAGTTGGCTTCAGAGGCAGTAGCTTTTGTGACCTCAAGGATGGCGGAAGCAAGATTCAGGTATCCTCCATCATCTCGGATTCCCAGTTGGTTAGTGCCGTTTTGTAGGGCGCTGGTGACATCGTACCATTTGTACCCTGGATCTCCACCACCATTTCCTTTGATTGGGAAGGTCTGACCGTTAAAGATAATGGTGTTTAGATCATTGTCTCCACCTGAAGGCAGTACATTTGTCACTTGAGCAGAAGCCAGGTTCTCAGTTGTAACGTTATTGAACATAGCATATGCGATATAGTAATCATCTGTTCCGCCATAAAGGGTATCGCAACCTTCATCCAGCCAGACCATCCGATATGGTTCACTGGAATCTTCATAGATAACTACAAGGACTGCTCCGTAAAGGCCTCCTATAGTTCCCACATTGGATGCATTTATGATTGCTGTATTGCTGTTTTTGTTGAAGTAGGGAGTCACATTAAAAATGACCTGTCCGTTGAAGTTATCTGTTCCATCTCCATAGAAAGCGGTCTGTTTGACAGTATTTCCATTGAACTGCAGGCTGAAGCCAGGATTGCCGGGATAATTCCAGGTATACGACTGGTAGAGTCTTGCTTCTTTTACAGTCGCATTCGCAGGGATGGGCAGATCGGTACCTGTCCAGTGTACGGTCGTTGTGTACCAACCACCGCCAGACTTGTAACCGGAATCACCCTGCGAATATTTTACTGCAATATTTCCTTCCTGGTAGGTACCTGTTTCCAGGTCATTTCCGGTATAGTATCTTCCACCGGTGTAATAGTTGCCGTTCGTTGTTACATTTGCTGGCATGGTGTACTGATTATTCGTTTCATCGCTCTCAGCTACCGTATTTTCAGTGTCAAGAGTTATCGTGACCGGGACCGTGTCACCATACTTTCGGCTCACCTGATCGGTGACATTGAGAGTGGTAGTATTTCCTGCAGCCAATCCAGGCACATCAAAATTAGTGGTGTTGCCGTCCAGCGTGAACTGCACTTTGAACGGACCTGCATCCATTGAGCCCTGGTTCTTAATCGTAGCAGTAACTGTATTCTGGATATGAGGGTATAGAGAGCTAAGAGAACTGACCAGAAGGTCTGCATCTGCTCCGGTTACACTGATGAAATCAGTCTTTTCCATACTGTTTGACCCACCGGGACCGGTAACCGTTAGTTTGACTGTGTAGTTGCCCGCAGTCGTATACATATGAGACGGTTTTTGATCAGTACTTGTAGTACCGTCACCGAAATCCCACAAATAAGAAGTAACCATCCCAGGTCCCGAAGACCAGCCAGTGAAAGTGGCAGCAAAGGGCGCCTGACCGTCAGAAGAACTTGCTGTAAACCCGGAAATCGGTTTTACGGAATCCTGACTGACAACATTACCATCCTGCCAGGTCCCCATGAGTGGAGCGGTATCGTTCCCCAGATTGTCTGGAATTGTATAATATGTGTCACCGATACCGTTACTGTCGTCATCAGTGCCAGAGTAACTGCTTCCCCAGTAGTTGCCTAAAATGCCTGATTGCTTTGTGCCATTGTAAATGTAGTCTACGGAACTTGGAGAAACCCAAGAAACAATGGACGTAGTGCCAGATTTAATTACTGTATTGCTATTGCCACTGAATGTATTAAGGTATATCTTGTTAGAACTATCTGCTTTACTCAGCTTGATTCCTGCATTAGTATTATTTATAAATAAATTTTTAGCGATTGTATTATTAGTTCCTTTATAAATGAATAATCCATTTCCAGAGCCATCTTGAATTGTATTATTCTCAAAAAAGTTCGATGATCCACAAATCAACGCACCATAACCGGAGGAGACTACTGCTCCTAGAATCACATTATCGGTGACATTATTAAAATTAGCTCCATTTTCAATACAGATGCCACCACTGGAAGGGTTAAGAATTATGTTATTAGAAATAATATTGTACGATGATAATATATCTATGTTGGCAATAGATTTTTCCAATATATTATTCTTAACAATACAATTTGAGGATCTAATTGTTATAGTGCCAAAATTACTCAAAAATTTCAGATTTTCTATATAGCATCCAGATCCTTGAATATCCAGATTGTGACCAGGCATATCTATAGTCACTTTGTCAACACTTTCACCTTTGATGGTGATATTGTTTTTACGGATTGTAATCGAAGCTGACTCGCTATATGCTCCTTTCTGGAGATAAATTGTATCACCTGGTGAAGCTGCATTGACAGCAGCTGAGAGCGAAGTATAATCACCTGTTCCATCAGCAGCAACTCTGACTGTTGCTGCTGATACTGGAGCTGCCAGCGAAGTTATGCACATAAGAGCTACTATATATAAAACTAGGAGCGTTCGTCTCATTTTTAATTCACCTCTATTTTTACCTTGCAGCCCAAACTCCTTCTATCACTGCTCAGTTTTGCTAGCTTTAGAGATGTTTAGGTTGAATCGTAACTATTTGTTTCTCTTCAAGTTTGGAAGAAAAATATCTAAAAAAATACTTTTGAAATAATTTCTAAAAATTGGACCTGCGTAAAGGGTATTTTTCAGATCAGGTCAAAATAGATCTGGTTTTGAAGAATAATTTTTCATATTTAGTTATTTAATGAGTATGAGATATACTATATATTTAAATTTTCCTAAATAATATGATGTATAAAAATACATATATGCCATAAATAACACAGAACTAAAAATAATGTTATTTATTTTGTTATTATTTTATTTTTTCTTTTTATTTATATCAACTTAAAAGTAAAAATTATATTAATATTAGGTCAAAAATAAAAGGAATATTTTGTTTCTTTAGTCTAGAGCCAGATCTTTTATTGTATCTTAAAAAAGAAGTGAGAAGGTTAATAGTTATAGATTGGTCATCGGTTAAGGAATTTTCTTGCCTGTATGTTCTCGATTTTTACATTAGAATCCGACCTTAAATTTTGGCCTGTTTACATAAAATCGATATTCTGTTCCACCTCAAAGTTTCTTAAGGTATTTGAGAACTGTTGTAGATATAGAGATAATTTATCACAATTCCTCACTTACCCGAAGATGCATGGATCATGTTATTAAGTGCAAGTTGTGCGATGAATTAAGAGTCCATCCTATCGGTTTTTTGTGCGTAAAAGCCTTCATATCTCTAGCATTTATAACTATAACAGGCAAACGATCTATCAATGAATCATAGATAGGAACCCAAAAATCATTTGTCGATTCACGTGCAACAACGTCACATTTTTCTGGTATTACCCATTTAAGGGCAGTGTGCCAGTTTTTCTGTAAAATCGCAAATTCCAAGAAGTTATTGAGTAGAAGATTCCCTATCATAAGGTATATTTTCTCCATAGTACTCAAAAACTTGACTTCAAATTTACAGCAAATTAGCTACACTGCCAATTTAGTCTAAAATTGTATCCTCTTCAAATTCGATGGAGAATTTTCCAACTAGAAAAATGGTCAACAAATTTACCAGATAGCTATAAAGTTGAATACACCGCTTGAAGTTGTTTCTTAAACTCAATTAAATTTTAATTTTTCAGCAAATACATGAAATTTACTTTTACTATACAATTTGAAGAGGATACAATTTTTTTACAAAATAAATATTATACGAGCCTATCCCAAAACCTTGAATTTTGAATACTCGCTCTAATTTCCAACAGAAAATAATAGAATAGATTTGGGAATGAAATTGGTTTTGGGATGAGCTCTACCACATATTAATGAAAAATAAGTAATTTTATTGTAAATGGTAAAACTTCAAATAAGCAGAGTATTTATATCTGAAAATTTTACTTAGCCTTTACTTTTTGCTGAAAAATTTGGTTAGAGAGGAAGGGCTATTCCTCTCCTTCTTACTATTCTTTATGTATCAATAGTTCATTTATGGTTCTGTTGCTAAGACCGCGAAGTTTATCTTGTACCAGCTATTAGGACCGCGAGAATATTCAAGACATTTATTGCCTCCCATCTGTCCCATTGGCACAGAATATGTATTAAGTCCTGCATACTTCCATTGATTAACAGACGAAGGAACAATATCCACATTGTTCCATTTGTAGTAACCATCTAAACCAGCTAGATAATCTACCCATAGAGTTGCGTCTTGTTCAGGAGTATCATTAAACCAAGTTTCGTTGTAGATATCGGAACCTACATATTTTGTCATTGGATCATGACCTTCATTGATCCAATAAGTAGTTTCACCA
>NZ_LMVP01000116.1 GCF_002287235.1 Methanosarcina spelaei
CAGAAAGTCCTTTTGTATGAGTCATGAAAACAGGATAAGTTCCAACCATTGTAATATGTGCCTTATCCATTTTGCATTCATAATGAGGATTATAATCAGCATGTTTGTCGTATCTTGAAGCTTCAAGTGGAGTGGAGTCAATTTTAGCTTCTTTTTCCAAAGAAAGTTTGAGAATTTTCTCACCTATAAGCATCATTATCTCATTGACTCCTTTTTCTCCGAGCCTGTACTTTACAAAATGATGAAGGGTTCCACCTGAAGGAAGTTTAATCTGGCCATTTTCATCAAAAAAAGAAAGCAGGAGTGCTTCCTCTTCTGTTAAGGAAGAAATGGTTTTATCGTATGAGAGTTTCCTGAAACACTTTACAGCAAACAGTTTTATCATAGAAGAAACACTGTATTTAAAGTGCCAACTTTTGTTGGTATAAAAAGTACGTTCGACGTGCTTTGCAATATCGTCAATGCAAAGGAAGTACAGGAATTGGCAAATCGAAGTGCTTTCTCTGCTAAGATAGTTATCGAAGGAGTCCTCGAAGAGGACTCCTTTGTATAAAATACTGTTTTTAGACACGAGAAAGGCATATCAGGTATTGTTTAAAGTTGCTACTATTAAACAGAAAAAAGTAATATCAGAGTTAGTGGAAAAAGAATAACTTTTTAAGTCAAAACTCTAATTTGAGAGCCTCTTTATTTTAAACTTCTCCGTAGAAAGCAATTAGTAGAAACTATTATATATTTAGGGCCTTATCTTCCTTTTGATAATCACTTCCCTACTTTCAGATTCTATTCTCATAAAATATATCAACGTTTTGCATCTACATAGGTCAGCTTCCTCAAAAAACAATTTAACTTCAATTTTAGTCTTAAGTAATTCTGGACTATTGGGATTACTTGAAACTTTAAAACTGTATTTATACAACTGATTTGAATTTGTATTTATCAAACTGATGCAGGGATATTCGATAGTACTAAATCTAGAATAAACATCATTTGGTTCAACTTGCAACATTTCACAATCTTTCCAATGTATTTGGAAGTGGATTTTAGAATGGTCAATATTGAGTATTTTTGACAACTTCAAAAGTTTATCAAATTTATCGTAAGTGTCGATAGTCAAAGAAAAATTAATGTTCTGTTTTTTGACGCTGGTTTCATCCAATATAAACGGTATTGGATCGTGGTTACTGTTAAATTTGACACTCGCTACAGGCAAAAAAATAAATGAAACGATCTTTAAATAAATCGTGAACAGTATAATCAAAATGAATAAACTATAAACTTCTATTGCTTCATTAGAAGCATTTTCATAAAAATGTCCAAATAAAAGTTGTAAACTAAAGTAAACAGCAACTATAGAAAATTCCTTTTTATATTGAAGGAGCTCCTCTTGAATCTGCATTAACTCCCTCGCAGATTAAATCAAGAATTGAATTAAAGTTAGATTTTAATTGACTTGACTCTGATAATTCAGAATCTACCCAAAGTACGCCAGATTCATAAATTCTTGTTACATTATTTGTATCAGATGAAATTTCCATTTCTTTTATAATTAAATCATTGGTTTTTATATATTCTAAAAGAGACGAATAATTTTTTTGAGATATATATCTTTTAATTTCACTAAGAATTTCTTCTTCGTCGTAAACTCCAGGCTCTTCTGTTTCAATATCTCTAATTTTTATTTTTAACTTAGTTGCATATTCAATTATTTTTTTGAATTTGATATTTGTAAATAAAAAATATTTGACATTTAAATCTTTTAAGGATTTTTCAAATTGAGATAAGTTAGTAGGAGTCACTTGCAGAGCTATTATAGCATTTCCAGTTTTTGTTTCAAATAAAACTGGGTTTAAATTCTTTTTTTCACTGTTATCATATACAGCGTGTTGGTCTTCATTTTTTATGGGTTTTATCAGTTGATAGTATGAATTCATGCTGTAACCCTGTGAAGTATACGATTCAGGAGACTATATATAGTCACGAAACAGAAATAAGAATCTTAACTCTATTTAATCTTTTTTGTATTTAATTTTTATCAAGTAAATTTATGTTAAATAATAATCAAGCTAGATTATTTTTCTAAGAAGTTTGAATTTGAACTCTAACGCAAATCAAAGCTGCGCTGGCGCACCCCGCTGCAAGCAACGGGGTATGTTCGCGCCACCGCTCAAAATTCCGTTAAAGGAAGTAATAACCCCAAACTGTTTGGTTTGATCAGAAGTTAACAACCGAAAAATGAAATTGATAAATAATATAGTCATCAACGGTTACCGGGGAAGTTTCCATCCCCGCAGCAAGCTAGCGGGGTATTCGACTGAAATAAATGTTTTTTCTATTCCAAGAATAATAATGACTTTTAGTATTTATGTACTTAATTCTTTGATATATTTTCGTTGTTTTTATTTAAAAACCTAGGATCAATACTATTCTCATACATCTCATGAATCACTACATTGCCCGACTCATACTTTAGTGCAACCTTTAAACTTTAAGTGCAAAAGTTAGTTTAAGCGCAAAGCTGTAGCAGGCAATTTAGCAGATATGCGAGACCTTCTGATTCTGAATAAATAGTATTACCACCCTTTTAGATCTCTTCGCGGTCTTCTGTTTCGTCGTCGGGTTTTTCGTCCTGATAGTGATCCCTGGGAATTGCTACGCCTGCTGTTATCCCTGATTCGCGCCTCCATTATTTTTACTCACTCACTTACATCCAAAAATAGTATGTGGCAAATGCCACAGAATTACTCTTTAACCGTGATATAACTCTGCTTCGTATTTGTTGTGCTCCCGTCCGCATTTGTTACAGTTAGGCTAACATCATAGACCCCTGGATACCTAAATGTATGGACAGCACTTCCAAAGTGATGCGAATTCCAATCGCTGCTTGTTTCGTGTTCAAATTTCCAGAAGTAACTGGTTGGGCTGCCTGTGACGCCAGTGCTGTAAAAGTGAACAGTCAGGGGTGCAGTTCCGTATGTTGTGTCAGCGTAGAAATCTGCTGTAGGTGCTTGTGCCATTGCAGGTAGTGGAATGGCTAATAGAGATAGCAAAAACAGTAGTACTAGTAGAATTTTACTTTTCATATCCTTTTCCTTCCTATTCCCCATATCTATTTGGCTTGATCAATTATATGATTATATTTTTGTACATATCCAGCTGCAGTGCTTATGAAATTTAATTCTACTGCTGGCTATCGATGTATATTCACAAAAATTTTATTGGCGTAGCTGTATTCAATCTGTGTACTACTTTCTACATTTCATTGAATACGTTTTTAATATTCTATGATAGAAATTAATGTTAGATTATATAACAACTATAGAAATATAAATAAGAATCAAATAATATCTAAAAGTCAATAGAACCAAAATTAGCAAAATATCTTATAGCAAAAATATCTTAAGATGATCTACCGCAAAAGATGATCTACCGCAAAAAGATGACTCACCGCAAAAATTATTAAATTATAAAAACGAAGGTCCGCTAAAACTCTATTTTGTTTCTATAGAAATATGCGGGTCAGATATCAAAGTTAACCCTTACTACCTCGCACTCTGGCAGGTTTTCAATATGTACGCCTTCCGGTGTTCCGGTTACCTCAAGACTGTCAAACTCATTTGAACCGCAAAGTACGTCCTGATTCGGATGCGTGCCAGGAGTAATATTGCAGCTCAGAACAGTCTTTTGGCCAGCCGACACTACAATTGGAAGCCTTGGGGATGCAGGGTGTTTCTTTGGAAGAACGATTAAGGGTGACCTGATTTCCCGGATCATAAAAAGAACGCATTTAAGTCCTTTTTCAGTTTTCTCATCCACAGACAGCGCAGAAGCAACAATCAGGTCATGAGGTTCCAGCCCGAGTACAATCTCTTCATTTTCAGTTTCCAGAAAAAACTGTCCATGCGGGCCTGCTTTCACAATAGCCACTGTTCCTGCCGTGCCGCGCAGGAGAAGCATTTCACTTTCCTTAAGTGAAATATCTTTCGAAGAGGTCGGTTCTTTCATGTTAAAAATAAGTGTTAAAAAATCCGGTAGATTATCAGGATTCTGCTACATTTTTGGATTGGCAGGACGGGCACCTTACGTTTTTGCCAATGCCTTTGAATCTGTTTCCACAGTCTTTACATGTATAGTCTTTAACCGGCAAATTTCCTTCCATATCCAGATCAAACGAGTCTCCAACACTACACATCATTATCACCTCATGGTTTTATCGATGAGCTCAGTAATAATTATATTATCCACATATTACTACTCATACTTCTCCAATTAATACCTTTCCATAAAGGTTTCAGGAGGTGATTCATGGTTGTCGTTATTCTATCAGGGCAACCGTTTTCCGCAAATGAAGCAAAAATCGAAGCAAAAGAAGATTTCCTATCTGAAAAGGTATAGAGCGCTTAACCTCATCATCTCTTGAAAGTATAGTTTGCTGATCAGTGTAATTTTCCTTCTTTTGATTTTTTCCAGATCTTAAATCCTCCATAGTAAGATAGGTACAGAAATCCGATTATGCTGCTGATCCCATAAGAAATAAAACGTTCTAAAAGAACGAAACTGCTTGCAGATGCAAGGGATAAACCAAAATATATAAGTAAAGAGATCAGGCCACCTTCAATTATTCCGAGACCTCCTGGAGTTAATGGTAGGGCTCCCAGAATAAAAGTAAGGATTGAAATTGTTACAATCAGGCTTAAAGAGAGGTCAATATTCAGGGCTAAAGCAACCAGTTTGAGGCGTACTACATCAAGAGTCCAGACCGCACAGGATAGAAGGAAAACAGGAATAAAAGCTTGTTTAAATATTTCCCAGTTTTTTTGTACATTTCGAAAGAAAGAGGTTAATTTTGCTCGAAAGAACCATATTGCGATTCCTGCTGCCAGGAAGACTAAGAAAAACAGGTGGACTGATTTTAACGTTAATTTGTCAATTGAGGGCAGGAACCTGATCTCTAAAGATGGAAACGCATATAGAATATAAATTGATAAGAGAAAAACAGGAATTGCTTCAACCAATCTTTCAAAGAAAACTGTTTTAAAAGCATTGCCATAGCTTATCCCAAAAAGTTTGTTAGCCCAAAGGATTCTGAAAGATTCTCCCGCTGCCATGTTCCCTCCCGGAGTAATATTATTTACGAATACTTCTCCGAAATAAATCGGAACAAGACTTGTGACTTTCAGATTGTAACCAATACAGAAGAGAACCTGTTGCCAGCGGACTGAAAATAAGTATACGCTCAGCAAGTATACCGAGATCGCTAGAAAAACATAACGTAGCTTTGTTTCCCTGAGTGTTCCCAGTATTTCTTCCATAACAGGTATGATCTCTACCCAGTAACTGCGGACAAGATATACACCTGCTGCGAGCAGTAACAGGGCCACTATGATTTTTATCAAAGTTCCCATCTTCAAAGATATACCTCACAAGGTCTCAGGGCCTTTTTTCTATAAGCAGTTTTTCTATTCCTAACCGAAACAGCCTAATCTCACTAGCTCTCCTATTCTGAATTTACTTTCAGAACCTTGCTTTTTAAATGATCAAATAAATTTAAGAGTATGCAAACACTTTTGAGAGTTTTGGAATAACGAAGAAATTTTGGATATCTGGCAAGTCTTCACTCTATCATGCGACTTTTGGGTCACATTCCTTTGGGTCACATTCCTTTTGGGTCACGTTTGCTCTGAATATACGCAATAATGCCTGAGAGTAATGAAACAAGAACTACTCCAAGTATTAGAAAGCTGAAGTTATCCTTTACAACTAACAAGTTTCCGAAAAAGTATCCTCCAAAAAGGAATGATGTTACCCATAAAACTCCTCCAATGATGTTGTAGCTAATGAATATCGAATATGGCATTGTTCCAATTCCCGCTACAAACGGTGCAAATGTACGGATAATAGGGATAAAGCGGGCTACAATTATCGTTTTTACCCCATACTTTTCAAAGAATAAGTGTGTACGGTCAAGCTGCTTCTTTTTAATAAACCGCATATTTTCACGATTTGTTACTCGATTTCCCAGGAAATGACCAATGTGATAATTGACAGTATCTCCTGCAATAGCTGCAAGACA
The DNA here is from genome assembly GCF_002287235.1 of Methanosarcina spelaei. GTDB lineage: Archaea > Halobacteriota > Methanosarcinia > Methanosarcinales > Methanosarcinaceae > Methanosarcina > Methanosarcina spelaei. The sequence goes on from NZ_LMVP01000116.1 coordinate 6,074, forward strand.
TAGTACAATAAGTAGAGTGAGTAAGTTGAACGAGCCACTGGCAGCCAGAGCTCCGGTTGCAAAGATGAGAGAATCACCCGGTAAGAAAGCAGTTATCACCAGACCTGTCTCACAAAAGATAATAGCGAACAATAATAAATATGTTAATAAACCATATTCGTTTGTTATTTCACTTAAGTGAGCGTCCAGATGCAAAAATAAATCGATAAAATAGCTTTGATCTGCCATGTCAATACTTCTCTACTATATATGCTTCTTATTATGTTTCTTATATTACTAAATCAAAGTTGCGCTGGCGCACCCCGCTGCAAGCAACGGGGTATGTTCGCGCCACCGCTCAAAATTCCGTTAAAGGAAATAATAACCCTAAACAATTTAGTGTGAGCAGAAGTTAGTAATCGAAAATGGAATTGAGAAATTTTATTATTATCAACGGTTACCGGGGAAGTTTCCATCCCCGCAGCAAGCTAGCGGGGTATTCGACTGAAATCAAAGTTGCGCTGGCGCACCCCGCTGCAAGCAACGGGGTATGTTCGCGCCACCGCTCAAAATTCCGTTAAAGGAAATAATAACCCTAAACAATTTAGTGTGAGCAGAAGTTAGTAATCGAAAATGGAATTGAGAAATTTTATTATTATCAACGGTTACCGGGGAAGTTTCCATCCCCGCAGCAAGCTAGCGGGGTATTCGA
>NZ_LMVP01000117.1 GCF_002287235.1 Methanosarcina spelaei
CTGTAGCTCCAACTGAAGAAAGTATACTTAATGGCTCATACCCGCTTTCAAGATCCCTTTACTTCTATACCAATGGGGAGCCCTCAGACCTGATAAAAGAATTCACTGATTTTGTCGCAAGTGAAAAAGGACAAAAAATTGTAAGTACTGTTGGGTACATTCCGTTAAAGAAGTAAAATTTATATGAAATTTTAGCTTTAATTATCTATAAGGCTGCAGGCTTCTCTTCCCCTGCATCTTTTAAGATATATTTTTAACGCATCTTGTTATTGATGACCATAAGATATCGGTTATTTACCAGATAGACTACTAAGTAAAATCTTGATAGTAAACCTTACTTATATTTAGATTTAATAACTGTCTTTAGATATAAATATAGCTTTTTTTCAGGTTTTAGCAGCGTTGAATTTCGTCTCAAATTCGAAGAGTTTATGTTTGTTTTAGAAACTGAACCAAGAGAAGCATAAAATACTATCTGAGCATATTAAAGTCATTTAATATTAGTAAATAATAGTAACTGCGTTCATTTAACCCAAATAAAATTAATTGTAAGATAACAATGTTTATTTAAGTTTATATCTGAGTGGTTGAAAATGGACAATAAAGAAGAAAAAGATCTTCAAGGAGCTAATTTTATAAAGGCTGAGCTTGAAGGAGCCGACTTTACAGAGACTAATCTTGAAAAGGCAAACTTTATAGGCTCTAACCTCCAAGGAGCTAACTTTAAAGGAGCTAACCTTGAAAAGGCTAATCTCCAAGCAACTAAACTCCAAGGAGTTAATTTTCAAGAGGCTAATCTGCAAGGAGCTAAACTTCAGATGGCAACACTTTGTGGGGCTGACCTTCAAGGAGCTAACCTTCAAGAAGCTAACCTTCAAGGAGCTAACCTTCAAGGGGCCGACCTTAAGGAGGTTAACCTTCAAGAAGCTAACCTCCAAAGAACAGACCTTGTAGAAGCAAACTTTGAAAGGGCTAAAGTTCAAGGGGCTATATTTTGTGAAGCTGATCTTCAAGAGGCTAATCTTCAAGGAGCTGACCTGCAAGGAGCTGACCTGCAAGGAACTGACCTTGAAAAAGCTAATCTTCAAGGAACTAACCTTAAAGAGGCTAGCCTTAAAAGAGCTGATCTTGAGAAAGCTAACCTTCAGGAAGCTGACCTGCAAGGAGCTGACCTTGAAGAGGCTAACCTGCAGAGAGCTAGCCTTCAAGGAGCTAATCTTCAAGAAGCTAATCTTCAAAGAACTGATTTCAGAAAAGCTAATCTTCAAGGGGCTCATCTTGTAAAATCCAACTTTGAAAAGGCCAAACTCAAAGGAGCTAATCTTAGAAAGGCTAATTTAGAGGAAACTAGCCTGGAAGAGGCAAAACTTAAAGAAGCTATCCTTCAAGGAGCCAACCTAAAAAGAGCTAAACTTATAAGAGCCAAACTTCAAAAAGCTAATCTTAAAGGTGCTAACCTCGATGGCGCTAACCTTATAAAAGCTAAACTTGAGGGTGCTAACCTTCAAAGAGCTAACCTCAGAGAGGCTAATTTTAATGGAGCTGACCTGCAAAGAGTTAACTTCAGAAAAGCTAATCTTCAAGGAGCTAAATTTAAGGATGCAAATCTAGAAGGGGCTCAGCATTTATTAGTTGACCAGCTTTCGAATGTAAAAACCCTTTACAATGCAAAATTAGATGAAAATCTTTTCATAAAACTAAAAGAGAAGTATCCTGCCCTCTTTGAAAAACCAGATAAATAATTATAAAAAGTATTGTGACCTACTACGATCCTTACAATATGAACATTAACAACCGGGAAGGTTCTTTCTTGATACTGTATACCTTTTATACTTCAAATGTCACGTAGTTTTTTATACAGTTTCGTACGATTAATAGTAAGAAAGTAATAAAAAGCAGAAATTAAATTAGAGATAATTGACAAGGATTCAAACCTGATATCTTTGACAAATTTTACTTTTTTCAGTGTTTTTCAAGATGTAAACAATTAATGGATACTCATTGATTAAAATCTACAGAAACTCAAGTATGAAGGAGGGGGGTTTATAGCTTCTTTTGAATACATCCGGACAGTGAAGCCAGGTAATACTTTTAGGGACTGGCTTGTAGAGGTGCTTGGAGATAGAATACATAACAAGAATTGTGAAGTTCGAGTTTTTAAACTCAGCCATGCATCGCACAGGATCTGTAAGTATGAATTCAAGGATGAAAAATTCTCTATTATAGCCAAGTTTTTTGCAATACCAACGGGAATGATCAAAAAATATGATAGTTACAGTTTGATGAAGAAAGAATATGAGGACCTTAAGAAAGCCAGAAAAATAATTGATGTCCCGGAACCTATTGCGATAAATAAAGATTTTAATTGCGTTATGGTCAGTAAGTATGTACCTGGAAAAACTTTGTTCTGGTACTTCAAGCACAGGAAAGAGCTAAAAGAAAAGTTAGAACTTATAGCGGATATACTTAGAAAGCTTCACGAAAATACTAAGACATATTATGATAAAGAAAATGAATTTTCAAAATTCCATTATGTTTTAAATCACCTCAAAATTAACCGGCGTATGAAAAAAGAATATAAGCGTTTGCTTGGAAAATGGTGGCACAGTTCCCTCTTGGACACAAAAAATGGCTGTATGATTCATAACGATTCTACTCCTGTAAACTTTGTGTTCCATAAAGGAAAATCATTTTTACTGGACTTCGACCTCGCAGCCCGACATGGACATTTCGCATGTGATCTAGGGATACTTTGTGCTGAGCTTAAATACTATTTTGCGCGAAAGGGATCGAGCCAGGATGCAGAGCCTTATATCCGCCATTTTCTGAAGCGTTACAGCAAAAATGAAAAGGAATTCCACAAAATAACTAAAGTTATTCCGTTCTATATGGCTTATGGCTTGCTGAGAATTGCAATGTTTAAGTCTGATACGAGCTACAGGGATTACCCTCTGAGAGAAGCAAAGAACTGTCTGGAAGCAATAGAAAAAATATGAGAGCATATACAGGCTCTTGGTATCCTTATTGAACTGTCTCTGGATGTCCAATTCTGTTTGAATTAAAGGCACACGTAATTAAGAGATTTACTGACATTTGATTTTTGAAATATTATCATGAGTGTGATTATGCATATCTCCAGGCATCCCGGATGTGCATTGCATTCATTCCGAGACTTTTAGGCGGATAAATATCGTTTTCTGGCGTGTCGCCGATAGAGAGAACTTCCCATGGCTCAAGCCTGAGGCCATCAAGAGCCATCTTAAAGAGCCGGGTGTCAGGCTTTTTTATACAGTGGTCCGAAGACATGATTGTAAAATTAAAGCGATCATACAGACCAAGAAAGCGCAGTTCCTGTTCCGTAAAAACTCTCTGAGCATTGGAAACAATGCACTTCGGGATATCTCTGTATTTGTCAAGCAAACGCAGGCTCTGAGGATAGGCTTCAAGTTTTCTTATAGACGCAGTTCTGAAAACTTTTGCGGTCTCAATTCCAAGCCAATAAGGATCAATTTCTTTAAAGGCGTTTTCGGCACAAATTTCAGCGAAAATATCTTCTATACGGATATCCGGGTGCTGTTGGCCTGAATTGCCTAGTTTGCCTATGATTTTCCACCTGTATTCTTCTCTGAGCCTGTCGGGTTCTATCCGCACTCCCTGATAAAGCAGCCACCTGCTTACCCTCTCATTTGTCTCTCGACTTTTTTCGTCAGTTTTGATGTCAATGAGGGTTTTGTAGCAGTCAAAGATTAAGCCTTTAATTTTTCCGTTTTGGAGCATAGGGATTCTCCTTTTAGTTTAGACTTTATTGTGAATTTTGGTTTTCTATGGTATATTTGATTAATCTCAATATTATCCTTTAAGCATATAGATATTTTGGAAATACCTCTATTATGTACAATTATTCATATATAGTTTTTTATTCCTATATAGTACACTTTTGTTAACTCGCAACCTAAAAAGTAGAAATGGTAGGGATTTAATTTGTTCTACTGGTTTTATTATATAATGAAACCAGATCAATAAAAAAGCCCAATAATGAAATACAGATATTCAGAGCCTGTCTCTCAGGCGTTCACCAGGGTTAAGGAATTTCTATTGGACTTTATTTGAGTTTGCGAGTTTCATAAAGAAGCTAATATTCGATTTTACTTATGCAAGTTCCAGGTTTGGAAATTTCAGCGAAAATTGAGACAAGCAAGAAAGGTTTAAAACGATTTAAGTGAATGTCAATCTGACATATTTTTTAAAACGAAACTATACTGGTTATGTCTATGAATTGTTGTTTAAGTCTAACAAAGATAAGTAAATCCACCTTTTTTGCCTGGATTTGAGAGTAAGCTTTCTACTTGAATTTGCAGTAACTGACCAATGACCATCAAATTTTTAACTCAAGATCCAGGTTGACTTTGTCTTATTTTCTTTTACGCCTACTGTAAAGCATAATTTACCACTATCAAACCTTGCTTAAACTTGTTTTGTAGTAAATACAAAACATAGTAAACCTGCGTTTAAACTTGTTTTATATTCACTACAAAACGTAGAAAAACTGACTCTCTCAATGCGGACTTCTCATTCGTAAATCATGATTGAATCAAGCCTTGCAGTACCTATCTTTGTCCAGTATCTACATACAGGACAGTATTGAGTTTCACTGCCTTGACTCATTTTAAGTATTGAATGACACTCTGGACAAACTTTTAAACTTTTTATAAATAAACCTCCATAGAAAACTGATATTTATCTGAATAGAATCTGAATAGAATCTAAATAAGGGATTTAAGAACCAGTAGAAATCTAATAATTCAGGTAATACTACAAAATCATAGTATTTTCAAATATGCTACTGAAGTGGATTTCCTTCAGTTATTGTCCTTATTAAATTTGTGAGCTGCAGGGGAAGAGATTCCCACAGCCCATAGAGATCTGGGTGAAGGTACTGGAAACCTCCTAAGTCGTAAATAGAATAGATTTATTATATATTTTTTGGATATATTCAATATAGTAATAAAGTAAACTAATTAGTTTTAAAGTGAGTTTTTCTTGCCATAAATCACGCACCTGAGGTACAAAGCTCAAGCACACTTGGCTTTATGAACAACTTGGGATTTTAGACAGTTGACAGTAATGCTATTGGTTTCTCAGTTAAACCGCTTAGTTCTATCAAATAGAAGCTATAAGAATTACCCTCTTAGAGGAGAAAGGAGATATTTCAGAGCAATAATCGGAAAAAAGAATAGAATAACAAATTAAAAAAATACAAATTAATAGATTTTACGAATTAAAGATTACATCTCCCATTATAAGTTAAGCACCTAAGATTTAGGTCTTTACATTCATGTTCATTGAAGCTTCTGCGATATCGCCACTATATTCGGCTATTCTCCGGAGACTCTCCAGAATCATACTAATTTCAACGTTACCTGTATTTCCCAACTTCCGGGACTCCAGAGAAACTCCAAACTGAGAAATATTTTTGGCTTCCTCAACAGTTTGATTAATCGTCTGCAAGTCTTCTTGCGCTATAGAATCAATCGAACTCTTGAACACGTTAATGGCAAGTTCAGCCATCTTAAAAATCGAATTATCAGGGTTAACTGCAGAATCAATTCTCTGGGTATTTACAGCTATTTTGACTGCATGATCTCCTATTCTCTCAATTATTTTCGTAATCAGTCTGTACTCCAGGCATTCTTGCGGATGTCGGATTCCTATTGTGTCAGAGAGTTCGATATCTTCAATTGCAGCGTTAAGTTGGCGGACAGAAAGAAAATAGAAACGGTCTACATCATCATCTCTCTGGATAACATCTTCAGCAATTCCCACATTGTAATCTCTAAGAGCTTTCATAGAATCTTCAAGCATGGAACGTACAAGACCATACATGTTTTTAATTACTCTTCTAAGGAATAGATCACTGTAATTAAGAAGGCATTGAAAGACCAGCTCTGTCCGTGATTCTTCTATAAGTTCAAGCCCTATCAATTTCTGACGTACCGAGTCCTTGATAAACTTGCGGTCATGAGCACTGAAACCTTTCACGGAAGTCAGTTTTATAATGTTATAACCTGCAAGATAATTAGAGATAAGAATTCTGAAGTTATTTTCTGCACTGTCTAAGTGACTATATTCTATCATAGCCTTAAGATCAGAACGTTCCGTTGAGACTGCACTGTAAGAGATATGCAAGGTTTTGTTAGGCATGGGTGTAAGGGTAAGCGCGTCTCCGACTTCAATCCCTGTATCATGAATCCATTTTATGGGGAGAGAAACAATATAGGTAGAGTTCCCGGTAAACTGAACTTTTCGTTGATCCTTAGTAATAGAATGATCCCCCTGGGGTGGTGAATGAACTTTAAAAATTTGTATGGACAATTGTAATCATAAAGGTTTTCTTATAAGTAAGATACTAAAAAAGAATAAAAGTTTCGCTGACGTATTGCTGCAAGCATCAGAGTGTTCTACTGAAATAAGGAGTTTTCTCCTTAATTCTTTTTCCCTGAAAATGATTTAGTTATAGAAAATCGAGTGATTTTATGATTACGTTTATCATTAAGTTGAGATTAAGAGGAAGGAGTGAGTACTTTTCAAACACTGGACCTCATATTTATCTAACTTTAGATATATAATTATATTATACTATCAACAACTTTCTCTTTTTCTCCTCTAGAGAAAACTCTATA
>NZ_LMVP01000118.1 GCF_002287235.1 Methanosarcina spelaei
TCGAATACCCCGCTAGCTTGCTGCGGGGATGGAAACTTCCCCGGTAACCGTTGATGACTATATTATTTATCAATTTCATTTTCGATTGTTAACTTCTGATCAAACCAAACAGTTTGGGGTTATTACTTCCTTTAACGGAATTTTGAGCGGTGGCGCGAACATACCCCGTTGCTTGCAGCGGGGTGCGCCAGCGCAGCTTTGATTCCTCTTGAGCAATAATCCCAATTACCTTTTAGCCTTGATCTTTTTCTTTTTTCAATTCAGTTTTATTTACTTTCGGAGTATATTCCCGGCATTGTGTTTGTTGTCACCTTTATGAAATTCTTCTTCATTACAGTACTGCTGCCTGCCAAATTGTTTACCGTAAGTGTGACTTTATAGTTTCCTTCCTGTAAATATCGGTGTTTCGGATTCTTTTCTGTTGAAATTTTTCCGTCTCCAAAACTCCATTTCCACTTAGTTGCTACTCATGTTTTTCCGTCTCCAAAACTCCATTTCCACTTAGTTGCTACTCCTGTACTTTTATCACTAAAATCGACGGTTAATGGGGCTTTTCCTGAGGTAGGTTTCGCAGAGAAGTTTGCAACCGGTTTTGTTACCACTCTTATATAATCTATTTTTGTTGCCGTGTTACTGCCTTTGGCATTTATTGCTGTAAGTCTAACAGTATAACTTCCTACTTTGGAATACTTATGAGTTGGATTCTGTTTGGTTGAAGTTTTTCCGTCTCCAAATTCCCACTTCCATTTAGTTGGAGATCTTGTGCTTTTGTCAGTAAAGGCAACAGTTAACGGAGCTTTTCCTTCGGTTGATTTCGCAGAAAAACTTGCGAAAGGAGCCAGTGAGAGAGGACCTATAAACTGCCCGAAAGCAACAGGCCCATTTCCTACAGGAATAGTGACTGTAACAGTATTTGTAGCTGCATCAATTACAGAGACAGTATTGCTGTTAGAATTTGCCACATATACTTTCGTTCCATCCGGTTTGACTGCAACTCCCAGAGGATAATTTCCTATAGTCACTGTAGCTGTAACCTTGTTTGTAGCTGTGTCTACTACGGAGATAGTGTTACTTTCTGCGTTCGCTACGTACACCTTTGTTCCGTCCGGTTTGACTGCAATTCCAATTGGAGAACTTCCTACAGGTACTGTGGCTGTAACCTTGTTTGTGGCTGTGTCAATTACAGAGACAGTGTCACTGCCGGTGCTTGATATGTATACCTTTGTTCCTGTCGGGCTTACTGCAACTCCCCAAGGATAGCTTCCTACGTTCACAGTGGCTGTAACAGTATTTGTAGCTGCGTCAATTACAGAAACAGTGTCAATGTACATATTCGTTACATATACCTTTGTTCCGTCAGGGTTTACTGCAATTCCATTAGGACCGCTTCCTACGTCCATAGTGGCTGTAACAGTATTTGTAGCTGCGTCGATTACAGAAACAGTGTTGCTACCCCGATTCGCTACATATACCTTTGTTCCGTCTGGACTAACTGCAACTCCGGCAGGGAGGCTTCCTACAGGCACAGTAGCTTTAAGGGTTTTTGTTGCTGTGTCAATTACAGAGATGGCTCCTTCATCGGTTGCCACATGTTCCGTTGTTCTCTCTAAGAATGCTAACTTTGTGTCAGTTGATTCTGAAAGGATAGTTTCATCGTTCCACAGGTAAAAATTCGCCACATATACCTTTGTCCCATCCGGGTTAACTGCAACTGCAGCAGGTTCGTTTCCTGAAGGCACGGTAGCTGTGACAGTGTTTGTTGTTGTGTCAATTATGGAGAGAGTACTGTCCAACTCGTTTGTAATATATGCATATTTCCCAAGAGACAAAGTACTTTGCTCAGTAGCTGCTGATGCCGCAGATAAAACGAAAATTAAAAATAAAATCAGAGCTATTGATGTCAAAGCTACTGAATTCAATTTTTTGTTAGTTTTCATTTATCCTACTCCTCTATTTTTCGTTATTATGATGTTTTTAATGTACAACGGGATCTTCAAAACTCATAGGCAATTTTTGCTAACAGTTAGCTGCGATATTTTCTTTACAAGAGAGTAGAAAATTTGCAAAATTCTCCAAAAATAGTGATACCTTGTCCTTATATAAATCACTTTCCAAGTTTATTATAATTTTATTATCAATTATTTAATCTGTAAAACCAGGTTAATATTTAATCAATGTTTTATTATCGATTATTTAATTTGTAAAACTAGGTTAATATTAAATCAATGTTTTATTATTAAAGCAGTTCAAGTCTTAGAGTCGTTATCTTTCTCAGCTAAATTGTAGATACTAACTGAGAAAACACTTCAATTGTAAGTACTAATTAAAAGTCTAAAATCAATTTAAAGGTCGAATTATTTAAAGCGTTATAAATTACTTAAAATCAAAAAGAGAAGGTTAAGTCTCAGATATAGCAAAAACATTTAAATTTTATATCTGGCAAAAAAGAGAAACGTAATCCTTTTGTCAGATTTAATAAGTAATCCCCCACTCCTCTAGTATCAATCTTTTTCATCATTTTTAATTTAAGGATTTATTTGCTTTCGGAGCATATTCCCGGTCTTGTATTTGTTGTCACTTTTATGTAGTTCGTTTTGGTTACAGTACTGCTCCCTGCCATATTGCTTACTGTAAGTGTAATTTTATAATTTCCTTCCTGTAGATATTGATGTTTCGGATTCTTTTCTCTTGAAATTGTCCCGTCTCCAAAATTCCATTTCCATTTATCTGGTATTCCTGTACTTATATCCGTAAAGGCAACAGTTAATGGAGCTTTTCCTGACATTGGAGACGCAGAAAATACAGCAATGGGTTTTGTTATCACTTTTATGTAATCTGTTTTTATTGCCGTGTTACTGCCTGCTGAGTTAGTTGCTGTAAGTCTAACAGTATAACTTCCTACTTTGGAATACTTATGCGTTGGATTCTGCTTGGTAACAGTATAATTTCCTACTTTGTTATACTTATGGTTCGGTTTCTGCTTGGTTGAAGTTGTTCCGTCTCCAAAATTCCATTGCCATTTAATTGGCAAGCCCATACTTTTGTCGGTAAAACTAACTTTCAGAGGAGCTTTTCCCAAAATTGGGGATGCAGAGAAGGCAGCAGTCGGCAGGTTTGAACTGATAAGAGTACCCATGTAGATGTCGGTTTTTTCATTTTGCCAATTTGCCCATACTACCTTGTCACCATAGATAGTTCCAACGGATGATGACGTATTGGTAGTATGAGTTTCAGTATGGGTGGTGATATTGTACATATAAATCTCCCAGCTTCCACTGCGTCCATCTACCCACAGTATTTTGTCACCGTAGATAACTGGATCACCTGCTGATCCATTTGTGGTAATCTGAGTTTCCTTCTGGGTTGAGAGGTTGTACATATAAATATCCCAGTTCTCATAAGGCCAATCCTCACTACTGCGCGCATCTGTCCACACTACTCTGTCACCATAAATCGCAGGCCTCCCCGCTACACTGTTATTGATTATCTCCGTTTCCTTTTTAGCGGAGAGATCACACGCGTATATATCCCCTCCTTCCCCTAAACTCATTTCATTTCTGTAAACTACCCAGTTACCATAGAAAGCAGGATAATATGTTCCATAGGTAGTTTCGGTATAATTTTCCTTTTTAGTAGAAAGGTCGTATATTGTGAAACCGTGACCTGTACCCCACATTACCCTGTTATCATAAATGTCTAGAGCTGCGGAAAAATCTGGACTGATTTCAAATGTACTGCCGGTAATCCGAGTTTCTTTTTTAGTAGAAAGGTCGTACATATAGACATCCTGTCCTCCATATAGAAATTCATCAGTATTTTCTCCATTGCGCATATCCAGCCATACTATCTTATCACCATAGACGACAGGGTCAGTCTGAGCTGATTTATTGGTAGTAATCTGGATTTCTTTTTTAGTGGATATATTGTACATGTAAATATCCCAGTTTCCGCTGCGATTATCCTGCCACACTATGTTGTCACCGTAGATCTCGGGGTATTCTGCTGATCCGCTGGTGGTTATTCTAGTTTTATTAATTGTTAACGAAGGATTTTCTAAAGTAGTTGCCAGTGCCGTAGATGAAATGAGAATCAAAAATAAAATCGTAGCTACTGAAACTAAGGCTACCGAAAATAATTTTTGTTTGTTCTCCATTTAAAGTCCTCCATTTTTGATAAGAATGCCTAATCTAAAAAACTCCAAATTTGCTCCTTAATTTCTAATTTTTTATCTAAATATCGGATTCACAAATGTTTAATAGAAAATTTTCATTTACAAGGAGCTGGATCAATTAATCCGTTTAAAAATTCCCAAGGTTTTTCGGCAAAAAAAGCAAAAACGGAAAACTTAGTTTTCTTTAGGCAGACAATTTTTCTTAATAAATAGCTGGCTATAAACATTAACTGCCTAATATATGATACTTATTATGAGCAATCAATCTATATAATTTTTAAGGAAGGTATGTCTAGAGAATGTAACAAAAACTGCGTACCGTGTTCGGCAGACATAAAAAAATACAAAAATAAAAGTAAAAGTGAATTAAAGAAAGAAGAATAAAAGTGAATCAAAGAAAGAGGAATAAAAGTGAATTAAAGAAAGAAGAATAAAAGTGAATCAAAGAAAGAAGAATAAAAGTGAATTAAAGAAAGAAGAATAAAAGTGAATTAAAGAAAGAGGAAACAATTTTATGTCCACTTTCTTCCAGATAGTTATATTTGTGGGCAAAATAAGCCACAACTTTTTCTCTCGTCTTCCGTTGTCCTGCAAAAATCGAAGATGTTCGAACTATACAGCTCGAACTATATAATTCGGTACTTTATGTTGCACTTTATGTTGCACTTTATGTTGCACTTTATGTTGCACTTTATGTTGCAGGACTCTTAATCTGCAATGTCTCATCGTGTTTGTTGAATTAGTTGTCAAGAGAGCCGTATCCGTACCCTTTTGCTACCCAATTCTCAACACTGTGATCTGACGGTCCTAATGTGTTTGAACCTGATCCTACTGCAACGTAAGGTGACACATTCCACATAACGTTATCATGAACACTAATAGACCCGCTTGCGTGGATATTTCCAACGCCTGCACTACTGCTTGAGCCTTTGAAGTCATGCATTATGTTGTGATGGACATTTGCATTTGTTAGTGAATTTTCCAGTTCAACGCAGCACCAGCCAGATCCGGCACTACCTGAGAAGGTATTGTGATCCACTTCAATATTTGCGCAGTTGTCTATCCTTACACCTGTGTTGGTTTGAACCTCAACATCACAGTTGTACATCCTGGAATTCTTAGTACCTGATAAGAAAGACACACCGTCGTGTCCTACTGAATGCATTTTGCAATTGTATACTTCTATTCCAGAACTTTTACTGATTCTTACACCGTCGCCATACAGATAACGAGTGAATAAAATATCATGTACTTTACTATTACTCGAAGACCTGAACTGTATGCAGTTTCTATAATCTCCGTGGCCTCCATCACCTGGTCCGGTTGCTGTACTTTTGAACTGAAGGTCACATACTTCAACGTTGGAGACACCTGACCCGAATATATATGCAGATGATCCTGCGGAGTTACAAACTGAACCGGTGGCAAAGATTATTGTATCGTCGCCTGCCCCTTTCAGTACCACGTTAGATTTCAAAACTATAGGTGCACTTATCTTGTAAGTGCCAGCACCTAGGATTACGTATCCCGGGTTACCTGATGTTGCTTCTGATGCTACGGAATTTATTGCATTATTAATCGCAGTCTGGGCATCTGATCCAGATGTCGGATTTACAGTTATTGTATTCTGTGCGCCTAACGCAGCTGGTACGGTTGTTAAAATAAGGCATGTTACTAGGAGTAAGTTTCCTATCTGTCTTTTTAGCATCGTATCACCTTTGGGTTGGTTTGGAACTTGAGTAGACTCAAAGTTCCATAGGGTTAGAGCCTATTCTTCCCAAAAGCACATACGGACGTTAAACTAAGACATGGTATCAGGAATAGGGTTTCCTGCTTTATTTTTAGCATCGTATCACCTTTGGGTTGGATTTGGAATCTGCGTAAACTCAAAAAACTATAAGATAGTTATATTTCTCCAACAGTTGATACGTTTGTTAAAATAAGACATGCTGTCAGGAATAGGGTTCCGATCTGTCTTTTTAGCATCGTATCGCCTCTAGTTGGAATTCGAATTTGAGCAAACTCAAAAATTCCAGGATAATCGCATACTCTTCCCAGATATTTTCTCAAAATTCCATATTACGTACTCGTAATGTTTTTCCGAACTATCTAATTAGACCGAGTATATCAATATCTAATTATGCCGGGTCTATACGGTAATTCAAAGATTCTTATTACGTCTGCGTAATATTTTTGAATCTATCTACTTCAGTTCTCTGCGATTTATGTGGGCGGACACGTTGCACACAGAGTCTCACTCTCCAATCACATTATAGGGATCAGTCATTGGAGGTGGGGCCGGATATTAGAAGTTTTGGCTTCTATTACTCAAAACCTGTTACTGACCACCATAGGATGTTATTCCTTCTGGTCAATAATTACTTTTTTTTA
>NZ_LMVP01000119.1 GCF_002287235.1 Methanosarcina spelaei
AGTTGACAAATCTTAAGGAACTTTACATACATGACAATCAACTGAAGGAAATACCACCTGAACTCTCAGAGTTGAAAAATCTTGCTAAACTTAATATATCTGATAATCAATTGACTTCGCTGCCGCCTGAACTCTCCAAGTTGGAAAATCTTACTGAACTTAAAATCTCTGATAATCAATTGACTTCGCTGCCGTCTGAAATTGCAGAACTCAAAAATCTTACTGAACTTGATATATCTTATAATCAATTGACTTCGCTGCCGTCTGAAATTGCAGAACTCAAAAATCTTACTGAACTTGATATATCTAGAAATCAATTGACTTCGCTGCCGCCTGAACTCTCCAAGTTGGAAAATCTTACTAAACTTGATATATCTAGAAATCAATTGACTTCACTGCCACTGGAAATACTAGAGTTGGAAAATCTTAATAGATATTACATATCTTCTAATCAATTGACTCCATCAGTGCCGACTTCACCAGTGGAGAGAGTTTTCAACATACGGAGCCTTGATATAGAGTACTTGCTCGCAAAACACAAAAACGAAGGAGTATTTTTAGAAGGAAACCCTCTTGAAAACCCTCCAGTAGAGATTGTAAAACAAGGCAGAGAGGCAGTTATTAATTATTTTAAGTCATTGGAAGGTGAAAAGAGACCATTAAATGAAGTTAAAGTTTTGCTGGTAGGAGATGGAGAGGCGGGAAAAACCTCATTGGTGAAAAGGTTATTAGGCGAAGGATTTGATGGAAATGAGCATCAGACTCAAGGGATTAATATCAAAAAGTGGGGATTTAAAGACAAAGATAAGGAAATAAAAGTTAATTTCTGGGATTTTGGTGGACAGGAAATAATGCATGCTACCCATCAATTTTTCCTTTCCAAAAGAAGCCTATACATTCTGGTTCTTGATTCTAGAAGGGATGAAAAAGCCGAGTACTGGCTCAAGCACATAAGGAGTTTTGGAGGGGATTCGCCAGTACTGGTCGCTTTGAACAAGATTGATGAAAATCCCTCTTTTGAGTTAAATAGAAAATTTTTGCAGGAGAAATATCCTTCAATAAAAGGTTTCTTCAGAATTTCTTGTAAGGAAAATGGAGGAATTGAATTTTTTTCCATAAAACTAAAAGAAGAAATATTAAAAGTTGAAAACATGCAAATAGAATGGGCTAAAAGCTGGTTCGAGATAAAGACAAAATTAGAAAAAATGAGTTGCAATTTCATTACTTATGAAGAATATCGAAATATATGTCTGGAAGAAAATGTGGGCGATAAGTCATCTCAAAACACGCTTGTTGATTTTCTTAATGATCTTGGAATAATTGTACATTTTAAAGACATTTCATTGCTCGATACACATGTGCTTGAACCGAAGTGGATTACTGAAGGCGTTTATAAGATCATAAATTCGGATATTCTAGCTAAGAAGAAGGGAGTTCTTCGATTAAGTATGCTAGATGGAATTCTAGAGCAAAAGAAAGAAGGCGACTACGATTATCCTCCTGAACGTTATGGTTATATCATCAACTTGATGAAAAAATTCGAATTGTGTTATACAATCGATAACGGAACTGTTCTCCTTCCAGATCTGTTGGCAGTTCCTGAGCCAGAATTTGACTTTGATTCAAATGAATCCCTAAAGTTTTTTATTGAATATGATTTCCTTCCACGTTCAATTATGCCCCGATTTATAGTAAAAATGAATAAGGATATTAAAAATGGCTTACAGTGGAGAACAGGTGTAGTTCTCGAAAACAAACAATTTAATTCCTGTGCTGTAATTAGATCTGATAATGAGGCAAAGAAAATCTATATCAATGTAAACGGTGGTCAGAGGCGTGACTATTTTTCAAGTATATTGTTCAATCTGTGGGAAATAAACAGCAGCTTCGAAAAGTTAAAAGCTGTCGAGAAAATTCCCCTCCCTGATGAACCAGAAATAGCTGTTAGTTATGATCATCTGGTTTATTTAGAAGAAATTGGTGAAGATAGGTACAGACCTGAAGGGTCAAGGAAGGCATATAATGTCAAGGACTTGCTTGGAACAGTAAACATTAAAAGAACAGAACAAGAGTTGCTTAAAGAGATTTTAAGTATTCTGAAGAATATGAATCAAAATGAAGAAGAAAAGTTTGAAAAAGTTGTTTCAGTTCTAAGTAGTCTAGCAATGGATCAAGCAGAAGAATCTGACAACTGGGAAACTCTATCAAGGAAGTTAAATAGAGTCGTAATGTTGCAACCTAACTGGAATGGACTTGGATTGAATATCAACGAAGCAATTGATCTGGCAATAGATCGATATTTTAAATGGAAAAGAAAAAGTAAATAAAATTTCTTAAAGTCACAAAAATATACTCTTTAAGCTTTTCAGAACCCAAAAATCCTTCTTACCTTCCCCATTCTCTATTCAAACTTTACATTTCGCTTCTTTGCCCCAGACTTGCGCGGCTTTTTCCGTATTCAGTAATAAAAAATAGAATTGAAACCTTTCATTCTGGAAAACTCGGTCATTACTACTTTTGGTTTCCTATATGTATCTTATATTCCTGAACTGTCAGACCTTCGGTGGATCCGGGAGACATCAGAACAAAAAGCCTTCTTTCAGTAGCATGAGCCTTATCCTGAGTAGATAACAAATCAACATCCTTAACGGCTTTGTGTGTTGTGTGTGAAGTCACTGGCTGTCATACATTTGTCTGACATTTCTTGAATTAGTTTTTCCCTCTCTTCCTTTATCCTTTTCATGTCCTCCTCAAACGATTCATGAAGTGGGATGCGTACACACCGTATGGGACCTTTTCTCATGGTTTCTCCTTCTCGTTTATATCCATGACTTTCTATTTTGATATATTCTAAAATAAATATATAATTCTACCTAGAAAAAGCCTTTCAAAACATTCAAATGGAAACGGAAAGAGCACAGCCGAGCCTAGAAAAGATATCATTAAGCCATCTTCCTGATTCTATGCGTTTTAAAGTTCTCATGGGTTAAGGTTCCGGAAATCCTGGGAATTTACCTGGTTAAGTTAACATTTTTTGCTTCCGTATAGTATCTTTATTTCACTTCCCCGCATCCTCTATCTCAAACTTTACATTCCTCTTCTTAAGCTCTTATATTATCTCTTCCATAAACACCCCAGGCCCCTTTTCATGTCTATGGTGAAATTCCTTAACTTTGCCTGGCTCTCCGCCAACGCTTGTAATTTCCACGCCGCAGGAAGGGCTTTTAGGAACGCCGAGAATTTTTATTTTTACGCCACCGGCTGCAAGGTCTTCAAGCAGGTCTGCAAGATGGGTAAAGATTTCTCTGCAAAAGCGCCTGTAGGCAGGATGGTCAAGCTGGTCTTTAGTAATTTCCCGACGCCTCATGCCGAAAAACATCGCTTCAGGGCAGGGGAGCTGGATGACGTTCGCGCCTTGCGTATCGATAGGCTGGACTGGTTTTACTCCTTTTACCCTTGCAAGGGGGTTGAGAAGGCAGTGACCTATGACCAGAACTTCGTCTTTGTCGCCGCAGGCAGCGGGTTTTTCAAAAACATAAGAGCACTCGTAATTTTCCAGCTTCTTCATCTCCTCACCTGTGTTTGATTTAATACCGTTTTTCTCGTGTCTTTTACCTATTTTACAGCTTTGGCAATGGTAATATCTGGAATATTTCCTTTTCTGCTTTCAGGAGGCAGTAAAAAGGAGTGAGTGTTAATTTAAAATCATTTCCTCACTCCTTAAGTATACTGCAGTTTCATCTTTAATCCTGTCAAGATTCAGTCCTGTCAAGACTTAACCCTGTCAAGATTTAACCCTGTCAAGATTTAACCCTGTCAAGATTTAACCCTGTCAAGATTTAACCCTGTCAAGGCTTAATCTTATCAAGAGTAATTTTGAAACTCTCCAGATAGACTTTCCAGATTATCGCTTTCTTCTATACAGGTACACTCCAGTAAGCCCGATTATTCCGTAAATCATTTCGAAGCCCGGAATACCTTTACTTTCTTTTTGCTCGGAAGTTTGCTCAACACCTGTTGTTGCGTTTTCGGTATTGTTTCCGGTATTATTACTGAGGTTTTCAGTATCAGGTTTAGCCTGTGTTTCATTTACGGTTCCCTCTTGTGTTGCTTTGCCTGCTATTGCAAAGAATGAGAACGTCGGAGGCTGTGCCGTGAAGTACAGGTATTGGTTGTCTTCTTTTAACAGTTTTACAGGCAGTTGTGACCATTTTTTATCGTTGTAGATATTGAGTGTGACTGACGTCTGGTCAATTTTTTTATCCTGCAGCCAGGACTTTTCAACCTTGAAGCATAGTTCAGGGTTTTCAATGTTCTTTGAGGTAGCAAATCCACTGTTTCCGACCCAGAGGTTGAAGTACTTATAGACCTCACCCGAGTTCAGTGCTGAAGTCAGAGTGGATTTCCCTTTAAGCTGTTCGGCAATGGCTGTAATCTTACCTGCGGTCTTCTTTGCATCAAAACTGACATATACAACACAGGTTGCATTCTTTGTAAAATCAAACATTACAGTTTTTCCGTTAATAACCTGTGCCTGTGAAAGTTCCTTGACCTGAACGTTAGTTTGAGGTTCTGGGGAACCGCCTGCCCCACCACTGCTACCTCCGCTGCTGTGGCTGCTTTCACCAGAATTGCCATCTGAACTGCCATCAGAGTTATCGGAACTGTCATCTGAATTGCCATCTGAACTGCCATCTGAATTATCGGAACTGTCATCTGAATTGCCATCTGAACTGCCGTCAGAATTGGTGCTATTGTTATCTGTAATTTCCTCTGAATGAGATGTGACGTTTTCGGAAGGAGTGACTGTTGAATTAGTTGCTCCTGGAGGTTGTTCAGGTGTCGAATTCTCTGACGTTGCAAGAGCTTCATAGTCGATTTCACCTTCACTGAGTTTGACTGTCTCTTCTGCTATACCGTCTCCGTTTACGTCATAATGTGTTTGAGAAAAGCCTGTTCCATCAGGTTTAGCCCAATAGTTTCCTGCAATATAGGGGCCGCCTATAATGTTTTTTTCTGTTGTGCTGGTAATGTTCCAGGTGTTAGGGTTATCGTGATAGCTATCGAAAATTACATTTACTGTGTTATTGAAATAGTTGTTGTAAATTTTGCTACCAGTATCTGCTTTATCGTAAATTCCACATTTTTTGTTAAAACTTATAGTGTTGCCGGCAATATCAGAACGACCTTCGTACATGAGGGCTATACCCTGGTCATTTTCTCTAATTGTGTTATTCTCAATTTTGGAGTCACCTAAATCTCCCACAACGACGCCTGTTCCACAGTTTGAAATCCGGTTGTTTTTGACAACAGCATCGTAATAACATTCTCCAACAAAGACTCCTGATTGACAATTTGAAATTTCATTATCGTTTATAGTAAAAGTAGAGTATAGATTTGCGTCAATGCCTGTACCATAATTCATAATTTTGTTTTTTTCAATTAAGCAGTTAGAGAACTGAGCGAGATTCACTCCATAAGATGTACCAGTACCTTTAAGGGTAAAACCTTTAATAGTTATCTCCTGTGCATCACCTGTGAGGAAAAAGCCATCTCCTTGAATTATCGTGTCGTCAGGATTACCTGACTGGGACATAATAACCAGATCATATGTACTGAGAGTGACATTCTCATAATAAGTACCAGGTTCTACAATTATAGAATCTCCATGTGTTGCGTTATCCACAGCTGATTGTATAGATTCTCCATTGTGTACTATTATGTCAGCTGCAGCACCTATTCCAGATCCTGTTATAAATACAAAAATTGACAATAATAATGCAATAAATCGATTTTTCATTTCCTGCATCTCCGATTTATATCATTGTATTATTTTTTGATATATAAGATATATTATTATGGTAGTTGTTGAATCTGAATAAGTTTACGCATCTTCAAAAATAGTAAATCCAGGTTTCTAACCTTAAATTAAGAATATTATTAAAATTATTTGAAATTATTCTTCATGTCAGGGAAAAGAGTTGACCAAAAGGAGTTCTGAATGAAACTAAGGTAAATTCTCAGAGGATTCCCTTTGATAGTTAGAGATCTGGAAGATTTGAGATGTTTAGAAACTTGGAAGATTTGAGATGTTTAGAAACTTGGAAGATTTGAGATGTTTAGAAACTTGGAAGATTTGAGATGTTTAGAAACTTGGAAGATATGGGATATTTAGAAGATTTGGAATGTTTAGAAGATTTGAAAGATTTAGGATAATAGTAATCTCCTACCTGTATAAATCCAGACGCACCAATTCCAGAATAAATCTCTATTTTTAGTAGAAATTTGTAATTAACAGATAGACCACTGTTATGGTACTAACCTGGCCTTCATTGTCTTCTATCTGTCTTCTATCTGTCTTCCATCTGTCTTCCATCTGTCTTCCATCTGTCTTCCATCTGTCTTCCATCTGCCATCATCTGGCTTTCATCTGTCCTTCATCCGTATTACCTATAGTCACCATTTTAAATAATGCGACATTTTGTGTGTGAATGTATGTTTCTTCCAAAACTCATCCAGTTCTTCCTTCAATACTTTTATATTCTTGAATGATTTTATT
>NZ_LMVP01000120.1 GCF_002287235.1 Methanosarcina spelaei
CAAGTACGGTTCCTAGGGTAGAAAGGAGGAGTAATCCTCCCGACTTACCCGACATATCTTCAAAAAAATAACATTTTTCCTGCTATCGTTTTTGGAAAAATTATTCTAAAATTTGTATTTATCATCTCAACTGAAACCTAGGAAAATAGTTGCTGGAAGTTTTCAATGAAGGCAAAAGGTCGAAAATTTGGGGAAATTTCAAAAGAACACTTTTGAGTAACAAGGACGATTTTCAGAGAAAACGATAGCAAGAAAAATTATGAAAATTGAAAGGACATCTGCGGAAAGTCTGCATGAGTGTACTATAATCAATAATTACGGACACAACATTTTTACTCTTACGTCTTTTACGCTACTGTAAACCTTATAGTGAATTCCGTCCCATTGTCCTTTTTCAGTTCAAGTTTGCCTTCTAACTGGTCTATGAGAGTGGTTACCAGTTGCATGCCAAGGCTAGCAGGGTTCTTCAGATCAAAATCTCCAGGCATACCTATTCCGTTGTCTGAGATTATCAGGATAAAACTGGTACTTTGAACTTTCTCTTGTTTGCTTCCTGCTATATTGTCTTTATATCCACTTGATTCCTCTTTGAAAAGTTTAATTTGAATCTGCCCGTCATCTCTGTCGATAAACGCATGTTTAAGAGAATTTGAAACGAGTTCGTTGACGATTAGCCCTAGCGGAACTAAAGTATCCATACCAAAGAAAATATTTTCTTCCAGATCCATATTCAATCTAATATCGACATTTCTAGATTTGTATGTCTGGAAAAGGTTCTCGACAAGCCTCTCTAGATATTTTGAAGATTTCAGTACCTCGCTTCCCTTGCCTTCGTGCAGCTCTTCGTGGATGAGAGCCATAGAAACTACTCGGTTCTGGCTTTCCCTGAAAGCTTCAACAACTTTTGTGTCATTGAACTTATCAGCCTGAAGATCGAGAAGGGAAGAAATTACCTGAAGGTTGTTCTTGATCCTGTGGTGGATTTCCTTTTTACGGGCATTTTCTATACTCTTAAGGAAATATTCTGTTTTTTTTCTTTCAGTAATGTCTTTCAGTACTCCGATAGCTCCATAAGGCTGGCCGTCATCACCCATAAGCCAGACTCCGTTACTTTCTACATAAATGCAACTTCCATCTTTTTTTCTTAACCTTAGTTCTTCCTTAAATCTACCTCCGGTCTTTCTCGCACTCTGAAATTTTTCATCCCCATTACTCATATCTGTTAGATGGATATTTTTAAGCCACACTTCCTTGCCAAACCTCTGGAACTCTTCAAAGCTATACCCTGTAACTTCTTCTATAGCACCTGCCCAGCTGCTCTTATCTGTTCTTAAATCATATTCATATACCACTTGCCCTGTCTGCTCAGTAGCGATTCTGTATCTTTCTTCACTTTTCCGGAGTTTTTCTTCGACTCTTTTACTTCTGGTTATATCCCTGGAGATGACTGAGATAGAAACCAGCTTTTTAGAGGCGTCAAGTATCGGAGAAAAAGTTACTGAAACATTTATTATCCTGCCATCTTCTCTTAACCTTAAAGTCTCATAATTGCGGATTTTATCTCCCTGATTAAATAGTTCGATTAATTCTTCTGTTTCCTCAACTAAGACGGACGGTTCAAGGATGGATATTGGCTTCCCTATAATTTCTTTAGCTGAATAGCCATAAGTTTGCTCTGCACCTTTGTTCCAGCTGGTAATAGTGCCATCAAGCGATATAGTTAAAATAGCATCATTTGATAACTCCACAATATCTGCTAAACTCCGGATTTTTTCTTCTTCCTTTTCACACCTGGAATTTTTTATCTGTTCCAATTTTCCTTCCCTTTTGATTAGCACAAACTGGTGGTTGATAGCCACCTCAATGACCTCAGGTGCATCGAACCTGTCAAGAGAATAAGTGCAGAGAGCGATCATCTGATAATTGCCTATATTACTGTCCAGTTTTATCTCATGGTTAACAAAATCGCTCCGATCCTTTTTCTCCAAACACAAAGCGTTTCCACTCAACCTCAATCCATCGTATCCACTTGCCAGAGCCTTATTGAGTTTTTCAACCAGGACATTTAAGACTCTCTCCGAATCAAAAGCTCCCTCTTCTGTATAAAACCGATAGTAGGGAATAATTTGTATTTGTCCTTTCTCCAAATAGCTATCAATATCGGGAACAGCCACTCTCAGGAATTCTCTTGCATCTTCTACTTCCAGAGGTTCCGATGTGATCCACATATTAAACTCGTTGTTTTCCAGTCCCGTCTTGAAGTAAGGAACCAGTGTATCCATTAAATCTTCTTTTGTTTGATAGAATTGACAGATATGTGTGCCCCAGGGTATATCTCCAATAATATCAATGCCAGATTTCCTCAGGCTTTCTTTCACTTCAAATTTCCTCCAAATTGAGAATGTAAAGGCAAATGTTTTTTATGAATTTACATGCCTTAATTCTCTCATTTTTCACAGTTTCGGTTCTAATATTTTGAACCCTGAAGTTAATTAATAAAAAGTGTAAGCACAGGAATAGACTTAGTTCTAGTAAACATATATTCTGCTAATTTTTTTAGATTTAATCAAAACTGACCCAACAATTATGTTTTATATTAAATCACATAACAAAATTGACACTTATCTATTAAGCAAAGTGAGCTTAGTTCGTACATATAAGTAACTTAATTAATTAGTTTACCCTAATATAATACTTTCTTCGATGACAGCAACTCAAGATTTTCTGATATTGAGTAACTTATCAAATTCCTATGAGTCCATGAAAAGTCATCCTCTAAAACCTATCTCAAAACTACAGTTGACTCTACAATTGGGATGATATATTCTACTTCATAGTAAATATACTCCTGAATTTCAATAATTCCCGATATAAAGTCATTTACAATATAAAGTCAAAACCAACAATGTCATTTACGATATAAAGTCAAAACCAACAATGTCAATTATCCAATTGTAGAAATAAGTTGAGTTTTGAGACAGCCTGATCTGGAAAGTTTTTTATTTCTAGCTTTTATTCTCACTATTTATCTAATTTTATTTCCCGTTCCGTGGTTGTAATTGCATAAACGTTTCCCGCTTCCTTTACCAGAGAAGTGGCAGTTAGCCAAACATCCACTATCCTGCCATCTTTAGTAATTCTTTGGGTGCAGTAAGGTTCAAGGACCTCAGCCTGACTAAGCTTTTTCACTATAGACAACTCTTCTGTTTTCCGATCCTCAGGGATCAGACTGCTAATATTCATTGAGAGTGCTTCGGTTTCACTCCAGCCGTAAATACTCTCTGCCTTTGGATTCCATGCCAGGATATTGCCTTCCATATCCTGCAATGTTATAGCATCGCTTGCATCGTGCACTATTGCAACCAGACGGCGCATAGTTTCAGACTCCTTAAGCTTTATCCGTTCCATTTCGGAAATATCCGTAAAAGTAATTACCGCTCCTTCAATAGTGTTTTCAAGGGTACGATATGGCCGGATACTCAGTAAATACCAGGTATTCTCCTTAGTCTGGACTTCAATATCTTTAGGTATCAGACTTTCCAACACCTCCTTTATGTCCTCTACCAGGCGATCGTAACCTATAAGGTTTGAGACAATATGTCCAACCGGCCTTCCAATGTCTGACGGGATCAGGTTTATCAAACGTGTAACCGGAGGAGTGAAGCGCATGATGCGTAGTTGATAGTCCACAAAGATAGTGCCTATGCCTGTTCCAGCCAGGAGGTTGTTCATGTCGTTATTGGCTTGAGACAGTTCAGCTACTCTGTTTTGTAGTTCGATATTGACCGTGCCAAGTTCCTCATTTACTGATTGCAGTTCCTCCCTTGAGGTCTCCAGTTCCTCGTTTGTTGACTGTAGTTCCTCGTTGACTGACTGCATCTCTTCGTTTGCAGATTTAAGTTCTTCATTGGAAGTCATCAGTTCCTCATTGGAAGCTTTTAAGCTTTCTTCCTTGGCCTGTAACTCCTTTTTCAGCTTTAAGATTTGCAAATCCACATCCGTTTCACAAGCTTTTTCACCAGCATCTATGGAGGTGGCCTTTTTAGTTTCGATCTGCTCCAACTCCAGTGGTTCCTCAAAAGTGACCAGGAACAAGTTTAGCCAGGTTGCTGTATCATGGTCTCGCTCTACAGGTCGTACTACCAGATTAATTGTGGTAGAATCACCATTGGTTTTAACTCGCACTCTGGGGTAAAACACCGGCGCTTTATTTATAATGGCTCTGTGCAGGGCTGTAGTCAATTCCGACCTTAATCCCTCTCGAGCCATACTCAGTATGTTCATGCCGACTTCACCCGAAGCCGGCTCAAGGTACATGCCAGTACGGCCATAAATGTACAGGATATTACCTTGTTCGTCGATCAGAACACTGACAGGGGCGTAATATTTCAGCATTGTCTGCTCGGTCAGCTTGCGCAGTTGAGGTAGGATTTCGACAGGAACGTTGCCTGAAGGTTTCCTGACTTGGATTTTCATAGATGGTGAGATAAAAGTCCCTATGGAAAGGAAATACTCACTGCTAGCGCCTCCTTTTTTTATATACAGTTTTGACTTGCGATCCAGTGTGTCAAAAAGATTAGTGAACTCACCCACATTTTCGGAGGGACCAAGAAAGAGAAATCCACCCGGGTTCAATGCATAGTGGAAGAGAGGACTTAGTTTCTTCTGCAGTTCTTTGTCCATATAGATCAGCAAGTTGCGACAACTGATGAGGTCAAGCTTAGAGAATGGAGGGTCCTTAATAATATCCTGCTCGGAAAAAATAACCATTTCACGGATATTGTGCTGAATGTGGTAGTAGCCATCCGAATCCAGAGTGAAGAAGCGCTTAAGTCTTTCAGGTGATATATCGGCGGCAATATTGGCTGGATAGCGGCCACTCCGAGCTTTTTCGATAGTCTTACTGTCAATATCAGTGGCGAAAATCTGCACTCTAAAATTTTGGTTCAAGTTTTCCATCTGTTCCTGAAGTAAAATAGCTATGGAATATGCCTCTTCCCCAGTTGAACATCCGGGCACCCAGACGCGTATTGACGACTCTGGATACTTGCCGACAAAGAGACACGGGATAACCTGTTCCTGGAGTGCTCTAAAAGCTTCAGGATTACGGAAAAAACTGGTGACGCCGATTAAAAGGTCATGAAAGAGAGCTTCAACCTCAGAGGGCTTTTGCGCTAAATAACGTACATATTCATCCATATTCTCTATATTCCGTACAGCCATGCGCCGCTCAACGCGCCGACTGATGGTACCATACTTATAGTGAGAAAAATCATGACCAGTCTTTATGAGAAGAAAATTGAATATATTTTTCATCGAACCTTCAAATATTGAGGCTCCTTGGCGTGGTTTCCCGAAAACATAG
The DNA here is from genome assembly GCF_002287235.1 of Methanosarcina spelaei. GTDB lineage: Archaea > Halobacteriota > Methanosarcinia > Methanosarcinales > Methanosarcinaceae > Methanosarcina > Methanosarcina spelaei. The sequence goes on from NZ_LMVP01000120.1 coordinate 5,366, forward strand.
TTAATATAGGCAATTAGATGGGCAGGCATCTCTTCAGGCTTCAGGATGTAATCTACCTGACCTGTGGCAATGACACTAAGAGGCATATTGTTATATTCGCTGGACTCGGGTGTCTGTGCCATTACCATTCCTCCCTCAGCCTTGATAGCCTGCACACCCTTTGTGCCGTCGCTACCAGTACCTGAGAGTACAATACCAATAGCTTTCTCTTGTTTGTCCTGAGCTAGAGAGCTGAAAAATATATCAATAGGTAGGCGATGACCATGCGGTTGGGATGGTTCCATCAACTGGAGCACACCGTTCCGAAGGACCATATCGCGGTTCGGCGGAATGATGTAAACACAGTTAGGTTCAATATCTGTCCAATTTGTAGCTTCGTATACAGGCATTCTGGTAAAGCTCCTGATCAGATCTGAAAGGATGCTTTTATAATTTGGATCCAGATGTTGTACCAGGACAAAAGCCACTCCGGGATCGGTGTCTGATGGCATGGCTGAAAAGAAAGCTTCGAATGCAGCTAGCCCACCAGCCGATGCCCCGATGCCTACAATTGGAAAGTCCTTTTTTGGAGACTCATCCAAAGATACATCCAGAACAGAATGTTCTCCAGTTGAGATTTTTTTTATAGTTTGTGGCTCTTCTTCTTTTGACCTCTGCATTTCTTCTTTGCCTGTGGGCTCCTTTTCATTGTCCATGTTATCACACCCATCTTCAATTACAGGTATTTTTTATCAAAACTATCTACAGTACACGTTCTTCCAAAATGTTATTCAGAAACATACTTGATCTTCATCGGACATTGTTACTAGACATTGTTACTAATTACTTAATTGTGAAACATACATAAACCCAATAGAAGGAGATCACATATATTTTCTGTGTCTTTATGTGACACAATTCCATAATCTAGTGATTTCTCTTATTGTTCTTTCCTCAAACCTACAATTTTCTCTGCTAACTACCTCAAAAAGCTGCAATAATCTTGAAAAACAAATTCTTTGGCATTTTTGCCAAAGAATTTGTTTATTCATTAGATATTTTTTTTGAATATTTTATCTAAAATCAATACGCTCCGCTACTTTCTAAAGTGTAACTTTTATCAAAATAGCTTA
>NZ_LMVP01000121.1 GCF_002287235.1 Methanosarcina spelaei
TTCTATGTCCCATCTTGCTCCATATAAGTTTGCAATATCTTTTGCATTCAAAATCTCTTTCTGAATATTTGTGATATAAATGTGGTGCTTTTCATCCTCGTCATTATATACTGCAACAAGACGTACATTCATCTCATCCTGTTTTTGCTTGCCTTTATATTCTCTTCTTTTGAATGCTATTTTTACAACTGCATCAATATCTTTTCCAGAAAGTTGCTTAATGCACTCACTAATAGGTTTCCCTATGAAATCTTTGCACTTTGTTTTAGGCATTCCTTCCTCTATTGAAACAACAACAGGATCCATATTCTTTTTAATTCTTGAAACGAAATACCCCCCATTTTCTTCAACCCTTGCAAACATCTGAGTTTTGTAGAAACCAAGATCAACAAGGAGAATACGGTCTTTGATCCAGGGACCGATTTTCAATGTTTTTATCTCAGCTGATTTTTCGGAGTACAGAGCAACGGTTTTAGGGCCGTTAGCAACCGCACTTACCATAACTCCGACTTTTACTCCAGCAGCTACTGTTCTTGCTCTTGCTGCTGGAAATTTATCTGATAAAGAAGAGTGAAGACGAACAATTGTGCTGTCCTGAATGACAATATCCTGGAAGTTTTCGAGCTTCTTGCTAAGTTTTCTACCAGGTTCTTTTGCAAGTTCTTCTATGCCGTGAATTACGCACTGATGCAGGAACTCAACTAGTTCTGGAGTAAAACGATAGTACCAGCTGCTATCGCTTATGGTTTTATGGGACTCAGTTTCATATTCTCGTTTCAAACTGGAAAGTGTACGCTGCAAGCGTACGCCAAAACTAAGAGTTAAAACCCAAAAGATGATGACAGGGTCAATTTTGCGCTCACGTTTTATAAGACCAGTTTCTTTGGCAGTTTGCCTTAACCACTCTTCGGGAAACATTTCCCGAAGAGAGTCTTCAAGAGTAGGTGGGGGACGAGGAGACATAGAGATACATGTGTTAAGGTATTGTCATATAAAAACATCTTCAAGAGAAGGAATTTAGTGCTTAACCGATGACCAATGAAGGAGAATGAAACTTTCCACAAACTGCAGAAAGTTAAGCTATAATTCTGTCATGTGCACTTTTGGCTGGAACTGTCATTCTTCGGTCAAAACCGAAATTTAAACAATATAAGGTCATATGTGCCCGAGTTTCAGAAAAATTTATTGTCTTATTTTAAACTAAGCGTTTCCAATTTTAAACTAAGCGTTTCCAGTTACCAATTGTAGAATTGACTTGAACTTTAAGACACGCCCTTAGTCTGAAAAAACCGCAAGGAATATTAGTATTGTAAACTCACTAGATCTATGAAAGAAGCCCTTCTTCTTATTGATATCCAAAACGACTATTTTCCTGGCGGCAAAATGGAACTTGTCAGCATGGAAGAAGCAGCAAAAAAAGCAGGAAAACTCCTTAAAGAGTTCCGTACTGCTGGTAAACCTGTTTTCTTTATCAAGCATATGTCTACAATATCAGACGCCACATTCTTTGTACCCGGAACTCAGGGAACGGATATTCATTCGAGCGTGAGTCCTCTTCCAGACGAAACTGTCATTGAGAAACATTTCCCTAACAGTTTTTTACAGACCGAACTCCTATCAGTTCTTAAAGAATCGGAAGTAACTGACCTTATAATCTGCGGAGCAATGAGCCATATGTGTATAGATACAACTGTCAGGGCTGCAAAAGAACTCGGATTTAAATGTATCTTGATAGCTGATGCCTGCGCTACCCGCAATCTTAAATTCGGAGAAGAAATTTTACCTGCACAAACTGTTCATGCATCATTCATGGCAGCATTGGACGGCATGTTTGCAACTATCATGACTGCCGAAGAATATCTTAATTAAATGCTACAGTTTTCCGTTCAATTGCATGAACCCTTTCCCGTTATGTAATTAAGTTTAATTTTAAGACATTTTCTAAGAAACCATAACTGATCTCTTATGAAAATCCATGTTCTCCAGCACTCTTCAATAAACACTCTCGGCACCATTGAAGAATACGCAAAAACTAAAAGCCACAGGCTTGAATCAACCCGTTTTTACGAAACAACGAACCCTCCGGAACTTCATTCCTTTGATCTTCTTATCATTATGGGCGGGCCCATGGGAATCTACGATTATAAAGAAAACCCCTGGCTGAAAGACGAAAAAACATTTATCAAACAGGCGATCGAAGCAGGAAAACCGGTACTGGGAATCTGCCTTGGTGCACAATTGCTTGCTGATATCCTTGGGGCCCGCGTATATGAAAACCCGTATCTGGAAATGGGCTGGTTTCCTGTAAAGGCGTTCCGAAGTGAGAATAAGCAGGAATTTTTTGAAGGGCTGCCGGATGAGATCACAGTTTTTCACTGGCACTCCAGAACTTTTGACCTTCCTGCAGGAGCTGTTCAGCTTTTTGAAAGCGAGGGGTGCAAGAATCAGGGGTTTATCTACAACAGGAGAGTTGTAGCGCTTCAATTTCACCCTGAGGTGAATGAAGAAAGAATTCTGAACTTGATAAAGCGGTTTGGGGATGGGATGGTAAATGGGCCGTTTGTCCAGAAAAAAGAGGAAATGCTCGGGCAGAGAAAATATCTGGCCAGTACAAAGAAATTTATGTTTTTAATGCTGGACAAATTTGAGAAAATGATCTAAGAGTGTTCAAGCGGTATAGGAGTTAAAAAAGAAGAAGGCTTTAGAGAGAATAATTAAAGAGGAAATACTCAACTGGCACGATATAAGGAGAAACAATAACTAAGGAGAACAATAACTAAGGAGAAACAATAACTAAGGAGAAACAATAACTAAGGAGAAACAATAACTAAGGAGAAACAATAACTAAGGAGAAACAATAACTAATGAGAAACAATAACTAAGGAGAAACAATAACTAAGGAGAAACAATAACTAAGGAGAAACAATAACTAAAGAGAAACAATAACTAAGGAGAAACAATAACTAAGGAGAAACACCCACACGGAAAAAATTTAAAAAGAGATCACCATCTGGTAAGAAACTTATGTAAGTTCTTTGGATGGCTTTTCCGGAACCTTATATTCTATATGATTTGCTGCCCGTCTGTTTTCTTTCGAAAAAATCCCTTTCACTCCCCCAGAGACCAGGGCTGCTATATCTTTCAGTACCAGACCCTGTTTAAATCCTTTTGGAAGAACGATATATTTCGGGCTCCAGACAGGGTTGAACTTTTCTTTAAAATCCCGCAGTCCTTTATAATTATAAAAGTGTTCTCCGTGGGTAAAGATTAAAGACCCGATTTTATTCCACAGAGGAGCGAATTGCCGCGTTTCAAGCCCTGAAAGAGGTGCCATTCCGAGCGAAAAGCGATTGTATCCCTTTTCTTTTCCCCAGAGCATAAGTTTGACAAAAAGGTATTCCATTGTCCTATCAGGGGCATCGGGACTATGGCGCATCAGGTCAACACTGATTTCTTCATTATCCGCACCTGTCCAGATGTTTGCAAAAGCAACGATCTCGGACTCGTTCCTAACAAGGGCAATTGGGAAATTACTAAGGTATTTCTCGTCAAAAAAGCCAATTGAGAACCGCTTTTCTTTTCCTGCTTTCAACTCGAGCCAGGCATCCGAGATACTTCAAAGTTCAGGCATAAGACTAAGTACCGCTTCTCCAGAGACAATTTCAAACCAGTATCCTTTTTTCTCCACATTCCTTATGGTGTAGCGGAAATCCTTACTTGCACTTCCTTCCAGGGTAAAAGCCTCAAGGGAAACCTTTGCCTCTTCCCCGATTTTTATAAGGGTCAGGCCAAGGTCAAGATAAACAGGAATATATTTTTCGCTCACTTCATAGAAAGCAGCCCTTCCCTGGTGCAATTTACTCATTTCATAAAAGTCCCAGATCAGCTCTTTTGCCTGACTGCTGGTTCCGACGATATCTCCCATTGCAACCCAGGTCTTTCCGGAAACTCCGTACATCAGGAAAGCTTGCTTTTTATCATCAAAAAGCAGATATTTGTCTCCTGTAAACACCAGGTTTCCAACCGTTTCCTCACTCTGATTAATAATTCTTTTTGCAAGCTCTATCTCCTCTGTCCCTGGTATGTGAATATCTTTGGAAAAGGGGCTCATCATTTTTGCTATCCCAAAAACAAGAAGCAGCATGAAAGCTCCGACTGTAGCCCTTAAAAAGCTGGAAGCCTGGGAATTTATTCCGAACTGCCACCAGAGCTCGTTTGAATATTCAACGTTCCGATATGAGAAGAATCCAAGCCATACGAAGCTTACGAATACAAGGGTTATTGCAGTTACATTACTCCTGCTAAAAGACTGATGCATAAGTGAGGACTTTCTGTAAAAATATTTCCTGCAGGGAAGCAAAAAGAAAAACAGGATAAAGAGAACCGCAGCTTCATGGTAATCAAAATCCTTAAGGAGGGCAAAAATTCCTCCCATCAAAAGTACGGCAAGAGAAAGAATATAGGCTCCGTCAATTCTTTTCCATAGGCCGTTTGCCAGGAGCAGGAGTAATACCCCCATAACGCTTCCAAAAAGCCTGGAGGCTTCGATTAAGGGAAGAGGAATAATGTAATTGAGGTCATGCAGGTACCTCGGATCTGAAGGAAGAGCTCCGGTAACGAGGAGGGAAACTCCTCCAAGGAAAACAAGAATCGAAAAAACCTGAGGCACTAGCTCGGACAGGCTTGAATATGTAGCTTTCTCAATTTTCCTCAGGAATTCGTCTCTCTCTTGATATTCATAGAATATAAGGGCCAGCAGCCCGAATAGGAAAGGCACGAAATAGTAAATTGTCCTGAAAAGGAGAAGCGGCCTGATTATATCCACAGTACCGAAATATGGTTCTAGCATGAACAACATCAGGGCCTCAAAAACCCCGAGTCCGCCCGGAACAGTACTTATCAGCCCTAGAATCTGCGAAAGTGCAAAGAACACAAGGACATGAAGCAGGGTAAGATGAGGATTTGAAGGCAAAAGGAAATAGATAATACTTCCAGAAAGCAGGTAATCTACTGATGATAAGCCAAGCTGCAAAAACGCTATTTTCGGTTCAGGGACCCTGATCTGGTACCCTTTTGCCTTGAAATTCAATTTTCGGAATGAGAAAAAGAAATAAACAGCAACACTAAGCAATAACAGAATTCCAATAATGTTTAACGGTACAGGTATTTCGGGCACGTAATCTGACAGTTTAACGGGATAGAATGTGAAGAGCAAGCCTCCGACAAAGCAAAACCCGACCCAGAAAGTGAGTATGCAGAAAACTATAATTTCCCAGATCTGACGTAGATTCAGCCCTTTTCTTGAGTACAACCTGTATCTCAGGGAACTTCCTGTCAGGACGTTAAAACCAACACTATAACTTATGGATGTGCTGATAAAAGAGGTCCTGGCAGTCTGCTTATAAGGCAGAGGATGATTAATATGACGAACTGCCAGGTAATCGTAACCTGTTAAAGCAAGATAACTTAAAACCGTTAAGAAGAATGCAAGCTCTATATGGCTCAGCGGAATGCTGGTAATGCTTTTGAGGACATACATAGAGTGCAAATGCCGTATCTGTCTCTCCAGGGTCCACAAAGCCAGGGAAAATATAGCTACTGGCAGAATGTAGCCTACAAGCCTTTCTATTTTAAGGGTTTTTTCTCGCATACTTCCTTTGTTTGTCATTGAGATCAGCGTTTTTACTTAAAATCTTGTTTTCTAAGCTAGCTTGTCTTATTTTTTCATTCAACTCTTTTAAAATTTTCTACTTAATTTATCTCAAAGTATCTTATTTAAATCTTTCTTAAATTTTTTACATAGATGCTTTTCCTACATTGACCTTTCTTCTACATAGAACTCTAAAATTTTTGTTTAAATCTTTCAAATTGCTGGTTAAATCTCTTTAATTTTTATTCCAGCAGACAAAGATATGTCCTTAAAATATATACATATCGGTTCCAATTTCCTGCATACAACCTTATCTGGATTCTTTTATTACCGGTTCTTCATTCTGGACTTATTTTTACCTTTTTTTCATATTTTTAATTTATTTTTGCAGATGTTTTCATTT
>NZ_LMVP01000122.1 GCF_002287235.1 Methanosarcina spelaei
ATATAGGTTTCGAATGACCTCATTTATACAAAATGAAAAAATAGCGAAGTACTGAAACTGGATAAAATAGAGGTTCATCGAACTGAAACATGTAAAGTTAATAGATCCAACTTACCCAGTGATGCGTATCTTAAAGGTTATAGAGACGTAATAATTCAGGATATATACATAAAGCCTGTTAATACAAACTACAGAATAGAGATTTTTTATTCTCCTTCTGAGCATAAAACATATGCAGGAAAATTGCCACAAGGCGTAAAGGGTGAGTTTGGTCCTGGGATCAAATCTTTGATAATTACTCTTAATCATGTTGCTAATGTTTCAGAACCCAAGATACATGAATTCCTGAAAAATATTGGTGTTCATATATCTAAAGCCACTATCTCTCGAATCTTGACAAAAGATATTGATATCTTTCATCAGGAGAAAGCTGAGATTTTTCTGGAAGGTCTTAAGGCTACGCCTTATCAGCAGATTGATGATACAGGTGCAAGAGTCAATGGTGTCAATTATTATACTCAAATTCTTTGTAATCCTTATTATGCTGCTTATTTTACAGTTCCAAATAAGAATCGGGAAACCATTTTAGATGTGCTTTTATGTGGAAAAGAAAAAACGTACTGCTTTAATACTGAAGCATTTGATCTGATGAAAACGTTTAATGTTTCCCAAAGATGGATAGAAAAGCTCTCTTCTTTAAAAAACAAAATATTCAGTGACGAGGAAATGCGTCGAAAATTGGATTGTATTTTTTTGTATGGTAGAAAAACTACTAAGAAGAAAGTTCTTGAAGCCGGTGCAATTGCGGCCTATCATCAGATGACAAACATACCTGTGGTTACCACACTTTTGAGTGATGATGCACGTCAATTCAGGCAAATTGCATATCATCATGCTCTTTGCTGGATTCATGACGGTAGAAACTACAAGAAATTGAGGCCAATAGTTCCTTATCATAGAGAAAAGCTGAAAGCTTTTCTGGACAGTTACTGGAACTTTTATGGTGAGCTTTCTAAGTTTAGAATAAAACCAGATTCAGAGGTAGCGGAGCAATTGTCCATTAAGTTTGATCAGTTGTTTTCTACCAAAACAGGATATGAAAAGCTGGATGAAAGAATCGCTAAGACGAAAGAGAACAAAGAATACCTGTTAAAGGTGCTGAGTTTGCCAGAGATTCCGCTGCATAACAATGCAGCGGAACTGGCAGCAAGAGCAAAGGTCAGAAAAAGAGATGTCAGCCTTCAAACTATAACAGAGGAAGGAACAAAGGCAAACGACACATTTATGACGATTGTTCAGACAGCAAAGAAACTGGATGTAAGTGCATATCAGTACATATGTGATAGAGTCAGCAGTATATTTGAGATGCCATCTTTAGCTCAACTAATCAGAGAAAGAAGTTCAGTGAGTGGAAAGTGAGAGATTTCCACTCAATTTGAAGAGGATACGAAAAAAGGTTTAAAAAAGTGGTTCTAGCTTAATATTTAATGATAGTTTTTGATAATATATTCTACATTATCGGTTATTGTAGAAAGACCATACTTTTTCCCGTGCTCCTGGAACCTCAAACAAAATGCCTGAGCAATAAGTAAAGGGTGTGGTAAATTTTTGGAATAACTTGTAGAGATAAATTTATTCAGATCTCCATAAACACAGTCAGGCAATGTTATCTGCTGCATATCTATAACACCTCAGTACTTGGACATCATAGACTTTTCATAACTTTGCAGTATGACACTATTGATTTGTCATACAAACTTAGTCCCTTGAACTGAAATTCCCCACTTGCCTGCTATTACAGGTGAGGAATTTACAGTCGCAAGTTCGATTAATAGATTTAGGAGGCTTTTCTTTGTCTTTAGAACAAAGGTATATATGATGTACTTCTATTTAATACTATTCTTTAAATTGATATTACCTAATGTTATTATAATATCTTAGTGTAATACTTAGTAGAAGAGACACACACATAAAAGCATCATAATTTTCAGGTAATAAGCCTGGTCAAGTAATTTCTTCTTATTGGATGATCTACTATATGGCATCCAGGATTCCTGGCAACTTAAAAATCTGGTCAGTTTACAGTTTCTAGATATTCTGAACTCGAAGAGCTTAAATTCCTGAATCTAATCTATTATCAAGCAGATTCTCCTTTTAACTTTTGAGCAATGATCCAGTAAATTTTTCTCAATTAAATTTCTGAATAGACAAGGGGATATGACCGACATGGTTAATGTGAAATAACTTCTGGATAAAACATCCAAAACGAACAGTTACATAACATTTAGGGAACTCAAGCCCATTTTAATAAAAGTCAATCCGAAGATAATCTGTGCAATTCCTAAAGCACGGATAATAGAAAAGTAATATTTACTGTTTATAAAAGGTTTTGACTTTTCCACAATTAATGTAATTACTACTTTTGATCCGACAAGAAAGCTATAAAATCCTAATATGAACAGACCTGTAGCTGAAATATTAGTATTCAGGCTCTTAAAAATTATCGGCCCACCTATGGAAAACCAGAAGACATATGGATGTGGGTTTCCAAAATTCACAATAACTCCTTTTTTAAGGGCATTCTCTTTTTCTACTTTTAATTCAATGCTGTCTTTTTTGATTTTCAGTGATTCGATTCCAGAATATATGAGATACGAAGCTCCAAAAAACGCAATGACTCCGATGATAAAATCATAGTTTGTCAGATGCGACAGCACAAACAATACGGATAAAACAATTGGCAGATCCGTAATTAAAGGTGACACTGCAACCTTTATTCCTTCCCACTTGCCATGCTGCAGAGTTTCAGAAATGGTCACGGCAAGCAGTGGGCCTGGAGATGTTCCTGCAGCAAGGCCTAGAAATGAACCAAGAGCTAAAAATTCAATAAGACCTAGCACCTTTAATGCCTCATTTTACTATGTTTAGAAATGCCTCTTTTGATATGTCAATCAAAAGAACTACCTTAAATATTGAGTAGACGTGAATTTCAAACTCAGTAAATCAGATCTCAGCTGATAAGATCTCAGTTAATAAGATGCCTGATTTAAAGATATATAATGATTTAAATGTATCTAATCGTACTATAATGATATAAGAATAATCATTAGTGATATATATAATACACCTTAAGTTATACAAAACTATGGACCTCAAACCTGTAGATTTTGAGAAAAAAGAGGCGTTTATGCCTCTATTTTTGAAAACATGAATGCTCCGATCAAACAAACAAGAACAGAGAGTAAACCTATTACTGCCAGATCATTATAGATACCAAACACACTTACTCCGGCAATGGCTCCTCTTAAGCCGTCTACCCCATAGGTAAGAGGATCGATCCTGCTCACAAAATAGATCGCTTGCGGTAGATTCTCAAGGGGGAAAAGGGCGCCGGAAAGAAAGAAGATAGGCATAATCAGGAAGTTCATGATCAACTGAAAACCCTGCATATCTTTCATTTTTGAGGCTATGGCAAGACCCAGGCCTGTAAAGAAGATAGCTATCAGGAACATGAAGATCAGCCCGACAGCCAGGCTTGCAAGGCTTGGAATCCTGAACCCCATTAAATAAGTCAGGCTCAGTACGATCAGGCCCTGGATCATGGCTATGGTCGCACCTCCAAAGGTTTTTCCGATCATAATTTCTGTCCTTGAGATCGGAGCTACCATAGTCTCCTTAAGAAAGCCGAACTGTCTGTCCCAGATGACTTCAAGCCCGGAAAATACAGCCGTAAACAGGATAGACATTGAAACAATTCCCGGTGCAAGAAAATCCAGGTAGTTTGCCCCTCCGCTTGCTCTTGTATACATTGGGCCGAACCCGAACCCAAATGTTACCAGAAAGAGCAGGGGCTGCCCGAGCGACCCCAGCAACCTCGCTTTTGAGCGCCAGTAGTGTTTTAGCTGCCTGAGCCAGAGGATATAGATTACCTCGATCAATGCCTGGTCCTCCTCCTCATGCCTCTTATAGTTCGTACTTTATTCCCGGAATCATTATCATCCCTGATGTCCCTGCCTGTCAATTTCAAAAAAGCCTCTTCCAGGGATTCGGTTTCTGTCCGTTTCTTTATTTCTTCAACAGTGCCGGACTCTATGATTTTTCCATGGTCAATGATCGCAATCTGGTCTGCAACTGCTTCGGCTTCTTCCATGTAATGCGTGGTTAAAAAAATTGTCATATTTCTTTCTTCGTTCAACTTTTTGATATGGTCCCATATAGAGTTTCGAGTCTGGGGATCCAGGCCAACTGTGGGCTCATCAAGGAAAAGAATTTTTGGGTAATGGACAAGCGCCCGAGCGATCTCAAGCCTGCGCTTCATGCCGCCTGAATATTTTTTAACATAATCCTCCCGCCTGTTCCAGAGACCGACAATTTCCAGGGCTTTTCGGATTCTTTCATCCCTCTCCTTTTTAGGTACTTTATAAATGACTGCATGGTAAACAATATTCTCATAAGCAGTCAGTTCTTCATCAAGGCTGGAGTCCTGAAAGACTATTCCGAAAGATGCACGGGCTTTGTCCTGTTCTTTAAGCGCATTGAAACCGTTAATGCTTATTTCCCCTGATGTGGGCTTCAAAACCGTTGTGAGCATTTTGATAGTTGTGGACTTCCCTGCCCCATTTGGGCCGAGAAAAGCAAAGATCGAGCCGGTTTCAACGTTGAAGCTTATCTCTTTTACAGCTGTAAAATCGTCAAACTTCTTTGTGAGAGATTGGACTGAGAGTATGTTTTGCATGGGTGAACCTGAAAAAGATTTTTTTCAATAACGGAAGAATAAATAACAGAATTCTTCATTACATCTCTTCTGTTAAATAATTCCGTTAGAGATTTCCAAACCTCAACTAACTTGGAGAAGTCCTGAGAAAGTTCGGATAAAAGAAGCATCTTTTTGGAAATCTTCTGTTATTCAAGACGTTGTAGCATTTATAAGCTTTATTATACACCAGTTATGAATTCTGTGTAGCAGAATTTATAATTTTTATTATACAACACCACATATCTCATTACATAAATATGTGACTATTTATATAACTATGTGATTCTTTATATAACCCTGTGTTTTTTATATTAACTAACGGTGTTGTTATGGAAATTACACTACAGTTATAAATAATCTGCTACTTTATATTTCCTATGTCGAAATGTACCACTGGCTTTTGAATATTTAGTGCTCTTTAAGATCTTCTTTCTATTATCTCTATTAAAATATCTCAAATCACCATTTCTTCTTTTATATTTTTGTAACTATTCAGGGTATAGTTAGCGGCGCTACATTGAGCGCCGCGAGAATACCCTCTAAAACAGGTAAACCATTCTTTCTTATTGTGGAAATATATGCTCTAATTCTGCAGAAAGCTTCCGCTCCTCGTGCAGTTCTGAAAGTTCCTGATATTTTCTGCTGTAGCTTCATCATCCTGACATCTCTTTCTGCTTGATTATTCTCAAACGGAACTTTCAAGTCTGTCAGGAATCTCAGAATCTTGTCTTTATGTTCTATAAACCTATCAAGCAGATTCCTTGCTTTGGTTTTTGGATTCTTACCACGTTTTCCTCGTTTTTCAGGATTTAAAGAAGGTGGATTTTCTTCAATTCCTTTCGCGACTACAGCATTGAACCTTTTTTCTAATGCCTTAACTTGTTCAAAATCTAGATTTTTGACCTGCTCTTTACACTCATCAGCATACTTTTTCATTTCAGACAACAGCTCATTCATATCTTTAGCCCATTGCTGTTTATAATTCTCTTCAATTCCAGTAAGTTCTCTCTGGAGATGAACATTGCAAAGAGCATGATCACAATTATAACTGTTGTAAGGTTTCCATCCATCGTGAACTGCTACCCCTTTAAACTCTGGAAGAATTCCCATAGCATCAATAGCTTCGGATCCTCTTTTTGCATGAGTAAAATAACAGGTGTATTTGTCAGTAGAAGCTACATGAAGCCAATGTCTTTTTCCT
>NZ_LMVP01000123.1 GCF_002287235.1 Methanosarcina spelaei
AATGATCCCTAATAACTGCACTCGATTTTATACGACATTTCGTGTTTGACTCGAAACTAGTAAGAAAAAAACTAACAAAAGTAGCTAAACAAAAATGGCTAATAAAAGTAGCTAACAAAAATAACTAGTAAAAACAATTAATAAGGTAAAAACAACTAATTAGATAAACAATAACAACAGAAGAGAATTGTGAACCAAAAAACATATGGAGTCTCCCTGTCCTGGAAAGCTCACGCTACTGCCCAGGATCAGGGAACCTACTCAGGCTCCTTAAACTTAATATTTAAGCTGGAATCTGGATAATAGAGGATATTCTCAAAGGTTTGATACTATTAATATGGTTTTACCTGTACCTAACAATCCGGTGGAAGTCCGACTTGATACTTATTCAGGCAGAAGCTTCCTTGGTCAGGATATAAGCAACCATTTCAGGATTAAGTTTGCTTTCCCTTGAAACCTTTTCTTCGATTCTCTCAGCAGGTGTCCCCTCAGATTTTAACTCCCTTATTTTCTCAATGACTGAGGAAGGAATACTGTAGTACTCGTTAATGTCCTTTCTGTGACCCCATACATCGCCTTCGATAAGCTGGATTCTCTGCATCTCAAGGAACATTTCTATAGATTTTGAAACCGTGCGCCTGTAAGATTTGGGCAACTGAATTACCTCAATTTTCGGGCAGGTTTCAACGAGTGCAAAAATATCCTTGTTCGAAGGCCTGAAGGCCAGATGAACAACACGTTCATTAGGATTGAGAGTGAATATTTCCTCTCTAGAACTAACTACTCTAATTTTCATGTATGTAATTCCCCCACTATAAAGTTTCTATTTTTTACCTCAATATAAACTACTTATACTTATTATAAATATTTGTCTGCCCGCACTTTTATTTTTTACGCAGTTACTCAGTCTTTGATATCCGTTCCGGTCCTCATAGAGGCCGATAAAAGCCTGGAAAGAATAAGACCTATAAAAATAATCATAAATCAGAAATTTTAGTCCTCGCGAGAACATTCTCAGCAAAGAAATAAAAGAAAAAAACAAAAACCTGTCCTGAATGTGTCACTAAACGCACTCCTGAACGTATTCCGGAACATGATACTAAACGTGCCCCTGAAAGTGATACTAAACGTATCTCTGAAAGTGATATTGAATGTATTCCTGAACGTGCTCCAAACATAGATAAACTATACTCACAAAGTTTGAGAAATGTTCTGGAATACAGCATAGAGAGTACAACCATCCAGGACAAAAAAACTTAGAAGGAAAAGTCTACCTTATACTGCTGTTATATGACACTTAATGTTAGGTTATCTGGCAGCTTCATACTTCAGAGGAAGAGCGAGATAAATCCAGAAATTGAAAGAAAAAAGCAGAAAATAATTTAGGAAGAAAGATATTTTATAAGATTTACAACTGCTCTAGAAAGGAAAAAATAAGGACTGAGGTTACCTAATGCTGGAAAAAGTAAGGTATCAGCCTGCTGCTTGTATCTTTTTCCGGTTAACTATTAGCACAAACTTTACAGTAAACTTTGAATTTCTGACCTTTTTTAACTAAAAAATAATTCGGAGATTCAACACTCAGTCAGATGGATACGTTAGCACTTTAGAGTTCTAAGATAAGAGTAGGTTTTCTGATTTTGTTTTCTAAAAAGATCAGGTTTCTATTCACTATAAGCTTTTTCAGCTCCTGATAGACACATATAGAGAATTGAAGCTGAAGTACAGCACTGGAGCCTGTCTTTGAAGTAAAGTAGTATAACGTATTATATATTTCAGGTATATTTACCCTAAAGACAAGTTGATCAAAGATTACAATCCGTAAATACTGCATCCGTACAGGGTCCTAGTACTGAGATTCTGAATTAAGCTCATAAAACTTGACTTTAGAACCGGTCTGTAGATTACATATTTTTTCAGGAAACAAACATGGTATTCCTTGAATAACATGCACAACTATATGAAAATGCATGCTGATGGCAGCATTTTCATGCTAAATAAGGAATTGATTTTAGAATTGAAGCACTGGTTATGTACTGCACGAGAAATCCGAAAGACCGGAAAAGTGTATGCAGGCATCTCTATTCGAAATATGCCAAGATATTTAAAAAGATTAGAAAGAAGACTATAGGCAGAGTCTCATAGACTGGATAAGAAGCTCTGAGATTCCGCCTGTCAGCAGTTCAAGAAGGTAGGTTTAAACCTGAAATAAACTGCTTTTTGAAATTAATTATGCCAAAATATTCAGGCAAACGGATGTTTTGCTGAATCTTTTTTAGCAAGTGCTTCTTCGACAGTTGGCTTACCTTCCATAGCTCTTGCTATTGCAAGCTTTGTCGCTTCATAGTTAAATTCGTAAACTTTGTCCTTATCTTTAGCATCCCATTCAATAAATACTGAAACGATAATAAAAGTGTCATCAGCCTGTTCTTCAGGGAGCACACCATCAGCCACGGAATCCATAACTGCCTTTGCAACTGCAGCCTGAGCCGGCCCGAACATAAGGGCAGCTTGCGATACGTTTTTTATAGTTACCTTATTTACAAGCAGAGTCACAGGTTTGGGCTGGAGATTTGGTTCCAGGACTGCAAGAAGTGGGGTATGACCCTGCCTGGGCATTGCAAGTGAATTCATAAATGCTACTTCGACTGGCCCTCCTCTTGGCCCGATAACCAGGTCTATGTGTGCAATTTCCGGACCAGAACCTATGAGAGCTTCCCCTACCATACTTTTTAGAATATTTTTGACCAAGTTTAACACCTCATATGTTTCACAAATAAAGGCTTAATATCCAAAATCGCCAGAAAGAAGAGAATTAATTTTCATATTATCAATGAATAAGATAGCGAATCAGTTATTAAGCAGAACTACTCCTATCAGAGAGGATGATTAACTCTTTTAATACTTGCACACATACATAAATAATTTGCCAGTTTTGATTTTAACAAATTAAGGAAAAACGGAGCTTGAGATCAAGGAACAAAAGGGAATAAGTAAATTATATAGAAAAACGTAACTGGACATGTTTACTATCGAAAAATCTCTATTTTAAGTTATTATGACGTTTTAGAGCAATCAAGCAATACATACTCACTATTACATACTCACTATTACATACTCACTATTACATGTTCACTATTTCTGCATTTTTAGCTCCAGATAAAGAAAAATATCAATGAACTATCAAACTCGTTTTGTCTGAAACCGACACTGATTCCTTTTGCATGTACAAAAATAGGTCGGCTCCCCATTTGAGAGCTTGAGGATCGGAACTGACCAGGCTTTCATGATCAAAAAACTTTACTTGAGGGAGAATGGTGAGCAGGAAAAACCTATCTGTTACCGTGAAGCCTGCAAGTTTCGGGTTTTTCGGCAAAAGAGACAGGTTGACACATTCAAACTGAACCAGAGTTTGAAACTCTTCACTGTAATCGGATTTAAACCTCTTTAGCACGGGTTCGGTCAGTATTAAAGAAATTTGGGTCCCTTTTTTTGCGATTTCCAGGTAGAGAGAAATAAATGAGGGATGGAAATAAGAACTGAAGCCTAGAACCTGCCTTGAAAGAAGAAGATTTTCCACAAACTCGGAGTCAAGTTCGAACATGTGATTCAGATCTGGACGGATAAGTTTGCAGCTTTTCAATTCCCAGATTCGGCTTCGTAAAACCTGGGGGATTCCTTCTAAACTCCGTAGTGACCAGTAACCGAAATTGTCTTCGAACACTTTCATGGTATCCAGAAAAGGAGACATCCTATCCACAATCGCTTTCCCTATAATGGAGAGCTCATAAGTGTGATCCTTCTGTATGACCAGTTCTCTCTCTTTAAGTTTTTTAAGCTGGGGAAGGATAGAGACGGAATCTACTGACAGGTGTTCCTGAATTTCACCTATGGATCTGGGTCCATCTTTGAGGTAAATCAGAAGGTTTCTGCGTCTCTCAGACCGAAAGACCAGTTTCATTAAACCGATTTTTGTGCCCATCCGAATCACCATCAAAAAAGTTTATTATGAGAAGATGGTGTGGCAGTTATAAATATGTTTTCATTAAATTTATACAGTAATAGGTAGACATAACAAGCAAAAACGAACTTTACAGGAATTTAAGGGTTGAAATCGCTTTAGAATGAGTAAACAACAGTATAATTTTTATTACTGAGTTTGCCTTTGGATAGGTTTCGAACAGTTTTTTGAAAAATTGTCGATTAGTTAGCAAGAAATGTTATTAAGTTTGCTAATGAGTTTTTAGAGCAATCACATTCTAATGCTCCTGAGTAAAGCCAGCTTTTTCTTCCAGTGATCAAGCCCTCGCTTTGCAGCATACCACTCAAGATATTCCTCAGCGAGAAGTTCGCCAGCTTCGAATTTTTTTATGAGTTCGGTAGAGATCAGATCGTACCGATCTTCAAACTCATCGCAGATCATGGCGTAGCGATCAATCTTGTATTTTGCAAGATGTTTCTCATGTTCCAGAGCCGAGCGAATAATCTCGCTTGCTTCCTGAAGCGAGTAGTCGGTATCAATCTGCAAGGTCAATTCCATGTTTATCCCATTGAAAAAAAATTATTGTTGGTAATAAAAAATAATCCTATATTTCTTTTTCTATTTTGTTAGCCAGATTCTTCCATCCTGACCCGGAAATTTCAGTTAACTTATCATTTCGTTCCCAGAGCTTATTTGCACTCTATGTTTTCACTTGCATCCTATGTTTTCACTTGCATCCTATGTTTTCACAATTGAAACCATTTACCTCTTTTGAGCAGAAAACGCCACTAAAAACTTCAGGTTAGTCCTATTTTAAATTGAATTTATTTTAAAGTAAAAAACCTGAAGTGAAAAAAGGCAGTATGCTAAGTTTTCTGTAAATTTTCTTCGTAGTTTATTATAGGTTTAGCCCCCTCCTTATTTCTTCATTCAGATAAGGCTTGTAATTCCTTTCTACCTTTAATGCCGTAATTTACAGTTATCCCCACTAAAAGTATAGCTAATGAACAGTACTTTTGGACAGAACTCCTTGTATAATTGACCCTGTCATCATTTGGGTTTTAACTCTTAGTTTTGGCGTACGCTTGCAGCGTACACTTTCCAGTTTGAAACGAGAATATGAAACTGAGTCTCGTAAAACCATAAGCAATAGCAGCTGGCACTATCGTTTTACTCCAGAACTTGTTGAGCTCCTGCATCAATGTGTAATTCACGGATAGAAGAACTTGCAAAAGAACCTGGTAGAAAACTCAGTAAGAAACTCGAAAACTTCCAGGATATTATCATTCAGGACAGCACAATTGTTCGTCTTCATTCTTCTTTAGTAGATAAGTTTCCAGCAGCAAGAGCAAGAACAGTAGCTGCGGGAATAAAAGTAGGAGTTATGGTAAGTCAGTTGCTAACGGCCCTAAAACCGTTGCTCTGTACTCCGAAAAAACAGCTGAGATAAAAACACTGAATCGGTCCCTGGATCAAAGACCGTATTCTCCTTGTTGATCTTGGTTTCTACAAAACTCAGATGTTTAACAGACAAAGGGTTAGATGTGAGTGGTTTGAGTAAAAAATGAATGAATTGGATCAAAAAAGAATAACAAGAGAAGGAAGTGAAGCCTTAACCGATGACCAATGAAGTTTCATCAACTCTCCAAGAGTTATTAGTTGGTCTTAAGTGCCTTCTTACCTTCCTTTCTATTTCAGGTGAATATTGATGTGCCCATCTTATAATGGTAGTATGGTCGACTATTACTCCTCTTTCTGCCATCATTTCCTTTAAATTTCGGAAACTCAATGAATATTTTAAGCACCATCTTACGTTTAGTAGAATAATTTCTCCTTCATAATGCTTCCATTTAAAAGGATTTACTGTTGGGTAAGTCGGGAGGATTGCTCCTCCTTTCTCCCCTAGGAACCGTACTTGA
>NZ_LMVP01000124.1 GCF_002287235.1 Methanosarcina spelaei
TATAAATATACGATTTTCAAATATATAATATCAATTAGATACAAATTGACCATCATTTAATAAGAAAGCGAGGAAATAAATCTATAGATGCGGAGACCGGAAATGAACGGCTTCGAAATTTATAAGAAGATGGATGATGGCGTTCAGGCAATATATAGATCAAGACTTCTAACAGAGATACTTCTATCATTAAACGAGGGCAGTAAAAAGCTTCCCCAGCTGCGTGAAATTACCGGAAGTACGTCTCAGGCACTAATTCCAAAGCTCAGGAAACTCGAAGCAGATCATCTGATAGAAACAAAAGGACACGAGTATTTCCTGACGTCAGCAGGGAAAATTGTGGCTTCAGGAATAGCTGACTCTTTTGTAATATTTTGGACAATTAATAAATTTAAGCATTTCTGGTTGAAACATTACCTCGAAGAAATTCCCATTCCTTTGTTAAAAGAAATCGGATGTCTTTACGAGTCTGAAGTCCTCAAGGATAAAGGTATGAAGATCCTTAATGTCTACAACAATCAGTTAAAAATGCTTAAAGAAGCAGACCATATACACGGTATATCATCCGTGGTAACCGAAGGATATACCGATTCTATCTCTGAAAGAGTAAAAGAAAGAATCCCTGTTGAGCTTATAGTTCCTCTTCATGCTACAGAAGAATTGAAGCGATCACCTTATCTGGAAAAAATAGAAGCACTGAAAAATTATGAAAACTTTAAATTGATGGTCACAGATGAAGATATTAAAGTTGGGCTTATTGTTACGGATAAACACCTTTCTCTGAATCTGTATGAAAAAGAAGGCGCTGAGTACGACATAAGCACAGGCTTGTTCAGCTCTGACTCGAAGGCCATTGAATGGGGAGAGATGCTTTTTTGGTATTGTAAAGGGAAGGCAGACTTCATAAAAATGCAAATATGATTTTGCAGAAATTAAAAATTCCTGGCATCCTGAATATTTGTGATTGGAGCTGTTATAACCCAAAAAACACTGACGGCTTTCGATAACTGACTCCAAGTCTATCTACTGAATAACCAAGAAAGCCGTCTACCAGGGCTGTAGCGTTTGTAAGGACTTAACGGCTCTTAAGGCCGAAATCTCTGCCGACTCGGTAGGCAGCCTGGAAGGATTAAACCATTCTGTTGTCTGCACCTTCTCAGAACAGCATTTCTTAGAGCACTAGCTTAAGACCTTTGGATAGTTTTATATGCTATCAACACATGTTAAATTTTTAATATACGCAAAGCTAACATAATCGTGCCTCTGGGCATGTGGAGTTCAGGTGAGCCTGGAAAGTTGATCTGAACTTCATAACTTAATTTTTTTAGTCCGTTATGAATTTTTCTTGATGAAATCTTCAAGCTTACTGTTTTTGCACTTTTTTGAATCCATACTTATTCACAGATCTTTGATTGTTTGAGACTATGGACAGAAAACTTATAAGGCTACAGTCATTGCAGATGTTTTTCACAATGTAAAGAAACGAACTTCATGACTCTACGGACGACTCTACATTTATTTATATTGACATTCAAACCAGTTCACCTGCCGGAACGGAGGAGGTGGAAGCTCCCCTGCAGTGTATGCAGTTCAGGTTGCACCCTGCAGTCAGTTCCCATGCGATAAGCCTTGGTGCATTTGTCATAGCAATCATAAATTAGCTGTTTTTATTAATAGCATTCACAGTTTAATGAGATTTACAAATTAACGATAATTGGAAAGTTAGAATCATAGCTTGAGGAGTAAATAAAATACAGGTTTTTTACCAGGAGTTTAAAGTTCAGATTAATTTTACCAGGAGTTTAAAGTTCAGATTAATTTTACCAGAGATTTAAAGTTCAGATTAATTACCAGGTATTAATTCTGTTGAAACCTGAAAGATCTGGATTTAAAACTTGAAAGGTCATATTAATAAAGTAATATTAATATTCTGCCATTTCATATGAAAAATTGTAAAAAGAAAATATTCAACGTTAAATATTCAATGTTAAATTCAATCCTACATTCGGCAGCAAGCACATTCAAAAATCTAAATATTCTTAATTGTTATTTTTTGCAGGTTAAGTTAAAAACAGCATCATGCGGATTATATGTCTAGCATTATTTATCTTTCATCTCATTTATTATAAATATATATTAATTATGTTATGGTTAACATTTAGTAATTTTTTATTTAAATTAAATTTTAAAAGATCTGAAAAAAACGACATCAATAGAAAAATTGAATGGATTTTTATGTCGACCTGCCGAAAGCAGGTTCAATGCTAAAGATCAACATTTAGAGTATTTGCTCCACCCAGATCCATTGATAGCCTGTTTCCAAATAAAGTCTGTTATAACGAAGTAATGAACACAAACACAATTCCTGGAAAATCCAAATTCAATAACTTGCAAATTTATCGATAAAAAACAATCAGTTATATTCCAAAAAGATAAATAACATCTCTTATTTCTTTTTTCCGTGAACAGGGCACTTATCTCTTGTTTCTGGGGAGCAGTGGACATATTCTCCGGTTTTGACGAAATGCCTGAAATGTTCTATACAGATTTTTGGCTCTTCTTTTTGAGCTGTAAACTCTACAAATTTTTTAAATGTTTCTGCAGTTTTTGGATTCAGGATATGCTCAATCTTACAGGCATCTTCTTCTGCAATTGTCTCACTAACTCCAAGATGCATGAGAAATTCTTTGAGCATGCCGTATGTCTCTTTAGTCTTATGTGCGATTTCGGTTCCTTTTTCTGTGAGAGTTACCCCTCCGTATTTTTCATAATTTATGTAACCTTCCTTGTCGAGTTTTTTGAACATACCAGTTACAGTCGATGGGCCGAGTTCCAGCTCTTTAGCTACATCTTTAACTTTGGCATATCCTTTTTCTTCAACAATTGAAGCGATAATCTTCAGGTAATCTTCATCTCTTTCCGTTGTCATAAAACTCAAACCCTTTTTGCGTATCGAATATTATTCGATTATTATATTTAATTATGCAGAAAAGACATATAAGGATACTGTATTGAACGGATGCCATCTATATAAACAATAGTTTTAAGTATCCTCTTCAAACTCAAGGGAAAACTTTCTAACTGGATAATCATAATGTAATTTCATCATACAGTTATGAAATTAAACGTGCTTTTTGAACGTGTTTTCTTGAATTAATTAAATTCTTGAGTTTTTCGACTCTGTTCCAAAATCCAGTGATTTTTGCATTTTTGATAGAAAATCTGAATTAGCAAGAAGAATCCAGTTTTTATCAAAATCAATATTCGCTATCTAAAGACTTGAATCATTAAGTTGTATTACACGGATGGTGACCATTTACAAAATCTAGTGATTTTGAATTTTACATCCATCACTAGATTTTGGTACTGAGTCAGTTTTTCAGTGAATATATGAAATTTACTTTTTACCCATACAATTTGAAGAGAATATATTCTTAAATGCTAATTATAGATTAAAAATCAACAAAGATAAATTAGTTTAACAAAGATAAATTAGTTTAACAAAGATAAATTAGCTGAACAAAAGGGTAATTAGTTGAACTAAAGGAAATTAGCCGAACCAAAGGATAATTAGTTGAACTAGAGGGCATTCTTTGAACAAAAGGTAATTAATTGAATTAAAAGGTAATTAGTTGAATTAAAGAGGAATTGAAACTTAAACAATAAAAACGTTTTAGTAAGCTTTTCCTGTAAATGATCTAAAGTTTAAATTATTTTTAAAGCATTATCAGGAAACAGTCAGATAATTGTTTTTCAAAAGGAGTAAGTCCTGTTTTTCAGCAATACGTTTGTAAACACATCTTTATTTTCAGATATGACTTCTTATTCCGTTCTAATCCTCTCCTATTTCTTTTCTGAATTCTATATAGTCTCTCTCAACTTCTTCCAGTTCGTATTCCATCTTATATCACCATTTTTGAGCACAAATTTAGAGTTTATACTTAATGAGGCAGTTTAGAAGATTAAGTAGTGTAGAAGTTCTAATGGAGGAAGATACAGAACGGATTTTTTTCCGGGAGTGTGTGTCCAAGTTATAGGAGGTATCACTGTCCTGTTCTTCCTTTCCATTGGTCCTGAAGAGTTCAAAAGCCTATGTTTGAAACCTGTTGCCCTAATGTTCTAAAGCTATGTAGTAAATTTATTCAGTTTTTGATCCTATGGAGTGATTCATTGAGTGGTCTATTTGCCAGCATTTGTTCAGGAGGAACTTTGGCTATTGAACTCTACAGTCCACATTTATTGATTTTTTTATATTCTTTTTGTTTGTTTATAACACTCTCCTTTTTTTGAGTTCATATAAACCAAACGTTGAAGCCAGGTTTTTCCGAAACATCTCAAACCTGCATTTTGCAAGAATCGAAGCAGGAGGAATGGAACGGAACCATTACCTGCTACATTTCAACGCGCTCTATTTTTCTATCACCTGACAAACCTTCAAGCGTTCATTTAAGCTGTTGAATACTCAATTCCGAGATGTCGGAATACATAGAAACTTTTGTAAAGTTCTAAAGTACTCCAGTGTTATAAATTTGCTGTAAATTAGAAATCAAATTTTAGAGTACTGGTTGTGGTCTGTTCTTCGTATATGGCATTTTCTATATTTTGATTTTACAGAAATTGGCACACTTCTCGGATATTTATCTCACAGCTCATCTTTTAACCGCTTTTTAAGGTCCATACCTACTAACTTCACATTTATGCAATGTTTTACAGACAGTTTTTTAAGAGGCATACAAAAAGATAAGTTAATCTCTCTCCGTTTCATTAACTTTCATTTTCACCTCCATTTCCCAAGAGATAGGCTATAATGTTCAGCATGAACTCGCCAGGTTCTTTAATACTCTGTAATGATGTTCTTTGGTTACAGTCAAAACAGTCTCCAAAAATATCCATTAAAAGTCACTTACGAGCAATATGGATTTTTGGCCTGTTTTCCAGCGTGTTCAGTGCTCTATCTACTTTTTGATATTCTTATTATATTGACATAATTTATTTTGTCTTACTAATCTTTACTACATATGTGAAATAAACTGGATGGTATATATAATTTTCGGGTACCCGAAAATTATGCTTAATTATGAATTATTATTGTTATTATCAACTTCATTCTTTCCAATTAACTTTATTCTTTATTATCAACTTCATTCTTTATAATCAATTATCTTTTATGTATGGTAATTTATTCGTATTTGCAAAATGAATTTTTACATTCCGCCAGGAGTTTAATAAATTCTGTTAACTATCAGGACTTAGGCACTTAAAAAACAAAATCAATCACGGTAAAGATTGCAGATTAAAGCTACATTTTATACAGGAGCGGTCTGAGTTCATCCGGATACAGGAAGAGCTCGATGAACTGAAAAAATTAGAACAAAATATTCCGGAATTGGTTCAGGTTCTCATGCGTAGTCCGGAAGCTATGGAAATTATGAAGAACTTGAAGACGAAACAATGATTTTTCTTTTTAACTTCCTTTTTGTGGATACGAAGGAATTTAAAAAATTATGGAAGATAATTAAAAATACACTTTTTGCTTCATGTTAAGCAAATTTTTATATCGTTAGCTGTTAATTATATTTTAGAAAGCTTTTATCAAAATAGGAGGTCGTTTCTATTACTGAAATTGTAGACTTAAATAAGTATCAATTTGCTAAAATCCTAGGTGAATTATATAGAATTCAAAAAAGAATCGATCCAAAAATGTGCCGATGTTCTGATTCTATAATTTATGGGCTTATTAATGGTATTGAAGAAGCGATTAATGAGGAAGTATTCAGAAGTCCTTTTTCTGAAACTCAAAGAATAATTACCAAAGATGAGCTGAAATTTGTATATGATGTCCTCGATGAATACAAGGGTGAAAATCTCAATTCGTTTAAAGGGTATTATACGATAGAAAGAAAACTTGAGGAATATGGAATTGACAGAGAGAAGGCTATTAAGATTTTTACGTACCTGAAGCTCGATTCTAGGTACTATGAATTGATAGAAAAAATGAATTCTATAGATTCCCCCGTCGAATTAAAAGACTTGGATCCTTTTGAATACGAGATTTAATGAAATCTATTTTTCGAAACTGTATCGATTGCCTTTCCTTTTTAAGCAATTCATTTTCATATTATCAGGGGTTCCTCAGAAACCCCTGCTGTGGAGCTCTTTAATCTTACTACTTTTTTTAACGTTCATTCATCACTTAATGGTGGTTAATGGGGATAGGTGGTATTATGGCAAACAGTTTTGTGACCAAAATCACGGATAAGCAGTTTCGAATCGTAATCCCAATTGATATTCGAGAATTAGAGGGTATAGAAATTGATGAATTACCTCAAAAAACGGTACTTCTGGGCAACTCATTGTAGGTTAACTCCAATAACTGAAGCTGCAAATACAGTAAAAAAACATTGGGGCGGAATACTGAATTATTTTGATTCCAAGATAAAGAATGAGCTGACCCCAAAACTCAAAAATTGCTTCTTCAGATATCAGCTTTAAAATAATCAGCTGAGCTACTGATTTGGAAAGTAGTTCTGAAACTCTTATGAATTCGGAATCACCGGTCTTTTTGGGAGTCCTAACAATAGAGAAAACGATAAAAGTCAGTCTTTACATTAAAACTATTTGAAAAAACTGGAAAACTATTTTCCATAAATTTGAAAGTCTGTTATGCTAACAAGCTTTTTCCAAAAAGGAGTTTGGGAAGCTTTCCCAAACGAAAATCTTCAAAAATGTAACAAAAAATCCTATTGCAGTATCAATAAGTGTCGCGTTTATTTGCTTCTTAACTGCCATGGGATTTTAAGAATCAGATTCTGTTTCATTGCCACCAGCAAATGCACTTTCATACAGTCCTACCTGAGGTACGTGATCTGATACACAGTTAATGGTCATAGTGCTGGTACAGTTTTTCACAGTAGAATTGTAAGCATAACCAGCGATACTTCCGACTTCGTTTCCACCACCGATGATACTACCTGAAGTGACACAACAGGATATCGCATAAGATGCAGGTATAGGTCTTGCATCAGCATACAAATCATGATAAAAGCTGCCACCTATCAACCCACCTACACGTTCAGTGCTGTCCGACACTTTCATAGTAACATTCGTCGAGCATTCGGCTATCTGTGTAGGGGCATCCTCATCATAAGTTCCTGCATAACCCAGAAGTCCACCGATCATGGTATCGTTTTCACCCGAAGCAGTGATAGAAACATCATCAGCATGGCAGTTTATAACGGCAACTCCCTCAAACACGCCGCCTATCAGGCCGCCCAGTGCAAAATATTCATCACCTTCCCCGGTTACCGTGCCTGTTGCAGTGCAATTGATTACTGAGCAAGCATTCAGAGCGCCACCTAAAACGCCCGCCGAATTTCCAGAATCGCCCAAAACCACGATATCAGCTGCAGCATTGCAGTCTTTCAGTTTTGCAGAGTCGTTACCCATATCGCTGCCACCCAAAATACCACCTACGTAGATATTACCCCGTGCCGTATTATTGCCGGTAAGAGTTATGTTTTCCAGGATGCAGTTCCCATATTGAAAGCCAACGACATCGCCGACACAAAAGTTTCCAGTCACATTAGCGCATTTCACCTTAAGGTTGGATATAGAGCAGGGATTATCCTGTTTTCCGACAATGCATCCGAACAAGCCTACTGACATGCCCTCAGGTTGATTAATGGCCATATTGCAGATTGTATGCCCATTACCATCAAAGGTTCCCGTAAAAGCTACTTCCGGATCCGGTGTCTCTTCATCCTCAGGTTTTTCAGATAAAGGCTTGAAAGCACCAATTGGTTCCCAGTTTTCGTAGCCTGAGAGGTCGATGTCCGCCGTCAAAACAAAGTCCTTATCCAGATAGTTGTGTACCTTGTTAAGCTGCTCAGCCGTGGCAACTTGATAAGGATCGGACTCCGTGCCATTGCCGCCCGCAAAAGCTTCATCGATGCCAAACAGGCATTCGAGCATAGCCACCTTATCAGCCGTACTGAATTCATCACCCGCCTGGAGCATGGTCGGCATCCAACTGCTGAGCGTTACGCTGTCCGGTTTGTAAGTACTCAGCACATCCTTCGTTTCAGCATAGTAGAAGTGGACGTGGGCGGGCAAGGTAGTCTCATCCATACCTTCGTCAAAGTGGGGTTTGAGCATTGCAATATAGGTCAGTACACCTGCATCGTCATCAGCCTTGAACACATAGGTTGTCTCTCCTGCCAACATTCCCAAACTGTTGTTGCTCTCCACAAAGGTGTAAGGGTGAGACTCAATGACATTGCCGTCCTGGTCACAGAAATAGATGGTCTTGTAATCATAACCAAATTTAATCTGGTAGATCTGTGTACCGTTATTTGCTGGAGCCGATGCCATATTTGCAAACATGGCTTTTAGAGATGCACCGTCAGTGACATTCACGCCAAACATTCCTGCCATCATTTGTGCCATCTCGGAGGAAGCTGCTGTATTCCACACGTCGTTCAGAGCTTCGTCGTTTACATAATTGACAAGCGATTCAAAGCTACCACTACCGCTATTTGCCCAGGCAGAAAGATCCTTAAATCCTTCCGGCTGGTCAGAACTTTCGTACATTCTCTCGGTGGCACCAATCTTTTCCAGGAGGGGATTACCATCTAACTTTACGGTGCAGTTGATTTCGCTGCCTATGACGCAGTTCTCTGCACGTCCCGCAATCGCACCCGGAGTTATCGCTCCGTTTATTTGACCCGCGGTGCTACAATTGTTGATGGTAAACACTGTTTCCATTCCCATGTAGTAAAGTCCCGTGCCTACCAGTCCGCCGATGTGTGTGGCGTTGGCCGTGTTCGTTACAAACTTGACCGAGCAATTTTCGATGGTTGCCGTATTTTCCGTGTCCCCGGTACCTGCGTATCCGCATAAACCTCCTACTGCATGGGCCGAATTAGGCGCGGTAATAGTCACGTCCGCCGTGCATCCCGTGATGTTCTCCATATATTCAAGGCAGCCGCCGATGCCACCAAGGCCAACGGGCTCGTTGCCTTCTGCTATAATCTCGCCCCGGGCAGAGCAATTCTCAATGCTACCGGTAAAAGCGCCGCCAATGATCAGACCGCCGCATTCGGCCATATCGCACTGGATGATAGGCCCGCTTGAAAAGTTGTTATCGCCCAGTACGTTAATTGTTACATCTTCAACCGTGCAGTTCTTAACGCTTTCAAATCCATGTCCGCCGATAATCCCGCCGATGCAGTTGACGCCGGAAATCGTATTTTCACCTTTAAGCACCAGATTTTTCACCGAGGCGCAGTTAAGACCGATGATTCCTGCCGTTGACATGTAGCCGTTAACCGAGGCATTTTCCACGGTCAGGTTTTTAATCACTGCATCGGAGGAAGCCACGCCAAACAGGCCGACACCGACAAGATCCTGGTGAGTTGCAGTCAGATTGGAGACAGTGTGGCCGTTGCCGTCAAATGTACCGGAAAAGGCAATATCGCTATGGCCTCCGTTGTCGAAAATATTTTCGTCAATAGTTCCGATAGGCGTCCAATTTTTATATCCATCGAGATCGATATCCGCTATCAGGATAAAGTGCTTGTCCAGGTAATATCGTACCTGATCAAGCTGTACTGCTGTTGCGATTTGATAAGGAGAATTCTCTGTTCCGTTTCCTCCTGCAAAAACTCCCATGGCATCATAGGCACGGGCAACGATCAAGTTAGAAATAGCATCATGAGGCAGTAAAGAACGCTGTCCTTCTGCCGGATATAAGTAAGTTAATCCGTCTAAAACCTCAGGAATCTTGGTACCTGTGAACGTACCTTCGGAAAGCATCACAGGCATAACAATAATGGAAGCTCCGGGATTTTCCTTTTGTTGTGCTTCTACAACCGTCCTGATGTTAGGTTCGCCTAGTGCCACAAAACCATAATCAACATTCAGGAACTTGTAATTCTCTTTGAGCTGTTGCCCTAAAGAAGCCAGGTTATTTTTCCAAACGGCCAGGTCTGCCGCTTCAGAGGTCCCGTGAGCGGCCAACACTACAATTTCCTTGTCTGCCTGCCGGCTGACCGTTGCAATACGGTCATCTAGAATTTCCGCTACCAATTGGTGGTCGTCCAGGGCTGGTGTCATTTCAATCTCAGCATTGTGAGAAATTACTTCCAACCCTGCCTCAGTTGCTTCCTTTTCCTTAACGGAACTGGGAAGTCCCAACATGTATTTGATTTCTTCAATATGATCCGAAGCCGAGGCCACAAATATCGGCACTGTGATAATATGTTCTACACCTTGCTTTTCCAAATTGGCAATCGCCGTCCCGATGTCTTCCTCCTCAACATATTCCAGGAAACCCAATTCTATCGGGTACGGGCAATCAATACCTTCTACGGCATCCCGTACAGGTTGGTTCCATTTATCTTCCGGAGAGCCGTGCGCTACTACCAATATTCCTGTTGTTGAGGATAACACTCCTGTTTCTTCCCCATCAGCATAGGATGCGTTTTCTGACGCGCAGTTGATGATCGTAGTGTTGGTGCAGTTTTCCACTGTAGAATTGTAGGCATACGCATTGGCCGGGAACAATAAAAAAATTATTGTCACCGTCAGCAGCATGGAGATAATTCTTTTCAATTGCTGCTGATTACTTAAGGTAATATGTATTTTTTCCATAGTAAACTCCTCTTCGTGTCATTTTCTTGAAACTCATTTGCCAAAATGTTAAATAGTCGATATTTTAGTCGATAGCATACGCTAACCTGTTCAAGTCCTCTTATTACAAATGATACCGAATCAACAGAATGGCATCATAACCGTATTCTGTACTTTACTTCTGTAGCTTTTCTGAAAACTCGTCTTTTATCACATCTCTCTATAATGCTAATGATGTTTCTGACGAGATGCGACACCGTACTAGCAGTTATGTATTTCATTAACGATGATCCGACAGTATACGAAGAAAATGCCGGTCATTAAGTGAATTGCAAACGGACTATTCTGTTATTGAAACGATTCTTAAAAGTGGGAATAACAGCCAGCCAGCCCAGCCAGCTCCCCCTGTCTTTGTGGTAATCAAAGTAGTTCCACTCGTTGACCACTCTAATTTGCTTATTATAGGTTTCCAATTCCTGGCTGTTTTTTATTCCCCATTGAAACTTAACATTCATCGTACCGACCGCGTCATGTTGTTTGCTCATCTTCACGATGTCCGGGCTCATTACTTCAAGAAGCATTTCTGCCATGGGAAATTCGGAAATTAGCTTATTCAGCAGGGTTTTGACCTCTTGTACGGTAAAATACATTAGTATTCCTTCGGCAATTATCAATACCGGTTTGCCTGTTTCCCTGATTTTGCCCAACAAGGCATCATCGAAGACCGATTTGGCAATCATCCTGTAGCGGTCAGTTTCGACAAAAAAATTCTGCCTAATCTGGATTACTTCAGGTAAATCCAAATCGTACCAGTGTATATTGCCATTATCTACCTGCGCAAAGCGTGTATCCAGTCCGCAGCCAATATTAATCACGACAGCATTGGGATACTTTTGGATGAAGTTTCTCGTCGCGTGATCCAAAAGTTCTGTTCTTACCACAATGCCAATTTGTGATTTCCATGCCTTGGAAAACTTCGCAAAATCATAGTCTATTCCATTCATTATCTCCGCTGCTTTAGCGTCTTTAATTATTGGACGGGCTTGTTCTGCTTCAACGGCCCGCGCCCATAATGGGATAAGCAAGGTCTCAGGTACACCCTGTAAGTTAGGTTTTATATCCTGTAAATCCGGGTTATTATCTATACTAATAAAATCACCCATTTCTCAATTATGAGTCTTTATCGTCGATAAGTTCGAATATTCCCCTCATTTTTTAACCAGAATTGGGAATAATGGTTTTCAGTCTTGAACCTTAATTTTCTGACCACCGCTCACATTGAGTTTGAATTAGTCCTTCTGTTTTCTAACAAGCTCCATTTCACAACCTCCATAAAAATTTTCTTTAGCATTGCCTAACAAATATGTATTTTTGTCCTGTTTTAACGCCTAAGAGGCATTACGATTTTTCGGACTTTTACTATACTACCAAATATATTCTGAATTGCGAATTTTTCCCATAAGCTTGAAATGTAATAGTAACTATTTATAATTTTCTGATTACCGAAAATTATGCTAATACATAAAATATTATTTGTAAATAGAATATTATTTGCAAAATCATATATTATTTGTAATTACAAATGCGCCCATTTTTGCTTTTTGCCCGATATCCTAACAAACTCTGAGAATTTTCCTAAAATCAAATTACGTGCGTTTACTCCGCCCTGAAGAGGCTGTCAGGCAATTCATTTCCAGGTCAAAATCATGTAAAAAACAAGGTGTCCAAAGCCTTTAAATCGAGAAAAAAGAATTCCTTTATTACTTACAGTAATTGTCTAACAGTGAAAAGTATAGGGTAAGTTTCGGGACGCCCGACAGGGACATTGGGTTCGGTTACTTCATCGGCAGAAGGTCAAAGCTGTTGTGTTTTTTCCTACCGCAGCTTCATCCGGTTCCCACACACTGAGTAGCACTTCGTCCTAAACGATCTCGGTAAAAAGCTGGTGGTTCACATCCTGCATCACCATTTAACAGTATTTCAGCCGTTGCTTTCTTCACATTCCTGGCGTCTTTCAGTATTTTACGGACGGCTGAAAGGTCGGCGTAGACGCCCTTCTGCCTGCAAGCTCGTCATTGGTCCCATTTGGATGATTTTGCTGCCGACGGCCGCCAGGATTTGATCGATGTAGCGTACCGTGTTCAGCCGGTAGGCCATCGTAATAAAGATCTTGTTCTTCCTCAGCTCGGCTACGGCCATTTGCATTTTCGCGCTCATTCTCCAGATCTATGTTGGCTGTCGCTTTGTCCAGAATGATAGTGGCGCGTCCTTGAGCAAGACGCGGGCCCTTATCTATATCCCCAAAAAGTATCAGATACTTTGGTATTGCGCCTTTAACATTGAGGAAAAAATTCCTTGTTTTTCTTTTAATTCCAAAGGTGTGCCTGTTTCTGCGATAACGCCGTCTTTAATAACAACAATCTTATCAGCTCCTAAAACTGTTCTCATACGGTGCGCAATAATCAAGACGGTTTTATTTTTTATAAGCTCGCTGAGTGCTTTCTGGATTTTACTCTCATTTTCCGCATCAAGAGATGCTGTAGCCTCATCAAGCAGGATAATTGGAGCGTCTTTTAGTATTGCTCTGGCTATTGATATACGCTGTCTTTCGCCTCCCGATAATCTTTCTCCGTTTTCTCCTATCAAGGTGTCGTATCCTTGCGGAAGCTTTTTAACGAACTCATCACATTGGGCAAGCTGCGCTGCTTTCATTACTTCTTCATCAGTTGCGTCTTTCTTTCCAAGACGGATATTATCCATAACGCTTGAATTAAAAAGCGTAACATCTTGAAAAACAATTGAATAATTCTTTAGAAGGGTTTCAGGATCAACCAGGGAGATATCTTCTCCACCCAGAGTGATGGTCCCTTTGTCGATATCCCAGAAACGCGCAGACAGTTTTGCCACCGTGCTTTTCCCGCCGCCGGAAGGGCCTATAAGCGCGGTCACGTCGCCTTGCTTTGCGGTAAAGTTTACATTCTTTAATGTTTGCACACTATCCTGATAGGAAAAGTCGACGTTATTAAATCCGATATCGTAGTTTTTCGGACGAAACTCGGTTTTTCCTTCCTGTCCTGGCATGTCATCCATCTCTTTCATGCGTTTTATCCGCACGTTGAGGAATAGAAGTAGCGCAAAGTTGTTCAGGGCGTCCATAATCGGATTATAAATACGGGCCGTAACGACAAGAAACACAAGATAAGTAAAAATGTCTATGGAACCTGTTGATAAAAGATAAGCTCCAACCAATATTACACTTGGAAGACCGAGCTTTAATATAACGTAAGAAAGGTTGACAAAAGCTCCTATCAAAAGCTCGCTTTTAATCATAAATTTTTCGTAATTGTCTAATTTTGTGTTTAAAGTTCTTGAAAAAGCGTCTTCTCTATTATAGGATTTTATTTCGTAGACCGAGTCAAGCCCTTCTTGAATATTATCCGAGATATCCCTTTTAACATCATAAAGCTCTTTATGCATCCTGTTTTGGAGCTTCCTGGACAGATAAAAGACCAGGACTGCAACCGGAACCACCCAAAACACGGCAAGAGAGAGCATCCAGTTGTAAAAAAACATCATCACGCCTATGATCAGAACAGTCGACATCGCCGCGTAGATTTGAGGAACCGCATGGGAAAATTGCTGCTCTATCTGTGTAGCATCCTCCATTATTGTAGAGCTTAAATCGGCAATATCCTTTTTGCCGAAAAAAGCCAGTGGAAGCTTTCTCAGTGTCTCAGCCAGGCTGATCCGTCTACGGGCGCTTTCTTCGTAAATTTTGGTATAGGTCGAGTCGTACTGAAAATATGCGATAACAAACATTAACAGGAAAAATGTTCCAGACATAATAACGTAGTAGAGAACGCTATTTCCCTGGCTGTTTGAAGAGTTTAAAAGTAAACTCATGTCTTCATCTAAAAATTTAAAGCCGAGGATTACCGGAAGCATAAAGCTAATGTCCATCACTATGGTCCAAATTATCGAGTGAAGAAGGTCTTTCGCACCTTTTTCAGACATAGCATAGTTGTTTTGAAAATATTTAAGCATATAAACCACCTTTGTTTACAGCATTTTTAGTGGCTATTTTCCAAGCGACAGATTTTTGGTATTCGTCCCACATGGTTTTGTAGATCCCGCCTTTATTCAGCAGCTCCGCGTGTGTTCCTTCTTCCGCAATTTTTCCGCTTTCTATAACCAGGATTCTGTCGACATTCCGTACGCTTGTAAGACGATGGGCAATCATGAGAGTTGTTTTTTCACGACTAAGCTCTTTAAGGGCTTTTTGAATTAAATGCTCATTTTCGGGGTCTGCAAAGGCAGTGGCTTCATCTAAAAGTACGATAGGAGCATTCTTGACCATAGCTCTGGCAAGCGCAATTCTCTGCTGTTCTCCTCCTGAAAGATAGGTTCCTTTTGAGCCTATTACCGTATCAAGTCCATCAGGAAGATTTTCGATAATTTCTCTTGACTGTGAAAAATTAATTGCGTTGTTTAATTCTTCTTCTCCTGCATTTTCCTTTCCAAAAACTATATTTTCTCTTAATGAACCTTTAAACAGCTTAGTGCTTTGAAAAACAAAGGAAATATTGTCCATTAGTTCTTTTTTAGGAATATCCTTAACATTTATTCCTCCGACTAATACTGCGCCTTCATCTGCATCCCAAAAGCGAGCGGCTAGCCGGGCAATGGTTGTTTTTCCGCTTCCTGAGGCACCGACAAGTGCGATCGTTTCACCTTCGTTTAATTTAAAGCTGATTTTATCGATAGCGCGCTTGTCGCTTCCTTCATATGAAAACACTACGTCCTTAAACTCCAGACCGTGATTTTTAATGTTTTTTGTGTTTTCACTATAGCTCATATTCGGATAATTTAAAAGATTGTCCAGCCTGTCAATAGCCTGCTCTGCAATCAAAGTATTTTGCTGGAAATACATCGATTTCATCAAAAGCATAGTAAAAATTGGCGATATCAGAATGTAAAAGATAAAGTCTGCAAGCATAAGGGGAAGATTTTCTCCTCTTCCGATTAAAAAAATGGCCATTGGAATTAAAAAGAATGCTGTGGATTGCATAATTACGGTATAAAATGACATCGGTTTTCGCCAAAGAAGCGTATACGCATAAACCATCTCTCTATACTTGATTATGCTGTCATAGAATCGTTTAAAAGAAAATATTGATTGACCGAATGTTTTTACAACCGGAATGCCGCGAATATATTCCACTGATTCGGAGCTCATCTCTTCCAATGAATCATAATACATTTTTTGGAATTTTTTACCTTCAGTGCTCGTCATAAATTTCATTGTTACAAAACCCAATATAATTGGAACAAGAGAAGCAAGCCCCATTCTCCACTCTATGATAAAAATCAAAGCTAAAAGAATAATGGGGGAGACGACACTGCCTGCCATGTCCGGGAGCTGATGTGCTAAAAACGTATGAGTTGTTCCCGCTCCGTCGTTTACAATTTTTCGTATTTTTCCGCTTGAATGCTGATCAAAAAAACCAAGGGGCATAGACAGTATTTTTTCCATACCAACTTTTTGCATTCCGACTTCAACGCGAAAAGCTGCGAGATGTGAGCTCATAAGTGCGAAAAAATAGACTATTATTCCTCCTATTGCACTTGCAAAGGCGAGCCACGCATAAAAACTGACATTTGAAACATCAATCGATTGCGGAGCTGATAATATATCACGTGTTATATACCATACAAGCACGAAAGGCAAGATGTTAAGAACTGCGGAAATTCCTGACA
Organism: Methanosarcina spelaei; assembly: GCF_002287235.1. Taxonomy (GTDB): domain Archaea; phylum Halobacteriota; class Methanosarcinia; order Methanosarcinales; family Methanosarcinaceae; genus Methanosarcina; species Methanosarcina spelaei. The sequence continues at coordinate 16,387 of NZ_LMVP01000124.1, forward strand.
ATACTAATGACAAAGGCAAAAGTACTTTCTTCTTGCCCATGTAAGGCGTGAACCTTTTTAAAATAAAAATTTTTTTCTCTTTTGGCATTTGGTTTAACTTCCTGAATACTTGGACCCTGGGCTATGTTCAATACTTTCGTTTATTAGGAAGAGTAAAAGCCTGATCATTTGCAACCTGTTGGCTTAAAGTTTCAAATTATGTTTTCAGTTCTCGTTTTGCAACTATTCAGGTACTATAAAATAAGTTAGTTGACACTGATTTGGTCAGAAGGATCTGTCTAATAAAAGAGCTTCATAGCAAAATTAAAAATAGCGTCAATTCGCCTTAGTTTACAAAATCGACTGAAATTTATTGTAAATGTCAAACATTCTAAATTACGGCTTTTTATGTCGATTTAGGGAGCCTGAATAGTTATCTCGTTTTTTATTTCTGGTCTTGATCTTGCTTGTTTTTTATTCTGTTCGTTTTTTGACCCTGCTAACTTTTTAACTCTCTCATCTTTTTTTTAATTCTTTTCGTTTTTGACCCTGCTAACTTTTAGATTCTTACGTTTTTTGACACAGCGTACTTTTTTATTCTGTTCTTTTTCTTGTCCGCTTGTGCAACTTTAGGGTCAGGAAGACTGTGTTCAGGCTTTGAGATCTCCGGTTTTTATTTTTCAGGAGATTTCAGACCCAACCTTCTGTTCATGACATACTCTTTTTCCCTTTTCTGTCAGTTTGTAAACCGTACACGTCGAAATAGTAGATTTTTCTAAAAACCCGAAACATCCACAACTTTTGCATGAATCGGAACAGACAGGAGAGAGAAGGGAGTTATTGTCCTGAACCTTCTCAACATGACCCATTCTTTCCATTATTTCGAGCAAACCTTTAAGCTGTTGCGTACTCATTTTCAGATGTCTCGATATCTCACTCAAAGATATATTGCCTTTTTTTTCTACTTCTGCCATCTGTTTTAACACGTACATGTATCCCAGTACCATTGATCTATTTCCTCCTCATTGCTTAGTAAGTTTGAATTTATTTTCCCAGCTCATGTATATGCAAGAAATATCAAGCCAAGGTACAGAGCAGGTTTGAGATCTTCAATCGCTGTCCATTTCCTCAAATTCTTCTGCAAATAGCACCCGGACGTCGATAATTAACCAATAAACCAGGTTTCCTCTGCAGTCCCGAAAATTAAGGTTACAAAGGAATCTTTCTTAGTTTTTTAGTTATTTTTGCCTTTTTTGTTGGATGATAGGCTGCTGCAGGGAATGATATAATCGTTGTTGCCACAATCATTTACATTACAACCTGCGCAGCCGATGCATTGGCCTTTCTTCGCTTTTCTGATTGTATACCGTATGGTAAACACTATAAAGATTAGAAGGAGTGTACCTATCAGGATTGTTGCAGCATTGGCAATTATCCAGGCAATCACTCACTCACCCCCGCAGTTGCCGATAAGTTGGAATCGGATTTTTCAATATCATGCTGTTTTGGTGCAGGCCTGAATAACATAAAGAGAAGTACGGCAAGAAGAATAAACGCTACCGCTGTTCCTGCGGTAAAACTGCCACCGCTAAAGAACGTGCCAAGCTGATAAAAAATCAGCGCAATGACATAAGCAAATACGCACTCGTAACCTATTGCGAATACCGTCCATTTCCAGTTGTTCATTTCGGTACGGATAGTATTCATCGCCGCAAAGCAGGGAGCGCAAAGCAAGTTGAAGATAAGGAATGAGTAAGCAGCAATTCCACTCGAGAATAGGGCTGCAATCGGAGACAATCCTCCAACATTCGCAGAATCAACCATCTCAAGGGCCAAATCTTCATTACCAATGGATGTAAGAACACCAAATACTCCTACAACCTGTTCTTTGGCTGCCAGGCCCATAATGGATGCCACAGTAGTTTCCCAGCGACCGAATCCAAGAGGAGCGAAGATTAACGCTAAAGAATTGCCAATGTTATGTAGCACGCTGTTATTCAGGTTGTCTACTAATCCAAAGGTTCCGTTTACGAAGCCAAAACTGGCGCCAAACCATACGAGAATGCTTGCTAACGTATATACTGTGAAAGCTTTTTTAACAAATGAGCTACCGCGTTCAAACATGCTTCTGATGACATTTCCGGCCATTGGGATATGGTAGGCGGGTAATTCTATAACAAACGGGGATGACTCACCCATGAACAGCTTTGTCTTTTTCAAAATAATACCGGATATAACCACTGCGCCTATGCCAAGAAAGTACGCGGAAGGTGCTACCCACCATGTACCGCCGAATACCGCGCTCGAAATAAGTGCAATAAGGGGCAGCTTTGCACCGCATGGCATGAAAGTGGTTGTCATAATCGTCATACGCCGGTCATTTTGTTGCTCAATAGTTCTTGCAGCCATAATGCCAGGAACACCGCAACCCGTACCGATAAGCAATGGAATGAAACTTTTGCCTGACAAACCTACTTTCCTGAAAATACGGTCCATCAAGAAAGCGATACGCGCCATGTAGCCACTGTCTTCCAGAATAGCAAGAAAGAAAAACAGGATGAGCATTTGCGGCAAAAATCCAATAATTGCGCCGAGGCCTCCTACGATGCCGTCCACAATAAGGCCGATCATCCATTCTGCTGTTCCGATTGATGTAAGCCAATTTGCAAGTGGTGCTTGTATCCATTCACCAACAAACATATCATTGGTAAAATCCGTAACATATGACCCGACAGTTGAAACTGATACGTAATAAACCAAAAACATAATTGCAGCAAATATCGGAAGACCAAGCCAGCGACTTGTAACAATGGAATCAATTTTATCGGATAAGGTCGTGCCTGAACGGGACTTCTTTACGTAGGAGCGTACTACATCAGATATATATTCATAGCTTTCTGATGCGATAATGGATGCGCTGTTATCGTCAAGCTCTTCTTCGCAGGCAAGGATGATTTGCTCGATTTTTCCTTTTATAACATCGGATAGCGTGATTCGCTCTAGTACCTTTTCATCCCGTTCAAAAAACTTTATGGAATACCAGCGAAGATTTTCATCTGGCACATTATTTTTGATTAATTCGGCAATATTGGACAGGGCAAGTTCTACTGGCTTCGAAAATTGACGTTTAAAAGTTCCTTTTTTTCCGGCCTTTGCCAATTCAATCGCTTTTTTAGTAAGCGCTTCCAGGCCAGTCCCTTTTTGCGCGGATGTTTCAATAACCGGGCAACTAAGAGTTTCTGAGAGTTTTTTAATGTCAATTATATCTCCACTTTTGTTTACAATATCGATCATGTTAAGAGCGATCACTACTGGAATGCCCACGTCGAGTATCTGTGTAGTCAAGTAGAGATTTCTTTCGATATTTGATCCGTCAACAATATTGATAATTACATCCGGTTTTTCGTTCACCAAATAATCTCGGCTTATAACTTCTTCCAACGTATATGGAGAAAGAGAATAAATACCAGGCAAGTCGATTATCGTTACATCTTTATATTTTTTAAGCCTGCCTTCTTTTTTATCAACCGTAACGCCAGGCCAGTTACCGACGCGCTGCGATGATCCCGTAAGGGCATTGAACATTGTGGTCTTACCGGAGTTCGGATTTCCGGCAAGCGCTATTGTGACTGGCAAACTTTATGCCTCCTTTAAGAATCTAAAGTTAGTTTCTAACCTCGTGAGTTAAAAAATCGGAGATTTCATTCTCATTTCTAGCGTGTTATTTTACTTCTATCATTTCCGCGTCAGTTTTCCGCAAAGATAACTCATAACCTCTTACTTTCACTTCAACCGGGTCTCCGAGCGGAGCTACCTTACGTACAAAAATCTCCACTCCTTTTGTAATGCCCATATCCATTATCCTGCGCTTGAGAGCGCCTTCCCCGCAAATTTTTATTACAGTGACGGTTTGCCCACATGGTACTTCTCTCAACGATGCCATATTCATAAGCCTCTTTTTTAGCAGTTTTTGAAATATTTTTATACCATAATTTTTTTAGCCAATTCTTCACTGATTGCAATTCGACTATCTTTTATGCTTACAATTACATTACCGAATGTTTTTGATAGTACGCATACTTCACTACCAGCGGTGAAGCCAAGATTTTCAAGATGATTTCTTATTTTCTCCTGTCCCCAAAACGCTTTGATACAATTTGCTTCTCCAATCTGTGCCAGTACTAACGGCATCATTACAAATTCCTCCCGTATTGATATGATAGGTAAAGTGAGCCTTGATTCGTAAGAGGCATTTGTGTGGTCAAATTAAAACCCTCAAGCTGTTCAACAACTGTCATTTCAGCGCCCTGCTTCCTGAGAGATAGTTTTTCTTTCAACTTAATCTCGACAAAGTTTCCCAATGGGGCTTTTTTGGTTGCGCTCAGGATTGCTCCTGAAACCATGCCTATATCAAGAGGCTGCTTGCGAGAGTTTCCCTTACCTTTTATCCGGATAATGCGAGCTCTCTGACCTATTTTCAGCATGTTGAGGGTTTTATCGATGATTTCTGTCACCTTTGTACCACCACAATATTTTCGGATATACTAATTTTTTGCTTGGCTATGAAATGTAACAGTAATTATTTATAGTTTTTGTATATCCGAAAATATTATGAATGGCTGAAAAAATGATAATTTAAAAAAAATATTTTCAAGAAAATTGTCGTTAGTAAAAATTGTTGCTAGTAAAAATTGTTTAGTAAAAATTGTCGTTTGTAAAAATTGTCATTAGTAAAAAGCGTCATTAGTAAAAAGTGTCATTAGTAAATAGATACGAAGTTCCTTGTCGATAATCACTTACATGAACACGGATGTCGTAAGTCGGATTTATAGGGTCTATATTAATTCAATGATCTGCAAATATAACTTAAATAACGGGAAGTAGAAAAATTCGATAACTTGCAAGCTTATGGAATAGTATAAATTGTCCTTAAACCGTAATTACACCTATCATTATTGGTGTCTCATTATCCCAGTATATATCTATAATGGCCGTACTCCAACGACTCTGTTCCAAAATCCAGTGATTTTTGCATTTTTGATAGAAAATCTGAATTAGCAAGAAGAATCCAGTTTTTATCAAAATCAATATTCGCTATCTAAAGACTTGAATCATTAAGTTGTATTACACGGATGGTGACCATTTACAAAATCTAGTGATTTTGAATTTTACATCCATCACTAGATTTTGGTACTGAGTCACTCCAACGATGCAAAGATATTGAAGTTTTTTCTTCTGCTACTCCGTTATCTAACACAACTTTGAATGTATATTTTTTCTGATCAAAAGAGTTTTTAAGATTAAACGGTTTTGTTCTTGAGACTGATTCGTCTGGACTGAGCTTATACGATTCCTTAAATACGGATTCATTATGAGAATTGAGTATTTCAACCGATACTTCGTGGGTTCCTAAATCGTGGTTTTCTAACTCAAAAAAATTCTCCTCTGCCGGACCAACAAGAAGAAATGTTAACAAATAATAACCAGCGATTGCAGCTAAGGGTATGAATAATAGAAATAGAAGTAATTTTTTATAATTCCGCATTTGCAATCCTCTCCTTACGAAAGAATAAGAAAAGACCTAATTTCTTATCATATGGAAATATTTAGTTCAATTTAGAGTCCATTAAATATAAGTTCAGCTTTGCGTTACTTTTTCCCTAGCTTTTATCCATTATACAGGCAAATCAAGCTCCCTAATTATCCAAAACCTGGGGCAGATTCATTCTTATTTGATTTATATTCATTTGAGGTACTTCATTACCAGATTCAGAATCTTTACTGTCTGAGCTGTTAATATATCCAGTGCCTTTTTCTCTTACCATATACAGGTTTGTTGAGTTCAGTCCAGGAGGCAAGGAATGTGCCAAGCTGCTTATTCCCAGACTTCAATTTGCATGAATGTAGAATATAATCTTATATACGAACTACTTTGGTTCTATAGATGTTGAATGGAGCTGAAGACCGATTGAGTATATGTAAAGGAATGCAAAAAATTATAATGTAAATAACATGCCAAAACTATTCTGTTATTGCTCGAAATCTGAAGTTGCATATAGATTCTTTCTCATTAATAAATAAATGAAAATTAACATAATGTATCCACCACCTATATTGAGGGAATAAGGAATAGTAATATTAAATAAGAAAGTAATTATTGTTATAAATAGCCACAAAATAAAGCCTATTAATGAGCTTTTTATACCGATGATGTCACTATTTTTTTCAATTCTGCTCATATTCTTACTACACAATAAATAGTGTCCAAATATCAAAAAGAATAAAATAAGACCTGCCCCAAGCCATTGATCTATTTGACCCCAATTCGGAGCCATAGTTATTTCATTGCCATTTACGATTGACCTTTCTGAAAAAAATGACATTTTTACACTATATATAAATATGATCCAAGAATAAAATAATATAAGTCCAAATAAAATTCCGATTACATCCAGGACTTTATTTAGAATCGAGGTTGTCTCTTTCATACAATAAAACCTCTCAATATCAGTTTGAGCTTCACTAAACATTTTTCAAAGATGTACTATATAAATTGTAAAGTTTTTGACCAGATCATTGAACAATTCATGCATAATTGCTGTTAGTATTTTCTATGAGAAAAAAGCACCTTGAGACTTTATAGATGGTTTTTCCTGAAAATCACGATTCAGAATATATCTTAAGGTTCATCTTCCGAAACTTCTTCAATTATAGTTTCTGTAGTCCATTCAGGCAATTCATTCACCTTTTCAATCGACTTCACGGTCTCGTTTGGCGTGTCAATAGTTATCATATAGAACTCTCCCCCGGTCATTTGTGAGTGAATGGATATTATGGACCCGTTCAGAGAATCAGCTTCTCTGTAGAGATTTTCCTGGGAGCTATCCGGTCCAATGGTTTTTAATGTCCCGTTTTGCATCTTAATAGTGGCTTCGTGAATATACGAGCCGTTGACCTGGATATATTCTACGGATTTCCCTGTTTCATTGAAGATTCCACCTGAGCCTGAATAGTTCCCTTTTGTCAGGTTTTGAAAACTACTATCATTTTTATATATTGTTTGCATTACATCTGAAGGAGCCAGTCTGTTTTCTCCACCACAGTTACCAATATCATCATTTGTAACCCAGGACAAATCGCCGGATTCATAAAGGGATAAAAGAAAAATTGCCGAGAATAAACCTATAATTATCAGCGAAAACAATTTACTTCCTTCCAGAATTATCCCTCTTTACATCTTTGCCTTTTAATTTTTGTACCTGCCTTTTCGAGTTTAGAAATCTGGCATATTACCTGTTTTTCTGGACTATGCAAGCGGCACCCTTAAAGGTGAAAAATAGGTGAAAATTAATAAGGTGAAAAAGATTAATATCCATAATAGCATCTTTTACACCTTAAAGGACTTTACCCAATCTGGCCTTTCAGGACAGTTGTTTTCAAAGATGTTTACTCTCCATTCTTCATCTGTCAACCTCTGCCCAGGGGGCTGCCAGAATTCATAATAACTCATCACAGGTCCTGCTCCGAGAACAATTCTTCCATCAGGCTGTTTATAGGCTACTATTATGAGATTCAGTTTTCCGGTCCCTTCTTCTAAAACTCCAGCAGGAGATGTACAGACATCCGCAACCAGAATTGAGTTTTGAGACTTTATATCCACATTCTCAAGCATTGGAGATATGTTTTGATCGAAATTCCTGATGAACTCATACTCTTCTTCTGTCAACTCTTTATTTTCAAGCTCTTTAATCGAGATTTCCAGCAGTTTTTCAAGAGTGTTTTCAAGAGTTGTAAAATCTTTATCCGACTGCTCATCAAGCACTTTCATTTCAGCCAGTCCGGTATGTGCCATTTTTGTAAGGGCAAGCATCCTGGCATAGAATTCGGGAATTGGTTCCACATATCCCTGAACAGGTTTTTCTTCCGGTGGCACCTGGGGAGGGCCTGTAAAGTATTCCTGCTTTGCATAGAGAATAGTATCATGCCTGAGCTCAGTCCAGGAAGCAAGAGCTGTGTTAAGCTGTTTATCTTCCCAGGCCTCAGTCTGCATGAAAGTGGGATAGCCCTCGGGATAGCTTACAAGAAGAGGCTTTAAAGTGTACAGTTGAGCCCAGTAGAGATTTTTATTCCAGTCCTCTTCGTCAAAAGCTCCAAATTCATTTTCCAGAGATAGGTGACGGTTTTTGTATTCCTCGTTTTCGGAAATATTCAGGCTTTTTAAGTGTTTTTTTGCTTGTTGAGAACCAAGAAGGTCCATGATATTCAGAGCAGGAGGATGGAGCTTCTGGAAAATATACGAGTCTGGAGTATACCGTTGACCTATGAACCTGAACCCTTTTGTAGCCTCAAGAGTTTTGTTTTCGGTTTCAGATCCCTCCTGAATTATTCCCCCTGTTCCGCTGTAGATTTTTGGGCTTTCATATTTTTCAAGTTCAGTTTTCAGTGCTGTAAGACTTTCATTGTCGAAGCTTACTCCGTTCCTATCGTTTCCAAAAACAGTATCCAGAACTTTTGCATATTCATAGGGCCCAAGGTCGTCGGAAAAACCAACATAGAAAGCCGTCACGCTGTAGATTCTGTCCCATCTTGCCTGAAGGTCTTTATCCCTGTCAAAATGGTCCGAAATCAAAAGAGCCTGAATGGTCTGAATTTTCGCTTCATTTTCCGAGTTTTGTGCACAAATCACGTCAGACTGAAGGATCATACTTATTCTACCGTGCCACATCATGGCTTTAAAGTAATTCTTCAGGATTTCTGAATTAGTGTAGTGTCCCCGTGGAATGTACTGAGAGTAATCTTCACTATACTTAAAAATTGGAGAAAGAGCAGAACCTTCATGCGCTTCTATCAAGTTCAATTCGGCTTCAACATCATCTTTTACAAATGAAGGAACTTCTACACTGTAATCTTTCGCATTCCCAGAATAGAAGGGTGTATTTTCTTCTGCAATTCCCGAATCTTCTGCTATCTGCTCAGGTTTCGGTTCGAGAAGGCTCAAAGCAACTGCAAAGTATGCAATATTTCTTCTTGCAGCTTCTTTTTCTGCCCCTGATGCTCTATTATAATCCTCTATGGAAGCTTCAAGGAGAGCTTTGTCAAGTTTCCATAGATCGTCATAAAATTCCTCAGTCTCTACTCTTTTTAACGTTTCATCAAACTGGATGTGATAAAGGTGTAGAAGAGAATCAGATGTGATAAAAATAGGAACATCAGCCACTTTTAGGTCTAGGTAAGTTTCATTTACCAGAGTCTTCCCTGCTATAAGCAGGTTTTCAGTAGTTCCATTTTCGATTACAATAAAACCGTTTTTGTATAGTAAATCCCTTTCCTTGCTAGTTAGGGGAATCTTTTGGGTGAACTGATAATAATTTGCAATTTCGGAATCCTGTAGAGGTAAGGAATAAGTGGGAACTGCAGCTTCAAACTGCAGACTTTTCTTATTGTAGTAGTTAGAAAAGGAGCTTTGCCCTTCAAGTGTAAGGGAATTTTTGCTCTTTTCAGATGAGTTCTCTACAGAAACATCTTTTTCGGTGGAATTATATGAGCTAGTTTGATTGTTTATTTCATACTCAAGTTTTGTCTCATTAACCAATTTTGTTTCTTTGACTGGCTCACTGCTACTGCCAATGCAACCTGATTCAAGTATCAGTGATACTATAAGCAAGCAGATAACTATCAATGCCCTCATTTTCAACTAAGATCCCTCGAAACTGCAAAAATAAATACAAATTCAATAACTAATAACTTTAAAATAAATTGAACTCTATAATTTAATTTAAGCATACCCTTTATAAGTTTTTCTAACCAAATCTTCAAACTTATTCTTCTCACATTGTCTTCCAATTATAGCTGTTTCTTGACCTTTAATTGTTAGAGACTTTGGACAGAAAGCTTATATGACGATATAGACCGTAGCTATTTTCCTGAGATACGAAAACTGTAACCTCATACTTTTGTGACTCTTTACATGACAGTTTTACCAATAAAAGTTGAAATCCAGTACCAGATTTTTTGACTCCTTTTTGATTCTTTTTTGACTCGGATTTGGTAAAGAAAAGAAATTTCGATAAAAAGCAGAATATTTAGTTAAAAGAGGTCATTTTTCAAGAACAAAAAGAATTTGCTGTGAAACCTGAAAAGAGTTTGCGGTGGAAAGAGTTAAAAAGGATTTTCGAAGGAGAATGCTTATTGTCAAAGTGAGTTCTAAAGGGAAAGTCACAAAAAAACACTGGTAGAGAGTCACAAATAACACTGGTAGAGAGTCACAAAAAAATATGGGTAAAGGCAAAGCTATCTTATTATTTTGAAACTACTCTGATCATTTCTGACAATTTGGCATTAGTTGGAATAGCATCAGTTGAAACGTCATCAGTTGAAACGTCATCAGTTGCAACGGACATTTTGTAGATTTGGATTCAGTTTCGTTGCATCCTTTTATTTCAGCAAAGTACTGGGATTTATAAATCCACTCCTGAGCATATGGTCTGTAAGCACAAGAGCAACCATAGCTTCGGCAACCGGAACCATGCGCGGAGGAATCGTGGGATCATGCCTTCCTTTAATTGCTATTTCAGTGTTTTCCAGGGTTTTAAGGTCGACGGTCTGCTGAAGTTTTCCTATGGATGGGGTTGGCTTTACTGCTGCCCTGCAGACAATGTCCAGGCCGGTTGAAATTCCTCCTAAAATCCCGCCTGCGTTATTACTCAAAGTGGTTATTTTTCCATCCTCGATCCGGAAAGGATCGTTCATTTCACTTCCGCGCAGGCGAGCAGCTTCAAATCCGGCTCCTATTTCAAAACCTTTAACGGCAGGAATACTCATCAGGGCTTTTGCAAGGTCTGCATCCAGTCGGTCAAAGACAGGCTCTCCAAGGCCGGCAGGTACACCTTTTATAATAAGCTCGACAATGCCTCCGATACTGTCCCCTTCCTGGCGAAGGGCCGAAACTTTCTCAAGCATTTTTCCGGCAGCATCAAGATCAGCACAGCGCACTGGGGTCTTTTCTACGTTTTCAAGAATCTCTTCAAAGGAGAGGGGCTTTGCACGGATGGCTCCAAGTTCAAGCACATGCCCTACAATTCGGATTCCGAACCTGGAAAGCAGGAGTTTTGCAAGAGCTCCGCCCGCGACCCTGCCTATTGTTTCCCTGGCTGAAGATCTGCCTCCACCACGGTGGTCCCTCATTCCGTAACGGGCCATATACGTAAAATCAGCATGTCCGGGCCTGGGAGTGTCTTTAATAGCGTCATAAGCCGAAGACTTGGCATCCGAGTTCCAGACAAGCATAGAAACAGGAGTGCCTGTACTCATTCCTTCAAAAATTCCTGAAAGAATTTCAACCCTATCGGCCTCGTGTCTCGGAGTTGAAACCTCACTCTGTCCCGGACGCCTCCTGTCCAGTTCTTTCTGAATATCAACTTCGGAGAAAGGAAGTCCTGCAGGCAGTCCATCTACCACAACACCTACAGCCCTGCCGTGGGATTCACCCCAGGTCGTAATTCGAAACATCTGCCCGAAAACGTTTCCAGCCATGCATCTTAACTGGTTTTTTTGCTATTTGATCCTTGGGGTCGCTGGAGGGAGGGTTCAAGATGTACAACCACTTCAGAGACATCTTTGTATTCACCCTTCAGCTTTTTGCTGACTTTATGAGCGACAAGGTGTGCATCCTCAAGTGGCATATCCGACTGGACAAGAAGGTGCATATCAACCTTGATATCTCCCATGCTACCACGAGTTCGGATTTTATGGCATCCCTTTACTCCTTCGACTCCCATGACCAGGTCACAAATTTCTTTCTCTTCAATTCTGGACATATCCAGAAGGGCCCTTGAACCTTCTTTAATAATCCTGTACCCGGCTCTGAAAATGATAAAAGCAATTACTACAGCTATTAAAGGGTCCATGGAGGAGAAACCGAGCTTGACAGCCGCCAGACTTACTATAACCGAGAGGGAGACATAAATGTCACTCTTTGTGTGCATGGAGTCTGCTATAAGCACCTGGCTTCTGAGAAGTTCACCCTGCTTATATTCGTATTGTGTTACCAGATAGTTAATACACATCGTTCCGAGAATTATGAGAAAACTTATAGCTGTGACTTCTGGCACGCTTGGGGTAAAGAAACGATTAAGAGCGTTCAGGAATATCTCAATCCCTACAAAGATCAAAAGTAAAGCAATAAAAATGGAGGCTACGGTTTCATATTTTCGGTGTCCATAAGGATGTCCGAGATCCGGCGGACGGGCTCCGATGAAACTCCCAGCCAATCCTATAATATTGGAAACTCCATCAAAAAGAGAGTGGTAGCCGTCTGCAGTCATGCTCAGTGTACTGGTCAAGGTTCCGTAAATTATTTTGGCAAACGCAACTGCAAGGTTCAGAAATAGTACATAGATGAGAACTTGCTGTACTTTTTTGAACTTCTGTAACATACATCTGACTCCCTACATCGAATGTGCGAAGCCGGAAAACAGGCTGCGGATAATAAACAATTAAGAAAATTAATCCTGAAAAAATTAATTTGGTTGAAGACTATCAAGAAGCTATCAATGATATACTGATTTATTTTTATATAAAATTCTGCCTTTTAAAAAAAGGGTAAAAATAAGGGTAAGAAAAAAAGCAATGTGAAAAAGCAATGTGAAAAAGTAAGATGAATAAAAGCGGAAGAAATAGATTTTTTATTCCAAACTTGTCCATTTCATATAAGCTTCCACTATTTCCTGCCCTTCCAGAAATACCAGTCCGTGTTCTTTACCATACTCTTTTGAGTCTTCTTTAGAGAGAGCTTTTCCATTACTATCATCAAGCATTTCGCAGACTACCATTGCAGGAGTAATGCCTGCCATGCGGGCAAGAGCAACTGAAAGTTCGGTCTGGCCTTTGCGGTCATCCAGAAGCCCATCTGCAGCCCTTAGCAGTGCAACGTGCCCAGGGGTTCTAAATTCGTCCCCAAAATGAATTTCATCCCCTGAAAGCTTTTTTTCCGTAATTTCTCCTATCTTCCGGATAGTAAGGGCTCTTTCGTTATCAGGAATGCCGGTTCGGGTCTCCCTGTGATTGACCCAGAGAGAAAAGGACGAATGAGAATCATATTTAAGGTCGCCTTCTTTTTCTACAATTTCCCCGAGCACATCACTGGTTTTACCGGCTTCCCTGACAAGTTCAGCCATAAAAGGCAGCCTGAGCTGTTTTGATGCTACAGGATCTACAGCCACACATATAAGGCCGCCTGCATCTTTTCGCATCCATTTCACGTCTTTGAAAGTAACCGCTTTAGCAGGAATTACAAGATCAGTTTCTCCTTCCCTTGAGTCCGAATCGTAAATCTGGATCATTTTTCCGGCTCTCAGGGCTTCCAGCGCCCTGTTGATATTTTCATTTCTGTACGTAAGACATTCGTAAACCGTACTTCCGCTCATTTCTGGTTCTCCATTCCCTGTTTTTTTAACTGCACCACAACTCTGTCCCCATCGTTCAATCCCAGGGCGTCTCTTAACTTTACAGGTGCAATAATCTCAATCAAATCCGATGGGTAGTGTGTTCTTTCTGGAGCGACTACAGCAGCCTCTATACCACCAATGACAACTGGATAACATTTCCCGCCTCCGAATGTACGTTCTCCGTCATTGAAACCTTCTACCCGGACAGCCGGCATTTCACGTAAGAGATTTCTAAGAGGTGAACTGCTTTCAGAAAGCTGTACGTTCAGAGTCCCAGGGAAAGGTACAAAATGCAATTTTTCTTCAAATTGCTTCCGGTATCCGGGTATATTTACATAGTACTGACCTTCGCCGAGTCCCTTGAGCACCTTTCCTTCAAGTTCGAGAATCTCGCATTCCGGAGAAAAGATCCTGCTATAATCGACGTACTCATTCTTAAGAACTTCAATCCCTTTTTCTGTCATTGTTATCAACTGGCCACCGGGAACGATCTTCCTTTCAATCAGCCCTTCTTCTTCCAGCTGTTTGAGCTTTCTTGCTGCGGTTTTGGAGCTCGCTCCTGTATGCTTTTGAAACTCGCTCGATGAGACCTTGATGGTTTTATTTACTGCTCCTATAAGTGCGAGTTTTTTAAGGTATTCAATGTCAGGCACTGTCGGCCCCCATCTTAATTTTGAGATGCATCTCAATTATGAGATGTTATACAATGCATTCCGTTATAATAAAACTTTTGATAGCAAAGTCCACCTGATGCCTTTTAAGGAAATTTTTTAGTATCTTCTGGGATTGCTAAAATTTGACATCAATTTTACTGGCAGCTGGCAACAATAAATCAAAAACTCGGAAAATACTATGTCCCGAAAGTTATCTAAACTCAAATTAACTTCTTATCATTTTTAACACAAAAACCAAGTTCATTGTTTTTATTGATGCATAGGTTTTTGCATTTTACCTGGTCTAGCTGAAGGTTTTGAACTCAGTTTTTTTAACTTCATGCCTCTGTTAGTCATTTCAGTTTCTACATCTTCAAGCAAGGTCCTGAGATCAATCACAACTTCGAGTAAATGAGAATCAGAAGTATTTACAAGCCCTTCGTCAACTGCATGCCTTATTCTTTCTAGCATCTTTATTCTTAAATAGTTGAGAGTGTTGGGATCTAGAGGTCTAGAATGTTCAGACTTGTTATCTACCATTCTTTTTAACTCCTCATGTTTTTAAGTAATTATAGGGCACAATATACAGAAATGTATAAAAAGAATTGTAAGAAGAATCTATAGAGATAGTTTTGAGATAGTTTTTTGTACTCTCTTAAAGTCTTTTTTGTCTGAGAATTCGAGATTTCACATATATAATCTTAACCATATCAGGTTTAAGCAGTTCAAAATTGCACCATTCTTCTTCCATGGTCAGCACATCTATATATAGCCTGGCAATATGTCGGTAGATGTAAAGTCTTCGAGAACTTAATCTATTTTTAGCCAGCTGCGTACTTATAATATGTTGATTTCCCGAAGACTATACAGAACCTTATCGTAATCTCAAATCGGGTTTCTACAGAGAATAACTTGAATTTTTATCAGAGTAATTTCTTTCCTGCATCCGGGCCGGGAGCACACTGGAAGACATCGGTAATCTTGACTTCGATGAGAGTTTTTGCAGGAAGCCCGGGTTTTGCTGTATGCACAATTTCTTTCATTTTTTCAAATTTTTCCCCAGAGTCAATAATATCAGCTTTACCTTTTATCTGGAAACAGCCGCCTGTATCAGGGCCCCAAACGTAAACTGCAATATTTGGATTCTCTTTTAGGTTTTCCAGGGACTTAAGCATAAAATTGTCTGCAATCCAGATTGTCTCATCATCCACAAGCTGGCAGAACCCTATAGGCACTACGTTAGGAACTCCTTCTTTTGAGGCCGTAGCTACGGGAAAAATCTTTACCTTCGAAAATGCAGTTTTCATCTTTTCATCTAATTTTACCATAGTATCACACCCAAGATAATTGTAGTATATATTAATATAGTTAAGCGTCATAATTCTGTATCTGACTTTTGTTTGTGTATTTTAATGACCTTTCAATCTATAAAATATAAAAAATTTCTAAAGCCTTGAGCTAATATACAATATCTTTCTCAGGGAGGTTAATACTAATGGTTTTAGAAACTTTTTACTATTCTCTGGTTTCCAGTTCCATTTTCAAATCATGCAAAAAAATAAAATTTTAAGAACAATAAGGGCTAATCCCCGTCAGTTTAATGGTGGGAAACAGTCCGTCAACCTCAACAAAACACCAAATCTAATTTTTTAGATTTCCTAGGTTAAAGCAATTTATTCAGGTGCATGCACAATAACGGTAAGTTCTCGTCCTTCGAACTCTTTAATTGATTACACCAATATAGTCCGAATTGGATAGTTCATAAACAAAAAAGACTATATTTATTATTTCTTAACTTAAATAAGGCTTTTATGTATTAAAATCGAATATTACTTTATTTTATATTTATTTTTGAATATGAGTTAAGGCATAATACTCAAATAAATAATTTATGGCCAAATCATCAAACTATAAAAATATTATAAAGTAATCCAGACTCAAAATCCGCTTGAAAATTGCATTGTTAGAGAGAGTGGACATAAAACTTATAAGAAGTTAAGAAAGAGGAGTTTATGGAGTTCAAATGTGCTTTCCCGGTTCATACGAACTCCATACTTGCTTTGGAAGGTTTATATGGCAATGCGAAAACTTCTCTTCATATTATCAGTTATTTTGATTTTTTTTTGTTCTATAGGTACTGTTTTTGGAATAAATCCAACTGATAATATATCAGTCCAGTCGGGTGATTATTTGAATTCAGAAATGAGTAATGTAAATTTTGACTATTATCACGAATTTTTTGGCTTGAACTCGTACGGAAATACCGTAATTGCCAGATATGGCAAACTTCCTGTACTGGAAACTATGGAACAAAAGAAAAGCTGGAACTCTACTCTTGAAAAACTTAGCAATAAAATAAAAGATACTATTGCCTCTAAATACATGTATCCTCATGGGCAAGTAGTAACATGTGGGGTTAACGATAAGGGATACTTTGTAATTTTATTCAAATATGGTAATGTTGATAAATCGTTGATGAAT
Source organism: Methanosarcina spelaei (assembly GCF_002287235.1). Classification (GTDB taxonomy): domain Archaea; phylum Halobacteriota; class Methanosarcinia; order Methanosarcinales; family Methanosarcinaceae; genus Methanosarcina; species Methanosarcina spelaei. Next base: position 32,945 of record NZ_LMVP01000124.1, read on the forward strand.
GAGATATATGCTTTGATAGACAATTCCGCAAGAGGAATGGGCATACTTGGCATTCCAGTAGAATTTGGATATGGTACTTATATTAAGGCGGATATTCCACTAAGTACAGATGTAAAGAATCTTTCTGAATCAGAAAACCACTTTATCGAAGAATATATGAAACAAAAGCATGAACCTGTATATAAAGGTGGAGATATTGCAAATTATGGAACTATCCCTCTGTTTAAAGATGAGAATGAGTACAATGTATGGGCGAATAAATTGGATTTGATTTATAAGCGCGTTGGTGAAAAAATAGATGCATATATGGATAAAGGTCAGCTTAGATCATTTGGATTAGAGTTAACTAGGCTGCAAGTTGGGATTCCCGAAAATATATCAAGTGAAGAAAAGATGACTATTTCTAAAGAAATTTATCCGATAATTGATGAAGAGGCAAGAAAATTAAATTTGACTGATTTCCCTGTTGCTTTTCAAAGTGTGGGAAACTATACTGATGTAATAGCGAATTCAAATGGAAATTTAACCACTAACTCAAATGGAAATTTAACCACTAACTCAAACGGAAATTTAACCACTAACTCAAATGGAAATTTAACCACGAACTCAAATGGAAATAAATCGAGTGATAAGAAAGTTACTCCAGGTTTTGGATTATTAGGAAACTTTATCTGCCTGTATGGTGGATGGAAGTTCAGGAAGAAGTAATACAGGGTTCTTTGTTACAGAAGAAAAAGCTCTGGCAAAAGTACAGCGTAAAATCTCAAAACTTGTAAAAGGAACACCTGAAAGAGCAAAGGCTTTGAAAGCTATTCAGCGCGTTCATGAAAAAATCGCAAACAAAAGAGAGGATTTTGTACAAAAAATGAGTCTTGGCCTGATCAGAACTTATGATTTGATCACTTTTGAAGATCTTAATGTCAAAGGAGTGACAAAAAAATCACTGCCTCGCAAAACATATTGCAGATACAGCATGGAGTAAATTGACAGCTATCACGTCTTACAAGGCAGAATATGCTGGTAAACGTGTAGAGCTTGTCAATCCATGTAACACATCACACATGTGCTCAGGCTGTGATCAAAAGTTAAAAAAGACCTATTGGAGAGAATACACAGCTGTCCTTACTGTGGTCTTACTCTTGATAGAGATCATAATGCCGCTATTAATACTCTCAGACTGGGATTACGGTCTGTAGCGAAAGCTTAGATGTCCGCAACTTCAGTCGTGGGAGTAATCACTTTTATTAAACAAAATCTTTCTAATCGAAAAAGGAAACAAAATAATCAATATATCAGTTTGAAATGATATTCAAAGGCAATGTATTAGTTCCTGTTTTTGTATTGATGAAAATTCGGATAGATCGCTGTTTCTTAAATAAGGAGAAGAGTTTAATAAACTCGGATGAAGTTCTATCATGCTTTTTATCATTCTTTTAAAATTCAAAAAGAACCAGAAAATATTAAAAAATTTATCTCCAGGGAAAATGTCGCCGGAGAAGTTAAGTATTTAGTATCTTGAATCCATCTATTGATTATACCATGACAAGAGAAATTGAAGTTGAGTGCCCCTCATGCTCTCCTGACGAAGAGGTAGGGCATGAGGTTTTGAAAGAGGGCCAGAGTCCGCTTGTTCGCTGTCTGGAATGCGGGCAGGTTCATGCAGTAAAGCTTAAAACCCCTAAATCCGTTAGTTTGAAAGTGATAATCAGCAAAATGGATGTCACAAATACCTACAAGACTGAACTTGACTCAGAGACTATCCTTCAAGTAGACGATGAGCTGGTTATAGACGATGAAGAAACAGGAGTAGTTATACCTATCCTGATTACTGCTCTTGATGCAGGAGGAAAACGGGTTCAGGTTGCCCGGGCAGAAGATACCGAGACAGTCTGGGGTAGGGCCATTGATGAAGTAACTGTAAAATTTTCCGCACAGGCAGGAACTGAAAAAACCGAGGTTCTTGAAAAACGTGTGTCTGGCGATTATGAATTTGTTGTAGGAGCAGAAGAAAGAGTGGGAAATAAAAGTCTTTTCATTAGTAAAATCAAGGTAAGGGATGGGGCATTCCGATCCAGAAAAGGCGATGTTGTGCTTGCAAAATATGTGAAAAGAATTTTTGCGAGAAAGAAATGGGAAGGTTCGGGTCAGCGTGATTTCCGAAGAGGGCCGTGGTAAAGGAAAAGATAAAAGAGAAAAAGAAGAGGAAGAAAAACTCGAAGCAATGCGTAGGCGCCTTGTAGACGATCTTGAGGCTTACCTGCTGCTGAAAGATAACGTCCGTGAGGCTATACTCCATGTTCCAAGGCATAAGTTTGTTCCGGAATATGAGCAAAAAGCAGCTTACATGGACAGACCCCTTGATATCGGTCACGGGCAAACAATCTCTGCCCCACATATGGTTGCAATGATGTGTGAACTCCTTGAACTCTCAGAAGGGCATAAAGTCCTTGAAATAGGGGCAGGCTCAGGATATAATGCTGCAGTGATGGGAGAGCTCGTAGGAAAAAGTGGGCACGTGTACACGGTTGAACGTATAGAAGCCCTTGCGAATTTTGCAAGGGAGAACCTGAGAAAGACAGGATATCAGAATGTTACAGTGCTACTTGAGGACGGTTCAATGGGTTATTCTTAGTATGCCCCTTATGACAGGATAGCTGTGACATGTGCAGCTCCTTATATTCCTGAACCTTTGCTGGAACAGTTGAAGCCTGGAGGCATAATGCTTATTCCTGTGGGGGATTATTCTCAAGAACTTTATAAAATTAAAAAAGACAGCAAAGGACATATATATAAAAAGAGAAAAGGTGGGGTCGTTTTTGTACCCCTGATTGGTAAACATGGCTTCCGAAAAAGCCTTGAATGCTAAAAACTCTGGTAAGAATAAGTCTACCCTTAACTTATGATAAGTCTACCCTTAACTTATGATAAGTCTACCCTTAACTTATGATAAGTCTACCCTTAACTTATGATAAGTCTACCCTTAACTTATGATAAGTCTACCCTTAACTTATGATAAGTCTACTCTGAACTCCTCTAATTATTTCCTTGAGGCAAAAACCGGGCTGAAAGTTTTGATAAAAGAAGCCAATTCCGATCTTCAAGTAGTGTTTTTAATATAATTTAAAAAATTAAATTAAGTATTAATAAGTTTAAAATCATCTAATAAATATGGACATCGACAGTTATGAGGATTTTGAGGAAATTCGAGTCAAGGATGTCTATATAGTCGATGTTTTTACAGACCCGACTCCTATAGTGCTTCTTGAAGATTTGCAGGGAAATATGCTACCTATATACATCGGGCATCTCGAAGCTCTCTCAATAGGAAACGTAATTAAAAAGGTTTCTCCGCCCAGACCTCTGGCTCATGATCTTATGCTCAATATTTTCGATAGGCTCGATATAAAAATCGAGGGAGCCTTGATTGATGAAAAAGTGGATAAAATCTATTATGCCAGGCTCCTGATAAGAAAGGATAACAGTATCATGCAGTTTGACGCAAGGCCAAGCGATTGCATTGCCCTTGCCTTGCGTGTTGGAGCCCCAATAAGAGTCAGAAAAAATGTGCTTGAAAGTTCCGAAGTCGAGATGTCAAGGCTTGAAGGCGCCCGGGTGATGAACATTTTCGGCTAGATTGGAACATGCAGATTTCATGTGTAGATTCCTTTCATTTACCGTCACTTATTTTCACTTATCTTCTCTTAATCCTGCTTTTAAGGCTGTAAAATCAGTTTTGGAAAAAATCGGTTTTGGAATTATGTTTAGTGATTTTTAGGCATTTCCCTTTCCTTTGAAAAGATTTAAGTTTAAATATTCTTTAGAGCTTATTATCTACACCTATCATTGATCTATAAGCTTCTGTCGGGTGCGGAAGGACTATTTTTGATAGAGACTATTGTCTAATACTGCCATTGATCCAGTACTGCCGTTAATCCAGGAATGGAACTAAGACTGGTATTGGCTTAATTTCAACAAGCTTTTAATAAAAGTTTAATTTATTATCCCATAGATGCTCACCAAAAGAATTATACCATGCCTTGATGTGACCCTTGACAGAGCAGGTGGCTGTGTTGTTAAAGGGGTTGAGTTCGTGGACCTGAAAGAGGCCGGAGACCCTGTGGAACTCGCCAAGCGCTACAATGAAGAGGGTGCAGACGAACTTGTTTTTCTTGACATTACAGCTTCGGCTCATGGCAGGAAAACTATGATCGATGTGATCGAAAGGACTGCAGACGAGGTTTTCATTCCTCTTACGATTGGAGGAGGAATAAACTCCGTTGATGCAATTCGCCAGATTCTTCGGGCTGGGGCAGATAAGGTCTCAGTTAACACCTCTGCGGTCAAGAATCCTGACTTCATCAAAGAGTCTTCAGATATATTCGGAGCCCAGTGTATTGTCACTGCTATTGACTGCAAGCGAAACACTGACATAAAGAACAATCCCGATAAAACTATTCTGGAGCTCGAGGACGGAACATCTGCCTGGTATGAAGTTGTAATTTACGGAGGCCGGGAAGCTACGGGAATCGATGCCGTGCAGTGGGCAAGAAGAGCAGAAGAGCTTGGCTCCGGAGAAATCCTGCTCACAAGCATGGATCGGGACGGAACATGTGCCGGTTATGATCTGCCAATCACGAAAAAGCTCTCAGAAGAGCTCGATATTCCGATTATAGCCTCAGGAGGTGTAGGAACCCCTCAGCACATCTATGAGGGCTTCTCAATTGGAAAAGCCGATGCTGCCCTTGCAGCAAGTATTTTCCACTTCAGGGAATACTCGATTAAAGAAGTTAAAGAATATCTGAGGGAAAAGGAAATTCCTGTAAGGCTCTAAATTGAAAAAAACAGAAACAGATAGGAGTGGGGAAGAGTAATGGAAATCTCAGAATTTCAGAGACTGATGTCCGATCTGTATGCGCATAATGACAGAAAGAGGGGAGGAAAGGCTACCATGCTCTGGCTGATTGAGGAAATTGGAGAACTTGCCGAAGCCATTCGCAGGAAAGAATCCGAAAATATAGAAGAGGAACTTGCAGACTGTTTCGCATGGATAGGAGCACTTGCCAATCTTTACGGCGTGAACCTTGAAGAAGCCTTCCTCAAGAAGTATCCTGGCATGTGCCCTACATGCAAACAGAAGCCCTGTATATGTACGGATTGAGTACGGTAAACGTATCTTGTTTGAAGAGCCTGATTTTTCAGAAGGCTTATTTTTAGAGGACTAGTTCTTAAAGGACTAATCCTTAGAGGAATTGCTTTTAGAAGGCTTATTTTCCGAAGGCTTATTTTCAGAATTCGGTCTCCATATCTTGGTTGCCCTGGCTTTTGTTCTTTCGGAAGTTTTTTTCATATTATCTTTCATATATTTTGAGATACTTTTTTATTTCTTAGAGGCAATTTCTTATGTGGAATTCTTATATGGATTCTCCATTATCAGGGGATATATATGTCAGAAGCCGACACCATGGAACTTCTTGAGGGTTTGCAGTTGAAGATTCTTAACAACACTGATGAGGATCTTGTGCTCCAAGCTGAGAAAATTGATAAAGGGAAATTTAAAAAAGGTCACCAGGCTCCAGCTAAAATTGAATCTTATGAGGAAAAGAGCTTTGAGCTCATTGCATGCGAAGGGAGCTGTGAAGGTGGAGCGGACATTGAAGGCTGGGTTAAGTACGGGCTGGGGTGTACGGAAGGGTACTGTAAAATACACTTCAGATACGTGGGAAAAACAGATAAACTCAGCTACTCGTGTGAATGCCACATGCACGATGGAAAAATGCTCTGCGAAGCTTCAAAAGATGAGAAAGCCGGGAGAACTGTGAGCTGCATAATAGGGCCAAAAGCCTAATACTGAAACATAATCCGACCTGTCCGGCAAGAATCACTCAGTCTGGGCTTCGTTCTTATCTATTTTTACCTATTTTTAATTTTAATTTCTTTTATAAACTTTAACTATTGGCCTTGTATACAAAAAAGGTATGCCAAAGTTTAATTAAGGGCAGGCTCTCTAATCCTTTCGATGAAGCCTGAAAAACCGGAACTGCTTGCCCCGGCAGGAGGCATGGAAGCTTTTATTGCAGCCGTAGAAAATGGGGCGGATGCCGTGTACCTCGGAGCTCGGGCTTTCAGTGCTCGGGGGTATGCCTCTAACTTTTCAGAGAAAGAGCTTGAAGAAGCCATTGATTATGCTCATCTGAGAGGCGTGAAAGTATACGTAACTGTTAACACGCTACTTAAGGAAGACGAAATAGAAAACGCTCTCAAACTGCTTTCCTGGCTAAGAAGCATCGGGACCGATGCAATCATAATTCAAGATATGGGGCTTATATCGCTTGCAAGAAAATATCTGCCTGACCTCCCACTGCATGCGAGTACCCAAATGACTTTGCATAATAGCGAAGGAGTTGAACTCGCAAAAACAATGGGAATAGAGAGGGTAGTTCTCTCAAGGGAGTGTTCGCTTGAAGAGATAATAAGAATTAAAGAAAAAACAGGGACTGAAATTGAGGTTTTCATACATGGGGCTCTCTGTATTTCATATTCAGGTCAGTGCCTTCTAAGCAGCCTTATAGGGGGAAGAAGTGGAAACCGGGGATTCTGTGCCCAGCCGTGTCGTAAAAAATACAGACTGTACTGCGAAGGAAAGCAAATAAAAACAACCGGAAACTATCTCTTAAGCCCGAAAGACCTTAATACGACTTCAGGACTGGGAGCTCTTATAGAAGCCGGGATTGAATCTTTCAAAATCGAAGGGCGGATGAAAAGACCGGAATATGTTGCAGGTGTCGTCAGGATTTACCGCCGCCTTATTGACAGGTATATTGAAAATCCCGCAGACTATTACGTTTCCGAAGAAGAGCAGGAAATACTTACTCAGCTCTTTAACAGGGGTTTTACTAATGGTTACTTTTTTGAAAATCCACGCTGGAGGCTCATGAGCAGGGAAAACCCCCACAACCGTGGAGTTCCGGCAGGTACGGTTATAGGGTATGACAGGCATTCAAATCGTATCCGGGTAAAACTTTCCCAACCTCTTCGTCTCGGAGATGGGATAATGGTTGAAAATGCAGAGACCAGGCCCGAAGATAAAGGAAAAATCATATCCTCAATGTATGTCGGAAAGGGTTCAGTATATAGTGCAGGAGTGGGGGATACGGTAGAAATTCCTTTTGATTCAAGAGCTCCCTCAGGAAGCACGGTATACAGGACGCATGACAAAAAACTTATGGATTCCCTCAAAAAGGAAAGCGAATCAGGAAGCCTGAGGGCTAAAATCCCTGTGTCTATTACGACAACCGTTATATCTGGAAGATCTATCGGGCTTGAGATAAGAGACAGGGATGCAAACTCAATAACAATTGAGTCCGAATATCTGGTTGAAAAAGCCGAAAAGCAGCCAACTTCAAAAGCCAGCATCGAAAAACAACTTTCAAAATTAGGAAACACTATTTTTGAGGCTGCTGAATTTCATATCACGATGGAAGAAGATGTTTTTGTTCCTGTGGGGCAGTTGAACGAGCTAAGGACAAAAGCAGTGGAGCAGCTTGAAAACCTGCGGATTTCCAGGTGGAAACGTAAACCTCTTGATATTCTACAGGTCTGCGAATCTGGGGAAAATGAATCCTTAGAAAATGGATCAGTGGAAAATGAATCCTTAGAAAATGGATCAGTGGAAAATGAATCCTTAGAAAATGGATCAGTGGAAAATGAATCCTTAGAAAATGGATCAGTGGAAAATGAATCCTTAGAAAATGGATCAGTAGAAAATGGATCAGTAGAAAATGGATCAGTAGAAAATGGATCAGTAGATAAGGAATCCTTAGAAAAGAGATCAATAGATAAGGAATCCTTAGAAAAGAGATCAATAGATAAGGAATCATTAGAAAAGAGATCAGTAGATAAGGAATCATTAGAAAATGCAGGCCAAGAAGCCGAAAAAACTATTCAAGAGCATCTTCCTATACATTCCTTGCTCTCGGTTTCCGTTTATTCCCTTGAAGGGCTTAAAGGGGCGCTTGAAGGCGGAGCCGATAGGGTTTATTTCGGCGAGGGACTTTTCAGAAGGCCGGAAATAACAGGGCAAGAAGAAGGTTCGACAAAGAGATCTGAAGCAATTTTTGAGAAAGCTATTGCGGAGACTCAAAAGGCAGGCAAGGAAATCTATTTGATTACTCCAAAGCTTGTAAAAGACTCCAGAATGAAGTCCGTAGAAAAAATCTTCTCTCACGTAAGGAAACTGGGGGCTGATGGGGTCCTTGTTTCAAATCTGGGGACTCTTGGTCTCGCAAAAGTCGGGAAAATTACTTTTATTGCGGACAGTCCTCTGAATATCTTTAACAGCCGTACTTTTGCCTTTCTATTGCAGGAAGGGGCTCAAATGGCTGTAATTTCTCCGGAACTGACCCTTGAGGAATTAAAATGTGTTACATCTCATGGGCCTGCAGAGTGTATTGTTTACGGCAGGCTTGAACTGATGGAATCAGAACACTGCCTTACAGGCGGGCTTCTCGGGAACAACAATGGGCAATGTAATGCCCCATGCAGGTCAGGAAAGTTTACACTGGTAGATGAGAAAAACTATGAGTTTCCCCTGCTCATGGATTATGAATGCAGGATGCATCTTCTTAACTCAAGATCACTCTGCATGCTTGAGTATCTTCCTGATATTCTCGAAAGCGGAGTTTCAAGTCTCAGAGTTGAAACTCTGGGAATGGATAACCCGGATGAGATCCGAAAAGTGACCCGAGCTTACAGAAAAGCAATTGATACTTATCTTGAAACCGGGAAAAAGGGACCGGAAAATTGCGAGAAGCTTGGAAAGGGCTTTACGACCGGACATTATTTCAGGGGTGTACAGTAAAAGCCGGAATTGTGGAAAAACAGGCTGAAAGGTGAATGAAATATGGAAAAACTGGAAAAATCGAAGGTTTCGGAAAAAAGAAGCCCCAAAATCTTCTTGTCTGGCTCTATCCGTGGGGGAAGGCAACTGCTTGAAACATACAGGTTTATGTTTGACACTCTCGAAGAGGCAGGGGCTGAAGTGCTAAGCTTGCACGTTGCAGATCCTGAGCTGGAAAAGACCGAAATGAAAATGACAGAAGAAGAAATCTATACCAGGGATATGGGTTTGCTTGTAAAAAGCGATGCCCTGATTGCAGAAGTAACAGTGCCGTCCATAGGTGTGGGTTATGAAATCTGCAGAGCCCTTGTACTGGGAATTCCCGTGCTATGTGTTTACAGCCCTGATAAAGCAGTCTCGGCAATGGTACTGGGAAATCCAGACCATTTACTTAAGGCAAGAGCTTATCCGGACAAAACCTCACTTAATAAAATTATTACTAAATTTATTCGGTCTCTTTGAGAATAAAAGCCTTATGTTATCCTTCTTTTCGAAAGAAACGCCATTGGATATCCTGCCAAACCCTGATTGTAATCTTTATGGCTTATAACTGTATTATAAAACTCAATGATAATTATAAATAAGTTGAGCCCCTAAGTAGGATTATGGTAGTTGAAATTATAGAAATTTTAGTACTGATTTTGGCAATCGTAGTGGCCTTTGTCCTGTATAAGGTCCTGAAGACCGCAACCAGCCTTGCAATAAATGCAGTACTTGGGGTCTTAGTCCTTACGGCGGCAAAACTTTTGTTTGGACTTGAAATAGCAATTACCTGGGTAGCAGTTCTTATCTGCGCAATAGGGGGCGTTATAGGGGCGCTTGTTATAATTGTGCTGAATTATCTAAAAGTAGCTTTCGTATAAATAAATAGGTAAAAAATTAAAGGAAATTAAAGGTACAAGAAAACTTTTGATAAAACCTTTTAAATTCTTTTTGATAAACTTCTTCTAAGTAGTTTTTGATAAACTTTTTTCTAAGTAATTTGTAACTATTCAGGGTATAGTTAGCGGCGCTCCTTTGAGCGCCGCGAGAATACCCTCTAAAACAGGTAAACCATTCTTTCTTATTGTGGAAATATATGCTCTAATTCTGCAGAAAGCTTCCGCTCCTCGTGCAGTTCTGAAAGTTCCTGATATTTTCTGCTGTAGCTTCATCATCCTGACATCTCTTTCTGCTTGATTATTCTCAAACGGAACTTTCAAGTCTGTCAGGAATCTCAGAATCTTGTCTTTATGTTCTATAAACCTATCAAGCAGATTCCTTGCTTTGGTTTTTGGATTCTTACCACGTTTTCCTCGTTTTTCAGGATTTAAAGAAGGTGGATTTTCTTCAATTCCTTTCGCGACTACAGCATTGAACCTTTTTTCTAATGCCTTAACTTGTTCAAAATCTAGATTTTTGACCTGCTCTTTACACTCATCAGCATACTTTTTCATTTCAGACAACAGCTCATTCATATCTTTAGCCCATTGCTGTTTATAATTCTCTTCAATTCCAGTAAGTTCTCTCTGGAGATGAACATTGCAAAGAGCATGATCACAATTATAACTGTTGTAAGGTTTCCATCCATCGTGAACTGCTACCCCTTTAAACTCTGGAAGAATTCCCATAGCATCAATAGCTTCGGATCCTCTTTTTGCATGAGTAAAATAACAGGTGTATTTGTCAGTAGAAGCTACATGAAGCCAATGTCTTTTTCCT
>NZ_LMVP01000125.1 GCF_002287235.1 Methanosarcina spelaei
CAGCTGCAGGAACCTACACGGTTAAACTTACAGCAACAAATGCAGCAGGAAGTAATACAAAAACAAAATCGAGTTATATAAAAGTGTCAGGAACCTCTCAAGTCCCAACTGCAGATTTCTGGGGCTGGCCACTCTCAGGAAAAGCACCGTTAAAGGTTACATTCACAGAGACCAGCAAAGGATCGCCAACTTCATGGAAATGGAGTTTTGGAGATGGGACATACTCAACACAAAAAAGTCCAACACATACATATTCAGCTGCAGGAACTTACACGGTTAAACTTACAGCAACAAATGCAGCAGGAAGTAGTACAAAAACAAAATGGAATTATATAAAAGTGACAAAATGACAAAGGACTGAACGTGCTATAAAAATCAGTTTTACTTATCTGATAGCAGGTTAATCTGGTTCTCAAAATTAACCATTTAAAAAAATGAATAAAAAGAACTACTCAACCTGGGAAATAAATAACTAGCCGTCTTTAATAGGATTAACTAAAATAGAATTCTTTGAATTTGTTTCCGTTAATCACTGGCTAGTTATTGCTTTTTACTTTTGCAAACAGTTTATAAGCAATTAATTTAAACATTTTGATTTTTATTAGTTAATCCGAAGTAGTTCAAAGCTTTTCAGCAAGGCTTCCGAAATCCATCTGGCTTGAAGCCTCGGACTCCGGCTCATTTTCACTGGTGGATGTGACATGCGCAAAAAATTCTTCCACGAGACTTCCTACGTCCCTGGATACAATGTCGATGAACTCTCTCTTTTCTTCAGACGGGAAATAATCAAAAACTGAAAATTTGCCGAGTTTACGCATTTGTGAGCCCTGGTAGCGTGAATCAAGGAGAATCCTTACCCCGTAGTCTTCAGGAGAACGCACTACTCTTCCCATTGCCTGCCTGACTTTTCTAATTGTCGGTACCTGGACTGCAAACTCCCAGCCTTCCCCAGAGCCAAAAACAGCATCATAAGCAGATTCAACTGCCTTAATTCGGTCATTTAGGGCAGGGTATCCGACTCCCACTATAATCACTGTTCTGCCCCTGGAATCTCTGAAATCAACGCCTTCACTTAATGTTCCCCATAGATAGGTTATAAGTAAAGCTTTTCCTCCCTGCTCTCCGATTTTGAAAAATTCCTTTCGGATCTCCTGGGCTGAGACCCCCGTTTCATCAAGGAAAATAGGAATAGAAAGTTCAGGTTCAAGGAGTTTGGTATAGCGGAGTGCTTCGGCATAGCTCTGGAAGTAAATAATCACATTCCCAGGCGACGAAATAGTAGCTGCAAGCAGAGCTTCTTTCACGTTCTCAAGCGTGTCCGGGCTGTCCCGGTTCTTTGAAAAAAGGGGAGGGATGGAAACTGTGAGGGTCAGCCTTCTTTCTATTGGAAATGTCATTCCGTAGGAAATCTCTTCTACTTCCCTTGAGATGCCAAGCGTGGACTTTATCATTTCAAAGGGCCGGAGTGTAGCCGACATTAACACTGCCGAATAAATAGAATCAAACAGGGGCTGGGTCACATTTTTAGGGATGCATGTGAAAAGCTCGATCCTGCTGGCAATTTTATCGCTTTTGAAATCTCTGCGCACGTTCAGAATTGGATAGTAGTTTTGCCTGTCCGAAAGTACGAGGTAAGAAGATAAAAAGTCTGCAACATATCGGATCTGGGAACGTTTCGGAACTGTAAGAAGCCCTTTTTTGTAGTTCTCCGCATAAATTTCTTCCAGCCTGCCTCCGAACTCGCCAATCTCCCTCAACCGGGTCAGGACTTTTTCCTCATCCGCAAAACCTTCCTTTATCGCTTCCCTTAAAAAACGAGCTTTCAGGATGTCAAACCGCTCGTAGGGATCACTTATCTGAATATCTTGCCAGTGTTTTCCAAGCCTGTTTCGTTCCCCGAATTTCAATTTTGAGTCACAGGTATCCCTGATGGCATTAAGGAGGCAGGTAAACAGCCTTTTTGCATATAATCTAGCCGCATAGTCCTGGTCAAGAGGAATACCACCTCCGGAACCAGTTTCTTTTCCTAACATAAGTGAATTGTGAGATTCGGGAGTTTCGCCTACTTCCGAAAGGGCTTTTTCAATAGTCAGTTCCGAGAGCATTATTGAAGAATGGGAACGGGCAGACGCCTCAATATTATGAGCTTCGTCAAAGATCAGGATAATGTCTTCAGGATCGCGTTCGAGCCATTTAAGCAGCATCATAAAAGTTTCGGCACTGAGGACATGATGAAAATTGCAAATTAGAAGTTCGGCGTTTTTGAGTTCTTTTTTCAGCAATTCATATCCGCACATGTCCCGGTCTTCGGCATACTCCAGAATTTCTTCCGGGCTCTTTACATCAGAAAAAAGCCAGTTAGAAAATTCATTACCTTCAAATTTCAGGACTTCATATAGTTCAGGACAGGAATTGTTCCTTAAAGCCCGAGTTCTTTTCTTAGTTTCTTCGAGTTCTTTTTCAAGCTCGGTTCTCAGGGCATAAAGAGTAGGGTCTTTTGTCCGTTTATATTTCTCATAGGCGTCCTTGAGCTCTTTTTCTTTTGAAGAAACTTCTCGTTCAAGGTCAAGGAGGTCATAGGTATTTTCCCCTTTGAGCCTGCATTCTTCGTAATCGAGATTTTCAGGGCACATCGAAGTCTTGCCCTTAAAAACGATTGTTTTTATGTCGTTGCCCCGTGAAATATCTCTTGCCTCATTTATAAATTGAACCATCTGTTGATGGACGTTAGTGACTATAATAACGACCTTATTGAGTTTTTTCCCCACACTCAATGCAGGGGCAAGTGCGCTTAAAGTCTTGCCTGTCCCACATGCTCCTTCAAAAAGCACGATTTTTTCGCTCAGGAGAGCCGAATGAATCTTCTCCATGGCTTCTGCCTGATTAGGGTAACAGCTCTGTTTAGTAAAATACCGCATATATCCGTTCTTTTGCATCATACATTTAACCTGGGATCTCTCCGATTTCCAATGTTTTTAGTGACTTATTTCAATGACTTATTCTTTTTGATGAATAGCGAATAAAACTTTTAAAGTTTTTAATGTTCCTGAAAATATTGTTAATGAAATATTAGTAACTACTTTAAATTTGCTCAGTATCAGTCTATTCTAATGTTTAGATCTTCTTAATGCTTTAGGTTTCCGGATAAAAGCAGAGTTTAGTACTAACACTTAAAATTTAACATTGATATCTAGAATTCAATGTTAACATTTAATACTCAATATTAACATTTAATACTTAATATTTAATACTCAATATTAACATTTAATACTTAACATTTAATACTCAATATTAACATTTAATACTTAATATTTAATACTCAATATTAACATTTAATACTTAACATTTAATACTCAATATTAACATTTAATACTTAATATTTAATACTCAATATTAACATTTAATACTTAACATTTAATACTCAATATTAACATTTAATACTTAATATTTAATACTCAATATTAACATTTGAAATTCAATGCTAAAACTAAGAAGATACAAGAAGAGGATTTATTTTTACTTGTTGCGCAGGCGTTATTTGTAGACTTTTATCTTGACTTATTCTTTCATCTGACTTATTCTTCATCTTGACTTATTCTTCATCTTGATTTATTCTCGATGTCAAGACCTATTTTATGCCAGAAGATTGCTGTTTATTCAGTACGCATTCTCTTCCGAGATACTCAACTCCCCATTTGCAAAGAGCCTCAAGGACCGGAATTACGGTCATTCCGAATTCGGTTAGTGAGTATTCAACTTTAGGAGGGATTTCAGGATAAACTTCCCTGAGAATAAGCCCGTCTTCTTCGAGCTCTCTGAGCTGTTTCGTAAGCATTTTGGGTGAAATACCCTGCATACTTTGCTGGAGCCCTGAAAACCGCAGTTTTTCTGTCCTCAACTGCCAGAGAATAATAGGCTTCCATTTTCCGCCAATTACCTCCAGGGTTGCTTCCACAGGACACTGGCAATGTTTGTTATTCCTTATCTCACTCGCCATATGCTCACATAGTATCCATTTTGTTAGTTACTATCCTGATTGCATGTATAGTATATAAGTATAGTTACTGCGAATTAAACATCAATAAATACATTTTCTAAAAGAAAGAAAAATCCGGCATAAATTGAAAGAAAATGAAACTCAGGTCAAGCCAGAATTCAGGTTAGACCCAAGTTCAGGTTAGACCCAAATTCAAGCTAGACCTGATTTCAAGTTAGACCTGATTTCAAGTTAGACCTGATTTCAAGTTAGACCTAATTTCAGGCTAAACCTGAAATCAGTCAGAATCAAATTCAGGTCAAGATCCAGTTAAAAGAATAAGAGGCGTGAACAAAATGAAAGTTATAGGTATTGTAGGAAGCCCCCGAAAGAATGGAAACACGAACATTCTTGTCCAGCAGGTCCTGGAAAGCGCAGCAGAAGCAGGTGTTGAAACCCGGACATTTATTCTCAACGAGATGAACTACAAAGGCTGCCAGGGCTGCGGCTATTGTAAGAGTCATGACAAATGCAAGCTTGAAGATGATCTTACGGAAGTATTCGATGAGCTTGCGTCAGCAGACGGAGTCGTCTTTGGTTCTCCGATTTATTTTGGCCAGTTTACAGGCCAAATGCGGCTTTTCCTTGACCGTTGCTACTCCCTTATAAACGCGGACTTCTCTCCTCGTCTCCCTGCCGGGAAAAAGGCGATAATTATAGGAGTTCAGGGAGCTCCTGACCCAGAAGCTTTCAAAGGGGTCTACGAAGAGTTCAAAGGGCAAGTTTCCGGCTTCATGAAGGCAGAAGTAAAGGATGTCCTTGTAGGAGTTGGCTATAACATTCCGGGTGAGGTCAAGAATAATATAGAGCTTCTGGAAAAGGCAAAAAATGCAGGTTTTAACCTGTTCAAATGAAGGAAAAAATAAATTAAAATAAAACCAAAACTAAAGAAGCGGGAACCCAAAAACGGAACGAAAATAAAAAAGGGTGAGAAAAACAAAGGGTGAGAAAAACAAAGGGTGAGAAAAACCTGGAAAATTTTCCTCGCCCAGATTTTTCAGGGAAGAATAGGAGTCTGAATATGGAAACTCTTGAAGCAATCCACACTCGCCGAAGCATTCGAAAATACACTGACAGGCCAGTTCCGAGAGAGCTTGTTACCGAACTTCTCAGAGCTGCAATGAGTGCTCCGTCAGCAGTCAACGCCCAACCCTGGATCTTTATTATTATTGATGACAGGAAGCTCCTTGATGAAGTCCCTACTTTCAGCCCTTATGCAGGCATGTGCAGGGAAGCTCCTCTTGCAATTCTTGTCTGTGGGGATACAACTCCTGAATAAGGTCCAGGGTACTGGGTTCAGGACTGTTCGGCAGCTACCCAGAACCTCCTGCTTGCAGCTCACGATGCAGGGCTTGGGGCAGTCTGGACCGGGATCTATCCGATGAAGGACCGGGTTGAAGGTTTCAGGAAAGCCTTTGGACTGCCTGAACACGTAATTCCTCTAGCTTTTGTACCGTTGGGTTATCCTGACCAGAAACCAGGTCCTCAGGACAGGTTTGATAAAACAAAAATCTACCACAACAGGTACGGCCAAAAAAGAGAGTGAGACTGTAAAGCCGGCAGAACAAAATTTATACCAACTACAAGAGCAATAAAGATAAGTATTGAAAGTACGAAAATTCGACACAATTCCATAATCTAGTGATTTCTCTTATTGTTCTTTCCTCAAACCTACAATTTTCTCTGCTAACTACCTCAAAAAGCTGCAATAATCTTGAAAAACAAATTCTTTGGCATTTTTGCCAAAGAATTTGTTTATTCATTAGATATTTTTTTTGAATATTTTATCTAAAATCAATACGCTCCGCTACTTTTTAAAGTGTAACTTTTATCAAAATAACTTA
>NZ_LMVP01000126.1 GCF_002287235.1 Methanosarcina spelaei
ACTAATCAACAATGAGATTAATGAATCAATGAGACTAATCAACAATGAGATTAATGAAATCAATGAGATTAATGAAATCAATGAGACTAATCAACCAATGAGACTAATCAACAATGAGACTAATCAACCAATGAGACTAATCAACCAATGAGACTATGAAACAGTGGTCGTTAAATCAACGCTAATAGAAGGACATTAACATATGGACGTTTTGATATTATATCAGGAGATAGCGGTCGTATGAAATCTAAATCGGTTAAAGGACTTATAGCTTCAGGGATGTTCAGAGGGCCTCTCGCTCTCGGAGCTTTATTGTCTCTTGCAGTTTTTCCGGAAGGCAGGAATTCTGGAAAGCTGGAGAAATCTTATGAAGGCTCAGGAAATAGTACAGGCAGTACAAATGATTCAGGCAACGAGTGTACTTCCGATGCGCTTGATCCAGGTAAGGTTCCAACAGAATGGAATGATGCATATCTTTTCAGCACTAGGGAGGACGCTTCAAAAGAGCTTGAGAGATTAAAAAAGGGAACACAGGAAATAAGTGAAGTTTTCCGTCCCAAATTTGAAAAATTGTCAGGACCTGTTATGCTTGAATACCTGGAAAATGAAAAGGCTTATTCAAAATCACTTGATGTCCTGTATACTTATGCATATACTCAACTCAGTAAAAACGTAAACGAATCATTTCTTATCTCCCTGCTTGGAAGTACTCAGGATTTGCTTACGGAATATAAGAAAGCTCAGGCCTTTGCAACCGTAAAACTGACCTCGCTTGAGAAAGATGAATGGGACAGACTCTTTTCCGAAGAACCCGGACTTGAAGCTTACAGGGCCTATCTTGAAGCTAACTACATGAGATTTATAGACCACAGACCAAAGGATGAGTCCCAGGCTGCGCATCTTGCAGAGCTTGAAAACCAGCGGATGAAACTGGAAACGGAAGCACTTTCCGAAATCACGAACACAGTTACGAAGGCAGGAGAGATCACGCTTGAGAACGGAGAGAAATTTTCTGTCAATTCCCAGTCCTACAGTACTTTACTATCAACAGATACAAGTAGGGAAAACAGGAAAAAATGTTATGATAAGAGGTTCTATCACCTGATTGAAGAATCCGATTCCATGGCATCCCTCTATTCCAAAAAAGCCCAGCTTGATGACCTTTTTGCCAGAGAGTTGAATTATACGGATTTCTATGATTACAGTTTGTATAATTTCTATCTTACCCATGCCCAGGTTGATGACATGAATACTGTCTTCAAGCAGAGAAAAGAGGTTTTTGAGGCATACAATGATTTTCGAAGAAAAAAGCTTGGGCTTGATACCCTTAAACCATATGACCTCATGCTGCAACTGACAGACCAGCCTGGCAAGAAATACGCTTACATAGACGCTCTGCGAGAGATTCAGAAATCCTACTCCAGGATGGATCCCAATTTCAAGGAAATCTTCCTAAAAATGGCAACCGGCGGTTTCATAGACGTATACCCTGACCCCGAGCATGGAAAGCAGCCTGGAGGCTATTGCACCGATTCCTGTGCCCTGAAAGCTCCACCTCTTATCTTCATGAACTATGACGGCCTTATCAGGGACCAGAAAACCTTAACCCACGAGCTCGGACATGCCATTAATTTCTACCTCATGGGCAATTCCGTTGACTATCTTTACTGCACAGGTACAATCTATGAAATGGAAATTCCTTCCACTTTCAACGAAGAGCTCTTTGTTGACTACATTGTTGAAAATTCCGATAAGGATACCGCAGTTGCAGTCCTTTCCCAGCAGATCGACGACTACCAGAACTTTTTTACCAGACAGCCCCTGATCACGGAATTTGAATATAAAGCCCACCGGCTCTGTAAAGAAAAAGAAACGGTGAGCGGAGCAGAACTCAATGCTATCTGGACCGACCTTTCTAAAGAGTACAGGAGCAGCTCAGTTGAGTATTACCCTGAAGATTCCGCAGAATGGACTTATATCAACCATATTTACCTGACAAGCAACTACTATACCTTCAACTACGCGGTTTCAAAAGCAATTACTCTCGCTCTCTTCAAACAGTACAGAGAAGACCAGGATGCTTTTAACAAAAAATACATTGCCTATCTCTCAGCAGGCTCGACAATGCCTCCAGAAGAAAAACTCAAAGAATATTTCGGGATCAAAATCGACAGACAGCTCTTTGAAGATGCGATGGATGTTGCGGAGTTGAGGATTCGGGAATTGTATAAGCTGGCAAGGGAAGAATGATTTTGAAGGGGATTTGGGGGACGAAGTCCTTAAAAAAAGAATAACTTAGGGTATCTATATTACTGCTAAAGATCAGAGAATTAGCCCATTAACTTGTAGGAAAGATCAAAAATTTAGATTTCGTTAGTCCTAAGACAGAATTTTCCTTCAATTTTTTGAGGGTCAGAGGGTTGATTCTCTAGGAATTCTGCAAAAAATTCTTGTAATTTATATCGATTGGAAAAAGTTAGTTTTTTCTAAGGGGTCACTTTGCACCACATGAAACAAAAAGCCAAAAGTGATATGTCATTTATAAAAGATTGAAAGAAATTGAATTATGAAATGGAAGCAGTTAGCGTATTTGTTGAAAATTTCTTATAGAAAAAAATTCAAAAAATATTTATAATACACATATTGTTTTGTAACTTATGAGTAAATATGATGAGGTTATAAACTGTGGGCCTATAACTATGAAACGGAAAGGGAGGGTAACAACTTATGAATCCAATCTGGATTCATCTCAAATTGAGCAAGCTAAGCAAATAATGAGTGTCCAGTTGCCAACAGTAAAAAAAGAAATGTATGATTTACTCTCTGAAATAGAAACATTAATTTTAGATGATTTAAATCCTCTCGATGCTTTAGGGCATAGTACAACAAAGAATTTGCTTGTAGATCTAGAAACAAATAGAAAAGATGGTTTTGATAATAGCCAGTTAGAAGTTGAGATAGTTCAAAATATAATTTTAAAAAATAAACAAGAAAATTATCGTAAAGTATCGACTTATGAAAATCTCAAGAAGTTTGATGATCTTCTTAAGGATTTCAGAAATAAACTGTATTTTTACCTAATGTACAGTATTTATTCAGATGAAACGTTAAACTTAATTGAAAAAGAAACTCTTTTTAATACTATCCTCAACTTTCTGATTCTCAGAGGTGACGCATTCCCTCTTCATTACAAGAAAGTAGCTTTAGAGTTATTTTCAGAACCGAGAATCGAAGAAATGTTGAAGAAATTAGGGTTTACAATAGAAGAATACTTTGAAACTATTGAGGAAATTCAAAGACAAAATGTCGCTTTCATTAAAGACAGAGTAACTAAGCTTGACGAAGTACAAAAAGATTTTTTTGAGTGTTTTGATAAAAATTTTAAAGAATTCGACGACCCTCAGAAAACAGTTGAAATGTGTAAAGCTCAAGTTGGTGAGGACTTATTAGATAAATGTTGCAGAGATTTTTTGAGTATTGGTCTCAAAGATAATTACAAAATAATTCCAAACGTAAAAACAAATGAAAAAATTCTTGATTTATTGTCATTGGAATTTGGATGTAATGAACATTGGACATCCCCTTTAGATAAAAGCGATATTGAGCTTAAACCTCTTATACATATAGACAAAGAGTATTATTGCTTTTTAATTCCTCATCTTGTAAGAAATGTTATACCTATTATTGAATCAATATTTTCCGAAAAGTTTTCTGAAAAAGTCAAGAAATATATTGAAATAAAAAGCGATTTCTTTGAACGAAAATCATTTGAACTATTAAGGAATGCACTCCCAAAAGCTACAATTCAAGAGAAACTATATTATCCGATCAATGAAGAGGGAGAAGATAAATATCCTGAAATTGATGGTGTTGTCTCTTATAAAGATAGTTTGCTTCTTGTAGAAATTAAAGCAAAAAAAAGAAGAAGTATTGCCGGAAGGAAAGATATTTTAACAATATCTAAAGGTGACTTTAAGAAGAATATCAGTGAAGCTTTTGAGCAGTCAAAAAGAGCACTTGATTATGTTTTAAGTTCAGAAGAAGTTGGATTTTACAATAATAATCATAAACAAGTAATGAAAATAAAAAAAGAGGATTATAAAAACATCTTTTTAGTTAATATTAGTTTGGAAGCATTTGAAGAGTATTCTACTGCCCTAAATAAAGTAAAGTTGTGGGATTCAAAATTATTACGTGGTACCCATTATCCATTTGCTATAAGCATATATGATTTGATGGTTATAACTAATATCTTAGAGAATTCAGATGATTTTATAAAATATTTACAAGAAAGAATCAGTTTAAATAAAAAACAAGAAATTAATTCGTTCGATGAGATTGATTATTTTGGCTATTTTCTAAAACATGGTACGCTTTCAAAAACAAGTGATCTCCCAAAATCAGAAGATACAATAATAAACGGATATAGTTCAGATATTGAAAGGTATTACTCTTATCTCCAAGGTGAAATTAAATACTCAAAAAAACGACTCAGTACCAAAATCTAGTGATGGATGTAAAATTCAAAATCACTAGATTTTGTAAATGGTCACCATCCGTGTAATACAACTTAATGATTCAAGTCTTTAGATAGCGAATATTGATTTTGATAAAAACTGGATTCTTCTTGCTAATTCAGATTTTCTATCAAAAATGCAAAAATCACTGGATTTTGGAACAGAGTCAAAAAAACCGGTTAGAAATAAAACTCATGCTGAAATTATACGTGAGAAACTGGAAAATGGAAGTTTGAGTAAAAACAATTGTTGCTGGTGCGGATCAGGTAAAAAATATAAACATTGCTGTGGTAAGTAATTTAGTTTTTACGAATCCACAAGCTCCTTCGATACTATGCAATCTATCTAATTAGTTAATAGAAAACCAGAAATTTTTCCCTGTAGAAAACTTGATGTATTTCAACTATAACCTTTCCTCAAGCACATCCCTGATCGTCTTTACAGTCATGGCTCCTGGGGTTCCTTTCATATTATGAGGTGGCCAGTCTCCTGATTTTATTTCTTCGGAATTTTCATTATGTTCGTCTTCGAGGAGCAGGATAACCTTTATGTCATCAGGAATATCGTCAACCATTTTTGCTCCGCATTCCGTAAGTTCGCTAAAGGCTTCTCTACCTTTTTCTTCATCAAAAGGTGCTGTACAGCCTTTTACGATGTTTGTTCGAAAACCTCTTTCAAGGAAACCAAGGCTATTAATGTATATGCAGACTTCCTCAACCAGGCCTGTAACGAATACTTCATCGATTCCGAGCTCTGCAGCTTTCAGTTCGAGTTCCGGGTTCATAAAGGCATTAAGGTGATCTTTCGGAATTCTGATAACACTGACTGTTCCCCCTTTTACTACTTTTATTATTAGCCTGGCTATTTTGTCAACAATTTCCTTTGCCATAGGAGCTACAAGTTTTCCCTCATATAACGTTCTTGCATATTCGTAGGTCTCATACACGAAATCGTTAGTCATATCTATAATAACCAGAGCTTTCAAAGTTTCACCATTCCTCTTTGGTTCCGTTCTATATTTTCTTTTATCTATTTTACCAGTAGTTCCGAACAACCCAAGTTCCGAATACTGAATATGGAACATTAGTAACTAATTATACTTAACCGAAAAAAAGTTTTAGTAGATCATGGAATTCCTTTTTGATGCCAACAAAAAACGATTCCATGATCGCAGATACAGCCAGCTTGCTGGCTGTATCCTCTGAATTGATTAGCAAATGTAATATAATAACTTTGCCAGAATCTGCAAATTATGAATGTCAGGATACTTTAAACGTATTGTTGCACGCCGCAACATCTTCTACAAACTCTCTCGAATCTG
>NZ_LMVP01000127.1 GCF_002287235.1 Methanosarcina spelaei
CTACATTCACGGTGGCTGTAACCTTATTTGTAGCTGTATCAATTACAGAGACTGTGGTACTACCGCTATTCGTAATATATGCGTATTTAGCCGCGTTAGAAGTGCCCTGTGCAGTAGCTGCCGATGTAATAGATAACGTTAAAATTAATAATAAAACAATGGCTGTTGAAGCTAAGGCTACTGAACACAATTTTTTGTTCATTTTCATTGTCTTACTCCATTATGTTTTATCCTACATCCGGCAGGTAAATTGGTTTTCCAAATACTTTTCATTGATAGCGTTTTTGGAAACTTGTGTTCCATCCTATACAAACGATTGAAAATATGGTTTGAATATATAGTCAATAACTCTACTTTATGACAATTGGATTACCATATGTTAACAGTGTAAATATATGTTAACACGCGTTAAATATAGGGCGAATTAATAGGATGCTTGAAAAGCGCTATCATGACACCTCTTCTTTTCAAGGGAAATATTCTAAATAAAAAACCTAGAATAGTTTTATCATATGTTTTGAAAGTCTAACTAGTACTGTGATTCCAAAATAGATTCGCAAAAATTGACTTTTAATCCGCCTATTGACCTTGAATTTTTCAATAAATAGGGAGTTTATTTTGGAATCGAATCACTAGTTTTATGCGTTTTTAGTTTTAACGTACCTTTATACTTAAGTAAATTTTTAAACTTTCAGCAATATGTGTTATCTGTTTTTCCCTACAGTTTGAAGAGTATACCTATTCTGAAAAATATTCAAATCTTAATGTCGGCCTGCCGAATACAGGTTTTTTGTTTTAAAACTCAGTTCTATAACGCAGTGACTTTTGCGTTATTTTAATTGACAGATTGGGCCAGAGACTTTAAATCATGAAAACCGGGGTGCAGCTATAGACAATCTGCAGGTCTTACAAAAATTATTAAGTTCAAACCCGTTTAGTTCAGTTTGGCATCATTCTGTCTTAAATTAGTCAACTGTCGGTACTTATATCGTTTCCATATTCTATGTCAGAAAGAACCATTATAGAGAGCTCTAATCATATTGATTGCATGTTAGATCTTGCATGGCGGAAATTATCTATTTTATTCCACTAATTTTGATTAATTCTATATTTAGATATTTTATATTAAAAAGTTTCTAATTCTTGCCCAAAAACTTCTTTTTTGGCTACAATTTTTATTTAATGTATTGCTGATAACAGTTCATATCATAAAATCCAAATTATAGCAACAATAATACACTGCCAGTAACTTCAGATTTTTGAATAATTACCAAAAAGTGATTGCAAGAGTATTATTTATTGAGAATATCTGCTGAAGGTTAAAGCAGCATCACTTAGAAAGAGATTGAGGTACAGGAAGCTAAGAAAACCTGATGGAAATTATTATAATAAAGAATTAAGGTCTATTTCTGTCACAATGGAAGAAACAGAGCGGATGACAGAAATAGACCTTATGCCTTTGTTACTTTAGCTTGACTTTTTTACTGTTTTTCCATATAATGTTCACTCATTTTTTCACTGTAATATATCCAGAAACGGTTTTAGTGTTACTACCTGCAGCATTCGTTACTGTTAACTTAACAGTATATGTTCCTGCCTTTGAATACTTATGCGTTATATTCTGCTTGGTTGAAGTTGTTCCATCTCCAAAATTCCATTGCCACTTCGTTGGTGTTCCTGTGCTTTTGTCAGTAAACTTAACGTTTAATGGAGCTTTTCCTGATGTTGGAGACGCAGAGAAGGCAGCAACAGGTTTTGCTGTCACTTGTATATAGCCAGTTTTTGTTACTGTGTTGCTGCCTGCTGCATTGGTTACTGTGATGGTTACTGTATATTTCCCTGCTTTGGAATACTTATGAATCGGATTCTGCTGGACTGAAGTAGTTCCATCCCCAAAAGTCCATTTCCACTTCGTCGGCGTTCCTGTACTTTTGTCAGTAAAAGAGACGATTACTGGTTCCGTCTCCAAAAGTCCATTTCCACTTCGTCGGCGTTCCTGTACTTTTGTCAGTAAAAGCGACGTTTACTGGTGCTTTTCCTGAGGTTGGCGTTGCAGAAAAAGCAGCAACTGGCTTTATTGGGGCTGCTGCTACATTTATATAATTGCTTATTGTTTTAATGTTACTGCCTTTATTATTCTTTACTGTTAAGCTTACAGTATATTTTCCTGCTTTACTGTATGTGTGTACAGGGCTCTTAATTGTTGAGGAAGTCCCATCTCCAAAGTTCCATGTCCAACTGGTAGGTGAACCAGTACTTTTGTCAGTAAAAGTGACACTTAATGGCGTATTTCCAGAAGTAGGTTTCGCAGAAAAGTCTGCTACAGGAGATGCACTTCCTGTTGAGGTGAAGGCCTTGATACATACATTCGTATTTGAGTAATATTTTGTTATGTCAGTCCAGTCATTTCCGTCATAACTGACGAAACTTTCTCCTGCATTTGCTGTTGCTTTACTACTGTAGTCTGGGTACGGGTATTCTATGGCAATCGGGTAACTATATCCTGTGGTCGTAAGCTTCAGGATAACTGAGAACTTTTGACCGGCCTTGAGCTGTACTCTGGAGTTCAGAGGTATCGTATAATAGCCTGCATAGGAGCTCTTCCCACTCTGGGAAATAACCGGACCGGCTTGATTTATAGGACTGGACGACACGTTAGTATATATATAAATTTCATAGTTGCAGTTTGAATCCGTAGTATAGAAACTTACAGCTTTGAGAGTCTCACTTGATTTTGCAGTAAAGATGTTTGCAGACCAGCCAGTGGGTCCGCCATATCCCATAGTAGTAGTCCATCCGAATGGATCATACTGATATATATTTTTATAATTATCAGTGTTTTCAGCTGTGAAGATAGTATTATCGGCGCCTATATTTGAGTCATAATAGGAAACATAGAAATATCCGTTCTCACCAAAATCTTTACTCCAACTATTTTTCACAATGAAAGCTCCATTTCCGGGCGGGATCTTGGTAAAGTTACTTCTACTGTACGAATCATCCCAGCCTACAATGTCCACTCCATGGTCAGAGGACGAAGATCCATTATAGTAAAAACTATGTTTACTAGTAGAATAATAATTGTAAAGGTTGTTACCACCGGAGTATAAGCCTGTAGAGACTGCTCCATATTTTATAATTGCAGATTTTATTTCATTGTTGTCCAGAGATCCTTGCCTACCTGGAAGGAATAAAACATTTTGTACATGTTTATATACAGGAAGTTTAAGTTCATTTGGTGAGTATGCTGATGAATCACTATAAGGGTCATCGCTTTCCTTCACTGGTCCACTCCAACGGGCTAGGTAGGCAGTTGACATACCTGACGTTCCTCCCTCTAGAAAATCAAAACCTTCTGGTGCAGAATTGGAAAGCACGTTTTTAAGATTATTTTCTGAAAAATCCCAATTTTCTCCAGGCAGTAAATATGATTCCAAAGACCCATAGGTTGCAAATGCCCAACAAGATCCTGCATTACCCTGATCTTTCACAGGAGTTACTTTGTTCAGGCTCCGCAGATCATATTTTGATTGATAAGATGCTATTCTGCTAGAAACACTGCCCAGATGACTAAGATCCACAATTGAGGGGATTAAACCAGCTTTATGTCCCTCAAAAGATAGCTGATTGGAAATTTTTTCTTGCTGATACTTTACAAAATCGGGGTTTATTGGTGCAAGTCCAACCTTTAAGGCTTTATTATTGTCCGAAGAGTTCGTATCAGCTATCGATATCGAGGGGCCTATAACCAGAAGTAGAACCAGAAGTCCGCTGAGGACTGCTGCTCTTTTTCTTACATTTAAACTGTTTTTTGTTTTTAAATTTTTTTTCATGATGGTACCTTTCTAATTTTATTAATAATATCTTTTAGTATTATCAAGGAAATTACATGCAGTTCATTGTGCATATATCATCCGCTAAAACAATAATTAATGAGCCTTGATCCAAAATTTTCCATTAATTTATAATTATTACACGAAATAAATCTAATAATAAAACATTTCTCTTTATATAGCCATTATGACTTATTTCCAATTTTATAATAATATAGTGTATAATTTCACTTTATATCTGGTGCACTATTACATATGCTAACCTTTCCTTAATAGTTTTATAAGCCAGATTTTATAGAAAAATTAAATCTTTATGCCCAAGTACTATCTAAAAAAAGTTAATTGACTATTATAAATTGGAAGTCTCAGAAATACAAAAACCAATTTCAAAAAGACTACGTTTATTGAGCCTATCCTAAAAGCTATTTTGTTTTTAACTATCAAAATTTTTGGGAGTATATTTCTCGTACCGTGAATTCTCTGATTTTTCAAAAAGAATATCAAGTAATAAATTTTGAATTCTAAAATGAATCTATACAAATAATTTAAAAGCTATACATAAAAAAATTAAAAATTTATAAGTAAAAAATTAAAATATAAAAAGATGAAAATGTAAAAATACTATATAAATCTATGAAATGCAGATTTATGTAGATCATTCAATTTACGAGAGTTTTTCCCAGAAAACAGTGATAAATATGGATTTATATAGGAAAAACGTATATTTGGCATAAAAATAACTGGATTTTAAAAGTCTCAAATAAAGTAAAAAACTTAAGATTTAGGTACAGAATCAATCACTCAAATCGAACAAGAAGGCAAATTCTCAACTCTGATCAAACAAAATAAAGATAATTTTTTGTCAGATTTAACAAATGATTTCCCCACTACCCTTTAGTCTTGTGATCTTTTTCTTTTTTCAGTTTAAGGGTCTACTGCTTTCAGCGTATAATTATCTGTTTTGTATTTGTTGTCACTTTTAAGTAATTTGTTTTTTATGTAACTTGTTTTTTATGTAACTTGTTTTTTATGTAACTTGTTTTTTATGTAATTTATTTTTTATGTAATTCGTTTTTTATGTAATGTGTTTTTTATGTAATTTGTTTTTGTTGTGGTATTATTATAGCAGCGTTGCTTACTGTAATGTCACCGTATAATTTCCTACCTTTGAATACTCACTTGTCGAATTTGAATTGTTGAGTTTGTTTCATCTCCAAAATTTACATTTCCATGAAGTTTGTATTCCTGTATTCTTGTCAGTAAAAACGCATTTATTGGTGTTTTTCATGAGGTAGATCTCATAGAGATTGCAGAAGTCGGTTTTTCTATCACTTTTATATAGTCTGTTTTTATTGCTGTGTTACTACCTGCAGCATTCGTTACTGTTAAGTTTACAGTATATGTTCCTGCCTTTGAATACTTATGAACTGGATTCTGCTGGGTTGAAGTTGTCCCGTCTCCAAAGTTCCACTGCCACTTTGTTGGTGTTCCTGTGCTTGTATCACTGAAGGCGATATTTATTGGTGCTTTTCCAGATGTAACACTGCTGGTGAAATCTGCAACCGGCTTTGTTGTAATTCTTATATAGTTTGTTTTTGTTACAGTGTTACTACCTACAGCATTCGTTACTGTTAAGTTTACAGTATATGTTCCTGCTTTTGAATACTTATGAATGGGATTCTGCTGGGTTGAAGTAGTTCCGTCTCCAAAGTTCCATTTCCATCCAGTAGGCGTTCCTGTGCTTGTGTCAGTAAAGACGACATTTAATGGTACTTTTCCTGATGTAACACTACTGGTGAAGTTTGCAACAGGTTTTGCTGTCACTTTTATATAGTCTGTTTTTATTGTTGTATTGCTGCCTTCAGCGTTCTTTACTGTTAAGTTTACAGTATATGTTCCTGCCTTGGAATACTTATGAGTCGGATTCTGCTGGGTTGAAGTTGTTCCGTCTCCAAAGTTCCATTTCCATTCTGTCGCATTTTTCGAAATATCGGTTA
>NZ_LMVP01000128.1 GCF_002287235.1 Methanosarcina spelaei
CCGGGGAAGTTTTCCATCCCCGCAGCAAGCTAGCGGGGTATTCGACTGAAATAAATTCTACATCTGTGTACATCTGCGGAATGTAGGTTAAATGTAAGCGGAAATTGATAAGAGGAATGGAATATAAACAGCTTTTACAATCGTAGATTCTACAAAAAGAGTCCTATTGTACCCATATTAAGAAATTAACTGAATGCTCTTTCCGTTTCGTCTAGAGTTTTTGTTATTAAAGACCTCAAAGAAGGAGCATCTTCAATCTCCATATCCCAAACAACCTCAAGATCAACAACGAAATAACCATACTACTTTGTCTCGAAATCAGGCCATATCTTTCCTTCTATAAATTTACGATATGTCTTGATAATTATATATAATTCTGTTGCAAAAAATATGAAATGATTCTCTGAAATTGTTTATTATAAAGAAAAAAGGTAAAGAGGCAGTTACAATTTACAGAAGTTTCATGACGCTACCTTATCAGGTGCATACAAAAGTTCGTAAAGTTTGCTTTATTTTTATTCATAGCTTTTGTGATAGAAGGAACAATCTATTTATAGGGTTACAAAGTTCTCCCACTACTATTGAATCTATAAAATATCCAGCCCTTGTAATTTATCCTGCTTTTGGCAGGTCGACATAAAAATCCATTCAATTTTTCTATTGATATCGTTTTTTTCAGAATTTTTGAAATTCAATTTAAATCAAAAATTACTAAATGTTAACCATAACATAATTAATATATATTTATAATAAATGAGCTAAAAGACAAATCATGCTGGATATATAACCCGCATGATTCTGTTTTTAACTTAACCTCTAAAAAATAACAATTAAGGATATTTAAATGTTAGGGTGTGCTTGCTGCCGAATGTAGGATTTATAGTACTACTCGATTAATTTCTTATACTAATGTTTATAATATTTTATGTTGTTATATATGCTAGTATAACGGTCAATAGCACAAAGTTATTAAGGTAAATAGTATTAAAGTAAGTTCTAGAAAAGCAACAAATCGAATCATCAAAGAAACTCTTTAGTATCTTTGAATTGCACTATAATTAACTCTAAAGAAGTGGTTGCTTATGGAAAAGTTAGTTAAAGTGATTATATATTTTATAGCACTCTGTTTTACAATTTTTATTATTGGTGTTCTACTTCTAGGTAGATAATGCTTTGAAATTATCCTATTGTTTTGAAGTTATCTCATTTTTCAACAAATAAGGTAGAAGATTACAGTATAATATAAACAACCTTTTGAAACTAGAAAAATAGCAAGGTTTTCAGATAAAACGAAGCCATTTTCTAAATGAAAATATTTTTTTAACTTTTTCCAAAAAAAGGAGAATTGGCAGGCCGACAAGTTGTGGATATTATTGGTGGTGTTTATTATTACTAGTTAGGAAAGTTAAAGGAGGAAATTTATTTTTCTAACAAGTAGATTAGTCAACCCGCCGGATTTACATAGAACTATAAGTATAAAAAACTATTGATAATTATTATTCAGTAACTATCTTACTGACAATTTCTCATCCAATAGTTTGGTTATCGGCAGTAATCCTGGATCACTGCATTTTCTTACCTGCTCTCTGGTAGCTCTTGCCTAATTTTTGTAAAATTATTCTGTATTCAAAAGTAATAATTTATCAGGCAGATCTGTCTATTTTTAGTAGATTTTCCTCTACAGGACGTGTGACACATAGATCAGATGCTAACCCACTTTCTTTTGTAATTGAGCGAAACCGCAGGATTATTTTTGCAACAAACCATATTAAATGTCTGAGTTTTGTCTAAAGAGTTTGATAACTATGTGTATATGCAGGAGCTGAATTTCATTATATTTTTGGATCCTTAAACGTTAAATAGAGAGTCTGAGATACGATTTATCATTACCGAAGTGCTCCATGCATGCTCGGTATCTGGAAAATCAAGGAATATTTTAACGGTTTAAAAGTTAAACAGTAGAGTGGTGGGATTATGGTATCAGTGAGTAAGAGATGGATTTTAGACAATGTTCAAATGTTGTACTGCACCAGTGGAGTACTTGACCTTGAAGATATCAAGGATTTCGAGGAACCTAAAGAGGGTTTTGAAACAAATCTGGGTCATAATGAAAAGCTGGAAATCGAGAAAGGGGAAAGAAGGGAAACGTTCCATATCTTTATTCCTGGCGGGTTTGGATGGGCTGAAGCATTCCCTTTCACTGCACACCCCGAAGAAACCAGTGAACATTAAGTTATTATAAAGAATGTTGATTTTGTACATATTCTATTCTGTGGTTACCATCTTTCTCGGTCTTTTGCTTTTAATTGCAGTGGTTCTCGGGATAAAAATAGCTGTTGCACAGAGATTCATTGTCAATCTAAGGCAGCGTGGTTGATTTTCTGTAAATTCAACACTTAAGCGGGGGGGAAGTCCCTTACTAAAAAGTATTTCTTTAGTTCTCCCTCCCTAAAAGGTAGACTGTTCTCTATTCCCTTATTTCACCACAGTAATGCAGACGAATTCAGGCAGCTTCAATTTGTTTTTACCTATTCCACTTAGTATTTTTATGGATAATTCATTGATCAGTGTTGATTTCAAAGTCCATTTTAGCTGTCATTTTATTTGCTTACTTCACCGGTGTCTCTACTGCTTTCCCTTTTCTTAGGGCAACAATAATTATTCTCAATAAACCTCATTCCTCTTCCATCTCCACCAAGTCGGAAAATTAGATTGGAACCACAGTTCGGACAGCTTGTGGGCCGATTCTGTTTGCCTTCTGGTTCCCACACGTGATCGCATTCTTTACAGATATAATCGACCTTGCATTCACCAGTACTAACGTATTCTCCTCCGGAAATCTCGATCGCTTTTCCATTGACAAGAGCATCAGCCACCTTCTGTCGTGCCTTTTGGAGGTCACTCCAGAAAGTTTTCCGTGATATTCCCATCCTGTCAGCAGCCTCATTCTGCTCTATCTTAAGAAGGTCGCAAAGACGAATAGCCTCAATCTCTTCTATGGATAGGTTGGTGATTTCCAGACAGCAAAGAGGAATTTCTCTGGGCTTGTAATAGGTGGCCTTTGGAAAACAAGATACTCTACGCTTAACTTTATTGACCATCAAATTACACTTAATATGATACGTAATAAATATCTATCGATCGATATATTTTACTTAAAGCATTTAAAAACTGATCTTTAACATCGTCGTTAAGGGATTGAGAGTAAACATGAATTACTATTCTACACAAAACCACTATAATCAATGGCAATATGCTTTCGAAATCGTTTCCTAAATATAATTTGGAAAACATTTCTGGTGCAAAGGGGAGCATGGAAAGGGGAATATAGAAAGGAAAATACAGAAAGGAGAATATCGAAAGAAAAATATATAAAGGAAAATATAGAAAGCGGAATATAGAAAGGGGAATATAGAAAGGGGAATACAGATATTTGAGAAATATCGCAGTACTTCATAATTTTTAGAACACGAAAAATTGAAGTCTATATCTCAGTTTGCTTCCTCCATCCTTTCGTACTTCTTCCATTAGTTTTCCGGCTGCTTTTTTTGGACAACGGAAATTATTCTCAATAAACCTCTTTCCTTTTCCGCCACTGCCTAATCGGAAAACTAGATCGAAATAACTGTTCGAAAATTTGTTGAGACTTTTGATATTTCATTCAACTCGATCGACTGTCAAAATACGCAAATGTGTAGTATTATATATAACTATCGTTACAATCTTTAACCCTTGATAAAATTGATAAGATCTGAGTTTGTTTTTATGATTTTGCATTTTAAATATGAAACCAATAACAATAAGTTTCTAATTGTATAAGATGTGATTCTAACTACGACGTTTACTTAACATTTTCGTATCATATGTCTTTTAGTCCTGAGATTGTTTTCTACCTTTTACACCTGATTTGACATAAAAGTTCTGCTAATTAATATACTTTCTTTTTATACCTTATTCGAATTAATTAATGTTATCTCCTTATGAAAAATAAGCACATAATGCCGTTTTTCATGATCTGCCACAGGTCAACGGTTCTTAAGAGTTTGTATATAATTTATACTAAGGATCGACTCTGTTCCAAAATCCAGTGATTTTCGTATTTTTTAATTGAAGACCTGAGTTAGCAAGAAGAGTCCAGTTATCATCAAAATCAATATTCGACATCTAAAGACTTCAATTTTTAAGTTATGTCACAAGGATTATGACTAATTACAAAACCTAGTGGTTTTGAAATTTAAATTCATCACTAGGTTTTGGTACTGAGTCTAAGGATCCTTATTTTTATATTCTCAAATCGAACAGAAATGAAAACTATATATATTACGTCGCTTATGTGTAATTTAGAGATTATCTGAAAAGTGCTGTGACCTACTGTAACTTCTACAATCAGCGATCACAAATGAACGGATTCCGGATAATAAACACTAATTGTCCAGTTGTAATTATACAACATGCGTCAAACTTTTCGGATAGTCTCTTAGATCTCATTTATTCTGAGATCACAACATTTACCATTAAAGGACTTGCCCACTTAAAATCGTAATAAGGCAGTAGACTCTCAACTCTTTAATAATCAAAGAGTTAACTGCTTACTTTTTTTATTTATTTTTTAACCGATCAAAAATGGAAACTATTTATACTGCGCGCTTATGTGTAATTTATACGTTTATCTGAAATGTGCTGTGACTTACTATAACTTTTACAATCGGTAGATCGCGAATGAATAGGTTCCGGACAATAACCACCAATTGCCCAGTTGTAAATTATACAGCATGCTTAGAACTTTTTGGATAGTCTCCAGGATTTCTTTTATTATCTGAGATCACAACGCTTCCTATTATAGAACTTATTCACTTGATGTCTAAAATCAAAGCTGCGCTGGCGCACCCCGCTGCAAGCAACGGGGTATGTTCGCGCCACCGCTCAAAATTCCGTTAAAGGAAGTAATAACCCCAAACTGTTTGGTTTGATCAGAAGTTAACAACCGAAAATGAAATTGATAAATAATATAGTCATCAACGGTTACCGGGGAAGTTTCCATCCCCGCAGCAAGCTAGCGGGGTATTCGACTGAAATAAAAGCGGTGAACTTCTATCTCTCTACAAGTTCATATTTCAACGCTTATTTCTATTTTTATATTTATACCGAACAAAAATGGAAGCTATTTATAACACGTCGCTTATGTGTAATTTAAGAGTTTATCTGAAAAGTGCTGTGACCTACTGTAACTTCTACAATCGGCAGATCATAAGTGAACGGATTCCGGATTATGAACACTAATTGTCTAATTGTAAATTTACAACGTGCATAGAACTTTTCGGATAGTCTCCAGGA
Organism: Methanosarcina spelaei; assembly: GCF_002287235.1. Taxonomy (GTDB): domain Archaea; phylum Halobacteriota; class Methanosarcinia; order Methanosarcinales; family Methanosarcinaceae; genus Methanosarcina; species Methanosarcina spelaei. Next base: position 5,335 of record NZ_LMVP01000128.1, read on the forward strand.
TCTCTTTTATTCTGAGATCACAACGCTTCCAATTATAGAACCTACTCACTTGATGTCTAAAATAAAGCAGTGAACTTCCAACTCTCTAAAAATTCAAGTTTAACTGCTTAGTTCTACTGTACTTGATTTTGTTTTGTGAGTGTGTAAATTCTATAATAAGTTAAAAACGACCTACTAAAAATGTCATTTAAATAGCTGGAACTTTCAAGCAGACGTCAATAATTGGATAATTGTTATCGGTATGCTAAATATCGTAAACACAATCGTCTGAAAAAGCGCCTTTAAACGTATTTAGGAGGTAAAGCTAAAATGAGTAAATTAACTACCGGGAGTTTTTCTATAGAAGATCTGGAATCCGTTCAGATCACTATCAATAATATTGTAGGAGCAGCAAAGGAGGTTGCCAAAGACGCAGAAGAAAAAGAGCTAGGACCAATGGGCCCGACTCCTCTTGCAAGCATGGCAG
>NZ_LMVP01000129.1 GCF_002287235.1 Methanosarcina spelaei
TTTCATCCTCAAATACATCAAAAACAGGCTCAATTTCAGTAGACCCTACATGTACTTCTTTTACTTTTGGCTTTTGCGCTTCTTTTTTCCCTCTTGTAGAAATATTTGTTGGCTTAGTGCCAAGAGGCCTTATGGAAAATCCATAGCTAACAGTAGGTTTTTTATCGCCCCAACCGCTCTCAAATCTGTGTTTTATTTCTGAATCTGTTTCAGCAATTCTCTGTCTGAATTCTGGAGACGTTTTTTCAAGGGCTTTTACAATTTTACCAAAACCTGGAATAAAAGAACTAAAAATATCTCCTACAAAAGTTTCTTCTTTATATTCAGATTTCTGTTCCTCAAGATTGCTTTCAAGGTCCTTTATTCTTTTTTCCATATCCTTGATTTTGGATTCCATCTCAGCTTTTTCTTCTTCTTGTTCTTTTTCAGATTTTTTATTGGTAGTATCTTTTTCCATATTTAACCTCACTAATATGATTTTTTAAATATATTTGACGATTTATTCTGACGGATTTTCTTTAATTTCTAACATTCGTTTATTCTTAAGTGGACTTATCCACCCACAGACTGGACATCCCTCTTCTATCAAAAGCTTCTCTTCTCTTCGGTTTCCGCATTCAGGGCAATTTACGTATGTTTCATATGTTTTCTGCCATGCTGGAGCATTCAAATTGGTTCCGGAAGGAAATTCAAGCCCGTACTTTGCCGCAGTTTCAAAAGATGCAATAGTAGCTGTTATTTTAACTCCAAGGAGTTCTGTACCCCCAACAGATACAGAGATATCGGCATTTAGCACAAGCCCTTTATCAAGGATCCTGTCTATTACATCAGCAAGTCCTCCTGACTCTCTGACGACTGAGCCGTTCATTATTTCACCTACTTACAATATTTCCTGCTTCTTAACTCTACTTGTGGTCCTGAAACATGGTGGCCTGGCGTTATCGCCAGTTGTTTTTTCGAAACTTCTTTCAGTTTCCTGAAGACTGGGAGTGTACCCACGGAACCCTTTAAAAAAGGTTTATGTGAAAAAACAAATAAATCTGTAAAATTAAGATCAGGGACCAGAGTATATTTGTAAAGTTTCTTCATTCTTTCTGAAAGATTATAATTGGATGTTGTGGAATACCTGAACGCATTATCCAGAATATCTCCTGAAAGTATTGTTGAATAAGAAAACAGATTTTTTCCCTTATTCAACTCTATAATCCTTCTCTTTACTTTTCTGGTTTTAAGCCCTTTTCGTGTATTCTGAATAAGAGGAACAATCACATTTTGCTTCAGTTCTATTTGTCTGTATGCTTTATCCTTTTGCTTTAAAAGCATAATCTTCAATTTGTTATTCTGAGCTTCTACACTTAATATGTGATTTTTTTTTTGCATTTTCATGCGCTTTCTAACATCTTTCACTACAAATGTATGGTTAGAACTTAATTTTCCAATATTGTGCATCGGCCTACATCTCCTAACCTATAATCGGGATTTTAATTTCTTCTTAGGTATCAACTTCTTGGATGCAGGTAACTCGGGGTTTTCTGCTTCAATTCCAGGGTTGATTTTTATATGGTAAGCACCCTCTATATTAGATCCAACTGGACCTTTACAAATATAATTTCCTGATTTGTCGAATAATTTGCTTTTTTCCATTTCATCAAGCAATTTGAAAAAATTCATTATTGACGGACAAGGATCTCTAGACTTCTTACCCATGGCTTTTTTACGTTTTTTTTTCTCAAGTAAGGATGTCTGCTCTGACACTGAGATTCATCTCCTCAAAACGTTCTATGAATTTTAGTTGCTCTATGAGTCTAGATTTTGTGTCTTCAAACTCATATTTTGAGATCTCGCCAAATTCGTATAACATTTGATTTTCTTTTATTTGGTTTTTGATATTCTCAGGGTTGTAAAGTTCCTTATATGCAAGGTTTTCCAGGAGTTCAAGAGTAGATACAAAATCAAGCCCCGGAACTGAAACTCCTAGAGCCCGAAGAAGTAAGTCATCAAGAATTAACATTACCTGAAACCCCCCTTCTGTTTGGACAATATATGTATATCCACGAAATTATAGGGCGACCAGGGTCCGCTATACTGGAACTTAAATGAATCATATTTGGATCTAAGCTGTTCAACCTCATCTGAAAAAGTCTGTACTTTATCTGCTTCCACGAGAAATGAAGCATTCATTAAAAGGCGCTCACTGAAAAGGATTAGATTCTTTGAATCAAATGATACTTGCTTGAGCCTTTCGGTAAACTCAGATTTGCATTGATCAAGTTTTTGTTCGTTTCTATCAAAATCTTTTGGCAAGATCACCTTCACTCCAAGCTCGACCCTGTTGTCCACTATTTTCATGGCTTTTTTCATAGCCTTGTACCCATACTTCATGGACATCTCCACCAGCTTTTTATTTTTAAAGACCATGCCGTATGCTACAGGAATTACACTGTGTTCTTTCATCACTTCATTAATGACATTGCTATGAGTTTTTACATCTTCTTCATCCTCAACATCAAATTTTTTGAAAATAATGTCGCTCAAAACAGGGGAAAATTCTTTATATTTTGTCGTATACACTTCCTTCCCTTGAAAACCTATGTTTCCAAAACTTATTTTCTCCTCCTGGGCCTTGATTATACAGTAAACATACCTCCCACTCTCACCGTCTTTGCTCACTTTGTATTTTCCCCCAAAGCCGTAGATTTCAAAAAATCATTTAAAAACTCATTTGCAATCATATGTTTATCAAGGATATTACGAATATTTTTTTCATTACCTCTTGCTATTTTGTAGATCTTTTTCTTAATTACGTATTCACGTTCTAGAAGACCATCGTTTTTTAATTTATTAAGAAGTGGGTAAATGGTTCCAGGACTTAACAAGACATTGAATTCTCTGTGAATCACATCAAGAATTTCGATTCCACACATGGGCCTACTTGCGATGAGGGAAAGCACGATAATGTCAAGATATTCTTTAACAAAGCGTTCTATCATGGAATATTCTATGTTGAGATCTTTAAAGCTGCTTGAAGACAGAATTGTCACATTTGGCGTATTGAGAATCAATTTTTTATGCATTTCAACTAGCTCAGCGATCTGCTTGGCATTAAGCATGCCGAGTTTATACATACAAAGCACGATATTGTTTTTATTGAGGTTTAAGAGATGATGAATATCCGTGTGTTCAAAAACTCCCTCTACAATGATTCTGAACCTTTTATCTTTATTTACATCTTTAACAAAAAATTTGATTTCCCGAGGTTGAATTATTAACGGAGATACATTTAGTCTATTAAACCTGCTTCTAACCAATTCGAATTCTTCCTCACTAATATAAAGTAAATTTTCATCTTTTTTTGCAGAGGAAAAAAAAGAAGCCTGAATTAAGTCTCTATTTACTCCCCGTGCGTAGAGAAAGAGCATATGCCTACTCTCAAGAAATGACCTCTGAATTATTGTATCTATATTATCGTTTAGTACATTTTCATTCACTCTCTCACCAGTATCCCCAGAACTTTCAAAACCCCTTAATTCTTAATCTTCTTCCAGTTCTATCATGTCTCCCCTATGCCTCATTCCTATCCTTTTATAGTCTATAACATCATAGTTTGAATCAACTTTCAATTCGTAGATCCCCAATATGTCCTGAGTATCAGGGACTGCTTTTCTTTCTAGGACTTCCAACTGAACATACCAGTAATCTCCGCTTTTGGAAACGGCGATGACTTCCTCGACTTTCCTATTAAGAATCTCTGCGATCTGAAAAAGTGCTTCATCCCCCACTTCTTTTACGGTAGATTTATGCTTTCTTTTTGTCTGAAGTCCGGCTCTATCTTCGGATTCCTGTTCAAGAGCTGCGTTTGCCATACTATTCCCCCGAAAATACATATTTCTAATAAAGTCAGAAATTACATCAAATAGTGACAAATTAATTACAAAACATAATTTGGATTTTTACGTAAGTTGTGAAATCACATTATTGACAAGTTTTTCTTTTTGAAACAAATCCACATTAGAACCTGTTTTTGTCGCAATTACATCAATAAATAGCTGATTGTAATACTTTTCTGCATTACCATTTAGCTGTTTCATGGCTTTACCGACCATTATGGCTGCTCGAGTCCCAGGCTTTTGAACTTCATTAACCTGCTCTCTAATTTTACGGATTACAAAAACAATATTTTTTGCTTCTTCATAAGGTATATTCGTATGTTTGCGCACGATATCTATTTCAGTTTCAAGGCTGTAGTAATCCATATATATACCTACCATCCGGTCCAGCAGAGCATCTTGTGGAGCATGAATCCCAGCATACTCAATAGAATTGCTTGTGAGAATAGCTCTGAATTCGGGATGTACTTTCAAATATCTTTCCTGCCCAAATTTACTCGGCAATTCCAGAATTCCTTCCTCAAAAACTGAAAGTAATACATTGTTTGCAGTTGGTTTTGCTCTGGAAAACTCATTATATACAAAAGTACATCCATATTTGCATGCTATAGCTAAAGGATTGTCTATCCATTCAGGCTTTATGATATCTGCACTCTTGATAACATTATGAATATAGTGATCTCTCATTGACTCCTGCTTAATCTGCGCATATCCACCTGTGAGGTCTTTGGTTGTGAGAGCATCATCTCCGTTTATCCAAACAACAGGACGCCCGATTTCTTTTGCAATGTGCATCACCAGACTAGTCTTTCCACAGCCAGTAGGGCCAATCAAATGCACTGGATAACCAGTGCCAATCCATAATTTGATTCTTTCGCTCAATTCTTTAACATCTGGCCCTTCAACAAAACAATCGGTATTGGGTAGAAAATATTCACTCTGTATTAAGTTTTTAGTATCTAAATTCCCAATAAACAAAGATTTTGGATCTATGAGACAGCTTTGTTTTTTTAGTTTTTCATGCATTTCCGAAGTAGAGATTGTCTTTAAGTTAGTCTGATTTTGTTTTATTTTTTCACTTAAAGGCTGATGGACAGATTCTCCTCTCACTTTCCTCGGGTGTGTTGCTTTATAAATCATCTTTACCTCCCATTTTTGTAACGAAAATCGATATTTCGAGACTAAAATACAGATTTACAAAATTTATCACTTCAAAAAAAGAAGTGATTTTATATCTCTGGACCTAAGAAATTATCCATAGAATTCCTTGATATAATGCTTAATATCCCCCTGAAACTCCCCTATACTCAATTCAAAAATACCAGTGTTTTTTTGTATTTCTTTGACTTTTTGGTCAGTGGCTTTCCTTATCTCTATGGCTCCCTCATTCATCTGATGCACACCGGATTGCATCATTTTTGCCATGTTATTAATATCTGCCTTTAGTTGATTAATTTCGAGCTGCATCTGTGTAACTTTTTCTTTATTGTCATTCTGAAGCTGCATTATAGCTTCATTGATATTTGAAACCGCATCTTGCTGTTCCTTGGCTTGCTCTCTGATGCCCTCATTCATTTTATGTATGTTTTCATGAATCTCGACAATTCCTGCGTTCATACAGTCCCTTTTCTGAACCGTATCCTCTTCTATTTTAGTTACTCCTTCCTGTATACTTTGCTCCATTTGCTTGATATCTTCCTTTAATTGTTTAACGCTATTCACCACTAAAACCCCCCCTTTTCGGCTTCTATTTTTATCTGTTTTCTTTTTTCAGCAGAAAATTGTTGATTTCAAGCTGTCTCAAAACTCAAGCCATTTCCGTAATTTATGTAATTATTATGGGCAATGTTTACTTAAAATATGCAGAATATATTATTCCAAAC
>NZ_LMVP01000130.1 GCF_002287235.1 Methanosarcina spelaei
AGGTAAATCGATGGGGAGAATACATGAGGAAGAGATTTTTTAGCGAAGTACTGAATATAGTTATTAGATATTTTTGGCATAGTATGTTGAGCCTATCCAAATAGCTACTTTCTCTTTATTCATTGGGAATTTCAAAGTTGTTTTCATGATCTTGAGCTTGATTAATTATTCGAGATACAGGACTCAGGAAGCAAATTTCAAGTTATGGAATGAACTCATAAAGTATTTAAAGAATAACTGAATAAACAATTCAATTAATTGTTTAAAGTCATGTGGAGTTTGCACACCACTTCTTAAATTTTGCATATCAGAAGACAAGAAGTAAGTTAACTTGTAATTTATTTTATCTTTTGAATATATCTGTTTAAGGATATATTATAGAAACCCTTATATTGTCACAAAAACAAATATTATTTATGTTATGTTATAAAATAGTAAGTTTAAGCTGCCAGTTTTTGCTCAATCGTCGACGCACACTGCTTTTAAATTCTTACAATTTTCGCAGCTTTGCTCATTTATCTTCTAAATTTGTATAAAAATCATCCAACGTGAGTCATAAGGATACTGAGTTGAGTCACCGTGATGAAATAAAGGTTTTGATTTTGTACAAAACACCTATATTTTTATTCAGTTCAAAAGATAATGTATAGGGATATGTAAAAATAACTGGTTTGTGTCTGAGTGCCTGATTCACAACTGAGTAACAAATTAATTGATAAGTAATAACTTAACCGGTATTATCAAACTCATGAACTTGAACTGATAAAACACTCTAGTTTAAAAAAGTCTTTGTTGATCAGCTGTACCAACCTGACTTTTTTGTATGGTAAAATGCCCTGGATGCACGGTTCTGAATTATGGTCAAGAAATTCTCAGAAATTATGACTTTCAATTATAACTTGAAAGTTATATGTAAAACATGTCAAAATTGATCACGAAGTATTCACTAACATTCAATATAAAACACAGGTATATGGAGTCACCAATTATGCGAATCGGAGTTTACATTTGCCACTGCGGGCTAAATATTGCTGGAGTAATAGATGTATTAGCTCTGCAGGAAATGGCGGCTGAACTGGAAGATGTGGTGCTCGCCCGGGAAGTACAGTTTCTATGTTCCGATTCCGGACAGGAAGGCATCATTAAGGATATAAAAGAAAGCAAAGTCGACAGGGTTGTAATAGCTGCCTGCTCTCCAAGGCTACATGAGAAGACCTTCAGGCATGTAATGGAAAAAGCCGGGTTGAACCCTTACCTTATGGAAATGGTAAATATAAGGGAGCAGTGCTCTTGGGTGCACGCCGATGACCCCCAGATGGCAACCCAGAAGGCTTTTGACCTTATAAGGATGGGAGTTGCAAAGGCAAAATTCCTCAAGGAGCTAAGTGCAACAAGTTCAAAAGCCAGCAGAAATGTCCTGATCATAGGAGGAGGGGTTGCCGGAATCGAAGCAGCACTGAACCTTGCAGAAGCCGGTTTTCCAGTCATAATGGTGGAAAAGGAATCCACAATCGGGGGAAAAATGGCCCTGATGAACGAGGTTTTTCCCACAAATGACTGCTCCATCTGTGTGCTTGCACCTAAAATGACTGAAGTTCAGAACCATCCGAATATTACCCTTTACACTTATTCCGAAGTTACCGATATTTCCGGATCTGTCGGCAAATTCCATGTAAAAGTCAAACGCAAACCCAGGTTCATACTTGAAGACAAATGTAAGGGCTGTGTCGATCTCTGCTCTGCAGTCTGCCCCGTAGAAATCGAGAACCCTATGAATTACGGGGTCGGAAAGACCAGAGCTATATATATGCCAATTCCTCAGTCCGTTCCGCAGGTAGTGCTAATAGATCCTGACCACTGTGTCGGTTGCGGGTTGTGTTTACAGGCCTGTCCTGCTGATGCTGTGGACTACGAGCAAAAACCTGAAGAGATTGAGTTTGAAGCGGGAGCAGTTATCGTTTCAACAGGTTACCAGCTATTTGATGCATCCAGGAAAAAGGAGTACGGATTTGGAAAGTATCCAGATGTTATAACCAATATGCAGCTTGAACGCATGCTTAACTCTGCAGGGCCTACAGGCGGAAGAGTCCTTGTGCCTTCCACAGGCAAACCCCCAAAAAGCGTTGCGTTCATTCAGTGTGTCGGTTCAAGGGATAAAACAGTTGGCAATGAATACTGCTCAAGGGTTTGCTGCATGGCCGCACTTAAAAACTCCCAGATGGTTAAGGAACGCTACCCTGACACTGAGATCACAATTCACTACATTGACATCCGGGCTGCAGGAGAAATGTATGAGGAGTATTATACAAGGACGCAGGCTATGGGTGTTGATTTCATAAGAGGAAAAGTTGCCGAAATTTACGCAGGCGAAGATGGCAGACCTGTACTCAGGTATGAAAATACCCTTGAATCCCGGGTTGAAGAAGAAGCCTGTGACCTTGTTGTGCTCTCAACAGGCTATGAACCCAGCAAAGCAGCAGAAGGCATAGGCCGTATGTTAAACCTTGCTCGGCGGCCTGATAGGTTCTTTGCAAGCGCTCACCCGAAAATGCGTCCTGTAGATGCCCCGGTAAGTGGGGTTTTCCTTGCAGGCTGTGCCTCAGGGCCCAAAGAGATCCAGGTTTCGATTGCTCAGGGAAGTGCATGTGCATCCAAGGTTATGCAACTCCTCGGAACAGGTGAGCTTGAAGCCGATCCTATGGGAGCTCATGTTGACCCTGAAAAATGCATAGGCTGCAGGACCTGTCTTGAGGTCTGCAAATTCGGGAAAATCAAAATAGAGAATAAAAAAGCTGTTGTAGACGAGGTTTCATGTTATGGCTGCGGAGACTGTAGTGCTGCATGCCCTGCTGGGGCAATCCAGATGCGAAACTTCGAAAACGAACAGATTCTTTCCCAGGTTCGGGCTGCAACTGCACACAGGTCTCAGAGTCCTTTTATTGTGGCTTTCCTCTGCAACTGGTGCAGTTACGCCTGTGCAGACCTGACCGGGATGTCGAGACTGCATTACCCGACAAATATCAGGGTTATCCGTACAATGTGCTCGGCAAGAGTGAACCCGGAATTCGTACTTGAAGCCTTAAAAGGCGGAGCCGACGGAGTGCTTGTTGCAGGCTGCAGAATGGACGAGTGCCATTACATCCACGGAAATTTCGATGCAAAACAGAGGATGGACGTTTTAAAGGAAGTTATAACGGAAATCGGGCTCGACCCCAGACGGCTGAGAACTCTATGGATCTCGGCTGCCGAAGGAGAACGTTTCTCAAATACGATTACCGAGTTTGTAAAGGAGCTTGAAGAAATCGGGCCCATAGGAACCGAACTCAAGCTTGAAAAACCCGAAACCGAACTTGAGGAGGTGGCATAATGAGAGAAGAGCGCACTGAACAGGAAGCCCACATCTGCAGAGGTTGCTGTGAAACAGAAGAAAATGAAGTTATAGAACTTGAAGATGGATTCGAAACCAATGAGTTCGAAGCCGATAAGTTCGAAGCCGGGGATCTTGAAGCAGAAGCTCCCGAGAATCCTGAGGAATCCCAGGAAAAGATCACGGTTACAACCAGCATGGACCTTCAGGGCTCCCATTTTCTCTATACCCAGGCCACCGAGAAATCCATCAAGACTCTGGATTATGATTATAAACGCTGCAACGGCTGTGGAATCTGTGCGGAGATCTGTCCGACAAAAGCTCTTGAAATGGGACCACTTCATGAAATTGCAACCGGGCTTGATGCGCCTGCTGTGATGATGGACCTTGAGAAATGCACTTTCTGCAGGATGTGCTCAAACTTCTGCCCTGTTCATGCCATCACCTTTGAAGCTGTGGGAGAAGTTCCCGATGAGAAACAGTATCCGAAATACGATACGTTTGTTAAGATTAATGATAAATGCCTCCCCTGTGCTCTATGTGAGGGAGCCTGCCCTCAGGATGCAATTGAAGTCGAGTTCACTTTCCCGAAAAAAGAAGAGATCGCGCCTTTAAAGGAAGGGGCAGAAGGAGAGATCGAGATCGACACTGATAAGTGCAATTTCTGCGGAGTCTGCGCTCGGTTCTGTGACGCCTTCATCCTTCTCGAGCGTGAACCTACACCTGATAATCCCGTACCTTTCGAGCAAATCCTTGTGGACGAGGACAAATGTGATTATTGTGTGCTATGCCAGGATCTCTGCCCTGAAGAAGCAATAAAGGTTAAAGGAGAACGCCCCTGTGAGGCTCCGAAAATCGAGGGGAAAATTAAGATAGACGAGTTAAAGTGTACACAGTGTGCACGCTGCAAGACTGTCTGTCCGTATGAAGCCGTGGACCTGCAAAAACCTATGGAAGGAGAGCTGAGCCTTATTGAAACGAACCTTAAGGAATGTGATCCTCAGGGGTGCCGTGGATGTTTTAATGTCTGTCCCTCCGAACTCTGGTATGTGCCTACAGATCCTGAAGACCCTCGAAAAATCGCTTTTGCAGAGGACTTCTGTACCTATTGCGGAGCCTGTGTAAAAGCCTGTCATTTAGATGCTATTAAAGTGGAAAGGATCGAGGTCCACCACACCGAAATTCCTGATACCCCCTGGGCTGCCCAGTGGAGGGATGCAATTGAGTCCCTGAAGACAGGAGTAAGGAAAGGAGTTGACCGTGCAGTACATAGGGAAACCGAGACCCTTAAAGCCCAGAAATTCATGGGTATAACACCTCCAGGAGTTGACGAGAAAATGCTTGCAGCCGTGCAGGAAAAACTTGAGGCTTTAATGCCAGCCCTCAGGAGTGCTAAAGTCAGGAAACTCTGGGAAACCGACTCTCCGAAAAATGCAGCTGCAGCCGTGAAAAAGAAAATTGAAGGTTAAAAGGTAAGAATTGAAGAAAGTTAAAGTGAGAATGGAAATGAGTTCTCATTTTACTAGTACTACGGTTCTCAAGCAGGTTCATAAAACTTAACCAGGACTTACGCGGTTGAACTGAGAAATCAATAGTATAAAATCTTTAACTGTCGAAATACGTAACATATTCGCAGTGTCGAATGTGCTTGATTTTGTACTTCAAGTGCGTAAGTCCTATCAACTTTTTAATAGATCCAAGATCACGGACTTTCCAAGGAAAACAAGGAATTTATTTTGAAACCGAAGTACTAGTAAACTATTTTGATTTATTGGAAAAAACCTTAGCAGAAAAACCTAATATATTGACCCAACATATTGTTTAAGGTCTGTATATTTAGAATTCATAAACTTATTACCCTGAAAACATTACCTATTTTTTAAAGGAAAGCAGTCCTGATAACGAAATTGGTGATAAATATGCCAGAGAACATGAACTTAAAAATCGGAGAAGCTGCAGGAGTGTTATATCATAGGCTAGAAGAAGGTGAATGCAGTTTGAACCAGGTAAAGACTCACCTGAGTGCCAATGGCTTTGATTCTCAAATGGCTTTGATGTCTATTGGCTGGCTTGCTAGAGAAGACAAGATAAGCCTTGATAAAAAATCTAATCGCTGGTATGTCCGATTGAAATAACCTTTGTTGAATTTTTGGATTATACTCTGTTTTATATAAATATGATTTTCCATTTTTCCATTTATACTTCCAGTAGCTTGCTTTTCCTTCAAGGCTTATTTGTTGATGGTCAATTTGTATCTAATTGATATTATATATTTGAAAATCGTATATTTATA
>NZ_LMVP01000131.1 GCF_002287235.1 Methanosarcina spelaei
ACTCCTACAGGATTGCTAGCTTCTTTACTGGGGATAGTTATTCTGGCTGCAAATCTATTTAGAAAACCAAAGCCTCAGGAAGTACTGCTTTTTATATGGAGTATTTTGATTCTCCTTGCCATTTACGGCCAGAACCGCTTTGCATACTACTATTCTATAAACGTTTCAATCCTGAGTGCTTATCTGGGAGGTCTGCTGCTTGGCAACGTCAAATGGAACGAACTTGACCAGAAGTTCAAAAGTAATGTAAAATCGCCTGAAGATATACCGAAGGCTTTTAAATTCATCAAAGTAAAGCAGATATTTGCAGTTCTGGCTATAATAGTATTTTTGATCTATCCTGTATACGGATCTGCAATTTTATATACAAAAATTTCGAACGGTACACCTGATCAGTGGGTGGAAGCTTGTGACTGGCTTCGTTCAAATACTCCTGATCCAGGAATGGACTATAATGCCGTTTATGAAGCTCCAAAAAACGGAGATATGTTCCAGTATCCAGATACGGCATACGGTGTTATGTCATGGTGGGACTACGGGCACTATATAGAGATAATTGGTCACAGGATGCCAAATGCAAACCCCTTCCAGGCCGGAGTAGGAGGACGCAGAGTAAGCATTAACGAGACAAACCAGCCAGGGGCTGCAACCTTTCTCACAGCCCCATCTGAAGAAGAAGCAAGTGCAGTACTTGAAGCCATAGATCCAAGGCCTGACAAGGCAGGTGCACGATACATAATGTCTGATACCAAAATGGCTACAGGGATGTTAAGATCAATTGCTACCTGGACTCTTGATACTGATGGGTACTACCAGGCTTACTGGACAGGTAGCCAATATCAGAGCAGACCTTCTACCCGATATTTCAGTTCCATGGTAGCAAGGCTGCATACTTTTGACGGAAATGGCTTGAAGCAGTATCGTATGGTTCACGAGACTGAGGCCTATCAAACTGACGAAGTAGGGTACAAGCAGGTCTACAATTACTTATACGGAGGCAAAATCCCTGAAGTAGATACAGGTCATGTCAAGGTCTTCGAGTACGTTAAAGGTGCAAACATAACAGGAATGGCTTCTCCCAAAGAGACTGTAAAAATAAATACAACAATCCTTACAAATCAGGGGAGGACCTTTGAGTACTCGCAGTCAACTACTGCAGACTCTCAGGGAAGGTACGAATTTACAGTGCCTTATTCAACAGAAGGTCCGATTGCAGGCCAAACACAATTTGATACTGCACCTTCAGGACTCTATGTGTTGAGTTATGGCGATACGACAAAAGAAGTAAAAGTAAGTGAAGAAGCCGTATTGAAAGGAGAAGAGATAAAGGTCTAAACAACTTAGATGTGAAGTTAAGTTAGTTTCATACCTTTCTCTTTTTCTTCTTTTTTATCTTTATTTTCGTTTTATCCCCCTAGAAAGGCTTATCTTTGAGATTTTGAAGTAGCCCTCTACTTTTCCAGAATGTTTGTTTTTTTATATATTCCCAGGTTACATATAATTTTATATACTATTGATAAAGTTATTTTATATGTCAAGGAGTTTTCTTAAAATGGAACTAGAACATTGCCACGTCTTTTAGAAAACATACTGTTGGTCGAAAATCTTAAAGAACTGAGCGCCAGGGAAGAAAAGTAAAACCGAGAACACTGAATCTCTTGAAGAATGTCCTGACCGATTCAGTATGAAAGATGCATGAGGTTCCTGAAGATAAATAAGGTAGAATCATAAATAATTAGACTAAGTTGGCTGCATAGGATAATAATATCTTATTTGATTTTCTTCTTTCACGAATTATATTTATTTGAAAAAAATCACCTTCGAAGGGATTATTATGAGTTCTCAGGATCATCCTGTATTATCATTCAAAGATAAAATTAAGTCCAGCTGGCCTTATACTTTGGCAGTTGCGATAATCGGTCTCGTGTCTCTATGGATCAGAACACGTCCTTCAGCTACGGTATTCTTATCCGATGGGTCCGTAAGGTTTACGGCTAATGATGCCTGGTTTCATATGCGTACCTTAAGGGTTCTGCTTGATAACTACCCCCACAGAATGTTTTTCGACCCAATGACCAATTATCCTAACGGGAGTTACATACATTTTGGTCCATTGTTCGATCAAATGATGGCTATTACTTCACTGATTCTAGGTCTGGGTCATCCAAGTTCTCATCTAGTTGATACTATTGGAGCTTACTTTCCTGCAGTTCTCGGAGCTTTAACTGTCATTCCTGTTTACTATATCGGAAAGTATATTGGTGGTCACAAGACAGGAATTTTGGCTGCAATTTTAATTGCATTTGCTCCAGGACATTTTCTACTCCATTCAATGATTGGCTCTACAGACCATCATGTTGCCGAGTCACTGTTTAGTACCTTTTTCATGATGTGTTTCATGCTGGCTTTGATCTCGGCAAAGGAGAAAAAGCTGCGTTTTGAAGATGTGTTTAATAAAAACTTAAAAGTCTTGAAAGAACCTTTTATATATTCGGTTCTGGCTGGTGTAATGTATTCAGCATACCAGCTTTGTTGGCCAGGAGGCTCGCTTTTCTTATTGATCGTTCTTGTTTACGCCATATTCCAGTGTATCTTTGACAACTTCCGGAATGAGTCAAGCGATTACCTTGGGTTTACAGGCATAGTTACATGTTTAGTAAGTACAGTGCTTATCCTTCCCTTTGTCCATATGGATATGGGCTTTTCTCTGTATTATTATTCCTGGTTTCATGTTATTACTGCTATTGGGGCAATGGCAGGCTTTGCGGCTTTGAGTCTTATTCAAAGAGAATTAAAAAGAAAGAAAATGAAGACTTATTATTACCCACTGATAATCCTTGGAGCTGGTATTCTCGGGATTATATTTATCAAAATTTTATCTCCTTCACTTTATTCCCTGATTATGAATGCGCCGAGCACTGTTTTTGGGATTCAACAGGGAGGACCCTCTACAATTGGTGAAGCTTCTTCTATGTTTCGCAGAGGTAATAAGATCGTCCCGTCGGAAGCTTATAAATATTTTACTCCTACAGGATTTCTTGCTTCTTTACTGGGGATAGTTATTCTGGCTGCAAATCTATTCAGAAAACCAAAACCTCAGGAAGTGTTACTTCTTATCTGGAGTCTTTTAATTCTTTTTGCAATTTACGGACAGAACCGCTTTGCATACTACTATTCTATAAATATATCAATCCTGAGTGCCTATCTTGGAGGTCTGCTGCTCGATAAAGTGAAATGGAACGAACTTGACCAGAAGTTCAAAAATACCGTAAAATTGCCCGAAGATATTCCGAAGGCTTTTAAATTCATCAAAGTACAGCAGGTTCTAGCAGTCCTGGCCATAGTAGTACTTCTGATTTATCCTGTATACGGATCTGCGATGCTAGATACAGAAACTCCAAGCAGTATCCCTAGTCAGTGGGTGGAAGCTTGTGACTGGCTCCGTTCAAACACCCCAGACCCTGGTATGAACTACAATGCCGTTTATGAAGCCCCGAAAAACGGAGAGATGTTCCAGTATCCTGATACGGCTTACGGTGTCATGTCATGGTGGGACTACGGGCACTACATAGAGACAATAGGGCACAGGATGCCAAATGCTAATCCGTTCCAGGCAGGAATAGGAGGCCGAAGGGTAAGCATCAACGAGACAAACCAGCCAGGTGCAGCAACCTTTTTCACAGCCCCATCTGAAGAAGAAGCAAGTGCAGTTCTTGAAGCCATAGACCCGAGGCCTGACAAAGCAGGTGCACGCTATATAATGTCTGATGCCAGAATGGCTACAGTTATGTTCTCGGCAATGCCTGCCTGGACTCTTGATACTGAAGGGTACGATCAGGCTTACTGGATAGGTAACCAATATCAGAGCATACCTACTGCCCGATATTTCAATACCATGAAAGCAAAACTTCACATTTTTGACGGAAATGGCTTGAAACATTACCGTATGGTCTACGAGACTGAAGCCTACCAGAGTAACGAAGTCGCATATAAACAGGTTTACAACTACTTCTACGGAGGCAAGCTCCCTGAGGTAGATACAGGTTCTGTCAAGATATTCGAGTACGTCAAAGGTGCGAATATAACCGGAATGGCTTCTCCTAACGAAACTGTTAAAATAAGTACTACAATCCTTACAGATAAGGGACGGACCTTTGAATACACTCAATCAACAACTACAGACTCTCAGGGAAGGTATGAATTCACAGTGCCTTATTCGACAGAAGGTCCGATTGCAGGCCAAACACAATTTGATACTGCACCTTCAGGGCCCTATGTGTTGAGTTATGGCGATACGACAAAAGAAGTAAAAGTAAGTGAAGAAGCCGTATTGAAAGGAGAAGAAATAAAGAAATAAAGAAGTAAAGATAAAAAGAGAGTGTGCTATTTTACTCTACTCCACCTTTATTTTTCCTTTATTCTTCTGTTTTTTAGTTTTGTTTCTACTCTTCCAGGAAATATTTCTTTTAGGATTTTCTTAAGAGACTGCCATTTTTTTCAAAAAATTTAGTAACTATTCAGCCTATGTAAAACAGAATCAATAGCCATATTTATTAAAATTCAATCGACAAATTTCTGTAAATTGATTTTCTTAATCTGTTACCAATTGATTCCGTTTATTCCTTTTCCACAGGTTATTTCTTGGATTCCTTGCTTTCACTATAATCAATATCGATAGACACGTTTGGGTATGCTGAATAGTTACAAAAATTATTTATATACATCCGTCAGTTACATATACTTTTATTTATATCCGTCAGTTACATATACTTTTATTTATATCCGTCAATTACATATACTTTTATTTATATATCAGTCAGTTGTATACTCTTATATACTGTTAACAAGGTAATTTCACGTCTCGAAGGGATTCTCAAAGTTGAACCGGAAGCATAGCCACGTCTTTTAGCAGAACTATTACTGTCTGAAGTAAATAGCTTGAGAAATCTGCCACATGAAAAATAAGCAAAAACCCCCTCAGGCAATAGTAGGTCTCTTGTAAATTGTCCAGATCGATCTAATATGAAAACTGCGTGAAGTTTCTGAACAGAAATAAGGTAGGATTATTTATAATCCTACTGAGTAGCCTGCGTAGAATAATATTATCTAATATTATCTAATATTATCTAATATTATCTAATATTATCTATTTGATATTATTATTCCATAAACTATATATTTGATTGAAAAAACTTACCTCTTAAAGGGGATTATTATGAGTTCTCAGGATCATCCTGTATCATCATTCAAAGATAAAATCAAATCCAGCTGGCCTTATACTCTGGCAGTTGCGATAATCGGTTTTATATCTCTATGGGTTAAAACACTTCCTTCAAATACGGTGTTCTTATCCGATGGATCCGTAAGGTTCGCGACCAATGATGCCTGGTACCATATGCGTACCTTAAAGGTTCTGCTTGAAAATTACCCCAATAGGATGTTTTTCAATCCGATGACCAACTATCCTAATGGGAGTTACATACATTTCGGCCCATTGTTCGATCAAATGATGGCTA
>NZ_LMVP01000132.1 GCF_002287235.1 Methanosarcina spelaei
CCTGATAATTATCTGTATATAATTATTTTTCTTTATTATATTTATTTGTATTCGTATTCAAACATGGTGTTTATACAAATAAGTTGTATTATATGTACTGATATGAATACAGGATAAGTGTTAAGAAATGCAGAAAAAGAAATACGCAAGAAATTAAAGAGAATTATAAAGATAAGACTTACACACAGATACAAAATCAGTTACGACAAAGACTGTATATAACGTTAGCCTATCTGAGACCGAGTAAGAGATATATGGGCAAGGTAAGAGCAATCCCGCCAACGGGCTTGAGAGGAGCAGGGAAAGAACAAGACCTGCTCCTTATGATTACAGACCAAACCTAGGAAATAGGTCTGCATATGGATGTCAGTATTAAAAATATTTAAACGTTTTTGCGGTGTTTGTTTTCTGCTGGGTTACAGAAGAAAAGAGAAAGCTTTGATCTTTTTCAATATCCATATTGAATAAGCTTGTATGTTGTAGAAGTTCTCAAATTCGAATTTTGATTTAAAAACTTATCTTCTTTTTCACTATCCGTGGACGTATCTATTTTCTTATATTGGTTTGCTAATAAGATAGCATAAAACTGGTTGGAGATAAGAATACACATATGAGATCTTCATAAAAATGATTGTCAAATTAGATCTGGATTTTTTAGAGCTAATTTGATAGCCTCGTTGTAAGAACAAAAGATTATTCAATAAGTTTATATTTGTGAACTTTTATTAATTATTTGGCTAATTTCCCAAAGACATTTTGCACAAATACTTAAGGAAATTCAAAACTTCCAAGTAAATAGTTGACAAGATATCTAATTCTGTCAACTAATTTGGCAGATAATTGAATTAAGCTTATCAATCTATTTTACATAGTCAGGCAAACCTTTTACTAAAAGTTAAAATTTACAGCTATTTCGATATACTATTTATAAAGCAGTTCATCTCTCGTTATGTGGTTCCGAAAAAACCTTCCAGATATAACATAAATTCAATGTTAACCACCAAAGATATTTAACTTCAAGTGAGGATTCATACTCTTGAAAGTCAATTAATCCATGAGCCATTCTATGTCTAAGATTTGAACCGCACCGTTCAATTAATAGACCTCTCAAATCAAAGACGATATCTTCAGGGATAAACTCAGTTAATTTTTCTTTTATTAATGTGTTATTAAGACCATGTTCATTCTGAATTCCAGATATATCCAAGCTCGATGTGATTATTCCATTACTATTGAGTACGTATCGAATCGAATTTTCTAATTGAGGAATAAGCAAGTGTGTGCTTGTTAAGAAGTCTCCTATTAATCCTGCATGTAAGCCATAAGCATATATCAATTCTCGCCCAGCAGGTACAAAAAGATTAGAACTCACGATTGGGAGTAAATCTTCTATTTGAACTTTATGTTCTTGTATGATTTGTTGCCTAGCAGGTTCAATAATACCTACGACGAAGTTTAGATGATAAAATTTGGCGTGTTTGAACATTTCATCCTCAGTGGCTTTTTCTTTATCATCTGGCTTTTCTGAATGCATCGACTTTTTTTT
Organism: Methanosarcina spelaei; assembly: GCF_002287235.1. Taxonomy (GTDB): domain Archaea; phylum Halobacteriota; class Methanosarcinia; order Methanosarcinales; family Methanosarcinaceae; genus Methanosarcina; species Methanosarcina spelaei. The sequence goes on from NZ_LMVP01000132.1 coordinate 1,547, forward strand.
GTATATTTGTTTTCCGGCTTCATTAACTAGTGTACCGAGAATAATATCACTTAATGGATTCTCATTTACAACTTTTTCAACATCGTCTCTTAGTTTTGAAATCTTTGGAGAGCTAACAATTGATGCAAGTGCAAAAACAGCATCTTGTGTTGCTTTTTCCATGACAAATTCCCTCGCTTGATTAATTATTGCAATAGGAATTGAGTAGTTAAATAGGGGTATTTGAGTCATTTGTGATGTTGATTTAGATTGGTATTCAAGGAGAAGCAAATGCAGTTCATCAACGCGTTTATCCTCATTTCCAACCCTCCTATATTCTTGGATAGCTTCTTCAATACGCCCAGACGCATTTATATAGTCCGATTTTATCCCAATATCATCTTCTGCATTTTTTACGTATGTTTCTGCTGCATATTTTAAAGCTTCTCTCTCTTTATCTTTCTCTCTTGAAAGTCTGTGCCATTTTGCCTTAGTTTCCCATGCAAATTTTGCTTTCCACCAATAGTGATCGTTTTCTGCTGTCAACGCAATTTTTTTTGATAGTGACGCATAATATTCAAAATTACCTTTCTTATATTCTTGAAGAAGCTCCATCAAATATATAGAATGAAATTTTTTATCTTCACCGTTGTTCCTTTTTACAATAGTCTCAATATAGTCGATAGTGTCATCAAACAGTTTGGATCTTTTTCCAATAGATGCAGCTAAATTAACTGCTCTATTTAGTCGGATAAAAGAGGACATAAAATCGTCAGGATTTTCTAATATCTTTGATGATTCTATGTAAGAGTATACTGCAATAGTTGCATAGTCAGGATCTTTTTTTCGTATCCAGAGTATATCTGAAATCCTTGCTTTCATCTCCGCATCTAAAATACGTGGAACCAATTCCTTTAGAACACCAAGATAATTGTCATCAATACTATCAAATAGATAACCGGATGAGAAAGGCTCTTCCTTTTTTGTCCATAGAATTGGCATGGTAACAATACTTAATAGACTAAAAATTGCCAAATTTTTTAAATTGGCATTTGATTTTTCTTCTTCTGCTCTACTGTTGAAACATGTACAGTAGCATAAACAATCTTTTTTCTTACATTTTGAGATAACTTCTTGCCAGTTTACTTCATCAAAATCGGTTTTATTTAATTTAACAGATCCAAATTTAAAAAGAGTACTCATAAAGAACATTGTTACTCAATAGATTTTATAAGTTCTGGATTATATAAATATAATATATATGTTATCATTTTAAAGTACTCAATTTTGTATAAAGATTATGTATTATTGCATATTAATTATCAATTAACACATATAAAAATAATTATATGGGATTGAGACGATTATATTACAGTAAAAAGGATATAAGTGTCTATAAAACATGTTTCGTTATCGGAACGATGGAAGGTAACAACTCTTGACTATTATAAACGAGATATATCCAAATTTATCTTGGGCACTAACCAATAATTATCGGTTAAATAATATACTTTCTGAACAATATATAGATAATCCTCATTGTCTTTCTTACCTTGACAACTTAATTTCAGAACTTCTATCTTATAATTGTAAAGGAATTCAGGACAAATTAAAAGATGCAAGTGACTTGAATAAATTTATCTCCACCCTTTCAGAATTACAAATTACATTAATATTAGCAAAAAACGAAGAAATAGGTGAGCTAAAACTACTCCATGACAATTATTTTTTAAAGGAATCACCTGACATATTATTTCGAAATAGGAATTTCACATTCTATGTAGAGGTAAGAAGAATTTATGCAAATCCATACATAGTAGACACGATACTTGATCACCTTCAAGAGTTTCTAAAAGGGTATCCTTTTTGTGTTAATATATTTCTAGGTACAGAATTGTCGATACCTAAAATGAGAGGTACTGAACGCATCGCTCAAAAAGATCTCGTTAAGGAATCTTTAAGAATATTTGAGGAGGAATTTAAAGAGAAAATAGCTAGTGATATGCTAACTTCATCCTTTGTAATTGAGACTAACTATATAAAATTCACAGTAGAAAAAACCAAATCGGGTAAAGGGTATCCAGGTTTTATCACTTCAGATTTAATTGAGGTTCCTACTGATATACTATGCACTTATATAACAGAAAGATTAGTTGAAAAAGCAGCAAAAAGAGATTCTTTTAATAGTGAACATAGAAAAATTTATTATATTGTTGCCTTCGATTGTCATGAGCCGTCAATTGATGCGATTGATATGAACGAATTATTGTATGGTCATATGAGTTATATTTCCGAACTAAATATAACAGGTTCATCGGAAGAAGATTACGCAAAAAATAGATTGGATTACTGGAATTTTTTAAATAATAACATCAAAAACAGTGCTTCTTGGAGAATAATTGAGCAAGCAAAAAATCGAGGATGGGAGAAATTACTAACAGAGAAATGTCTGATTCCAAATGATTATTCATATATAGATGATGAAGGGATATTTATTTCAGAGACAAAAATGAAGAACGTATCTGGTGTTTTGTTCCGAGGTACACGTAATGAAATTGCTTTCTATCCGAACCCATTTTGTGATACTGAAATAAATAATCCTAAAATATTGAATTTCATGAAGTAGAATTAACAAAGAGTAGACTTTTTTATCCCAAAATTATTTCGTTTTTTAATTTCTTTTATTGTGTCATATAATATCGTATGCAAGTGGCCCAATATTTAATTCAACTTATAATTTGTTTCTTTACATAATCACTCCAAAATACCACAATGGAATTGGAACTTACTCAGTGTTTAACCTTTTGCGTCGCCTGTTGTTGCATCGTATATTGAAGTTTCAAACAATTTTGAATCTGCAAAATCATTTCAGGATACAACATTTCCTAAATCTTATCTACAGGGTTATATTCAGTGATGAGATAATTTAAGAAACATAACCACAAGCGCCATAATACTGGTTACTAAACTAAAAGCTGGTACAGATGCTGGTGAAGATGAATTTTCTGAGGCTGGCTTTTTTGACGTGGGTTTATTTTCGGATGCATGCTGCTTAGAAGTAGGAATTTCGCCTTGATAATGTTCGTTAGAAATTGTGCAGTAGGCAACTGTAAAACCACCATTAACAAGTCTATCACCCGTCTCAAAATCATCTATTTGATATACAATGTCAATTGGTATAGAGCCTCCAGCCCATTTTTCAGTAGGAGTTACCGTCCATTTATATATTAAAGAAGAATTTTTCTCAATTATATCTGCCCTATATTTATCCATTTTTGAAGTTGAACCATTTACAATTAAAAAATACCCTTCTCCAATTTCACTTAACTTTAAGGCTACTTCTGATTTTTGGTAAACAGTTAGATTTATACTAACATTGAATGGCTCTCCAATCTTCAAAGCCGGCTTTGCAATTTCTTTCCCAGGTAAAAACTCGTCATTATAGTAAACATCAATTTTTCCGTACGGACTATCCGCAGCTACATTTTCTGTTAACAAAATAATAAAAAATATACCAATAAGAGCCAATTTTGTTTTCATGTTTCTGCACCTAATTCTGAAATAAGTTCATCATACCCAGCTGATTTTTCAGCAGAATTACCTATTTTATCTCCTACTCCTTTAGGACCTGGACCAACCACTGTAGCAGAATACCCACTAAAATGGAAAGTCATCTGTGTATTATCTCCAAGCCACAAAGTACTTCCATCTTCATTTTTTCTTGAAGGATGTTTGATGTATTCATCTTGTCTCACATACCTTTGTCCTTTATGCCCAAAATAAGGTTCAGGAATTACCTCGTTATTGTTATCAATAATAGTAAATTCTTCATATTTCCCCACAATTTCATACGTCCACACATTAACCGTAAAAATCCAGTGTGGTGGCATTATTGGCAGCCCACATT
>NZ_LMVP01000133.1 GCF_002287235.1 Methanosarcina spelaei
AACCTAAAAACTTAGTCTAACCTAAAAACTTAGTTTCAACATAAATACTCAGTCCCAACGTAAAGACATGGTTCAGACATCGAAACCACGCCTGAAACCAGATTTTAGTCCTGTTGAGAGTTTTATCTCAAATTCATTTTTCAAGCGCATTTTCAAATTTTTCCTCATTCATACGGTAGATGTTCCACCCATTTACAGGACTTCCTCCAAGGTGTTCGTAGAATTTCCTGGCAGGGTTCCAGTCAAGGACTGCCCATTCCATTCTCCCGCAGTTTCTTTCTTTTGCAAGCTTTACACAATGGAGAAACATTGCTTTCCCAATCCCTTTTCCCCGGAACTCGGGTTTTACGAAAATATCTTCGATATAGAATCCCGGCTTTCCCACAAAAGTAGAGAAATTGTGGAAAAAAACAGTAAACCAGGCGGAAATCCCGCCCAGCTCGGCAAAGAAAACCTCTGCATAGGGCCTTTTTCCGAATATGCCCTCAGCCAGGTTTTCTTCCGTCGCCATGACAAGGTGGGAAAGGTTCTCAAACCTGGCAATGCCTTTGACAAACTCAAGAATCAAGGAAACATCTTCAATTTCTGCGGCGCGGATTTTCAACCCAGATTTTACTTCGTCCTCTACAGGCTTTATTTTATCTTCTGTAAGTTTCATTTCAGGTTCTGACATTTTCCGATTCCTTTATTAAACTGATAGATCTAGATAATTTCATAGATTTAATGAAACTGAATATATTAAACTAAGTATATGAGATTGAATGTATGAAATTGAATGTATGAGGCTGAGTTTATTTTGAATCCCACTCTTAATGTATGTAATTTTTACTAGCCTGAGATGAGTTTATTTTGAATCCCACTCTTAATGTATGTAATTTTTACTAGCCTGAGAGTTTCAATCAAAGTTGCGCTGGCGCACCCCGCTGCAAGCAACGGGGTATGTTCGCGCCACCGCTCAAAATTCCGTTAAAGGAAATAATAACCCTAAACAATTTAGTGTGAGCAGAAGTTAGTAATCGAAAATGGAATTGAGAAATTTTATTATTATCAACGGTTACCGGGGAAGTTTCCATCCCCGCAGCAAGCTAGCGGGGTATTCGACTGAAATAAAAATAATTATAAAGCAATAAGTATGAAGTAAAAAAGTCTTGTTTAAAATGCTTGATAAAAAAGATTTCAAACCGGTCACACTTGCAGATCGGGCTTTTTTCGAGTGCCATTATACACTCTACCCTCAAACCCATAGCGATAACACTTTCACGAGCATGGTCTGCTGGAACCGTTTTATGCATTACCGGTACGCATACGTGAAAAAGAACGTGATTCTTGAGTGCACCGCTGCTGGAGTGACACGGTTACATCCACCTATAGGCCCCCGTGATCCTGAACTTATGAGAGAGGTGATACAGCTAGCGCTGGATATGAGCGACAATAATAAGCCCCTAATGCTCATCGATCCTGAGACTGCAAAACGGATGAAGGAAATCGACCCTGACCTTATGCTGGTTCCGGATCTTAACCATTTTGAGTATGTGTACCGGAGTATCGACCTTGCTGAACTTCCTGGAAAGAAATATCTCAAAATCCGCAGTCAGATCAATAAATTCCAAAAAAATTACCGGTATACGGTCGAACCGATAACCCCAGAAAACCGAGAAGAGATAATGGAGTTCCTGGTAAAGTGGTGTAAATGCAAAAAGTGCGATGAGAATTTCATTCTTGCCCACGAGATAGAGGCCATTTCTTATGCGCTCGAACACTTAACCGAGTTACCCCTGAGAGGTCTTTTGATAAGGGTTGGTTTACAGGTAGGTGCCATCTCTCTTTTTGAGCGCCTCAATACTGATACGGCTCTAATCCATTTTGAGAAAGGACTACCTGAGTATGAAGGAATATACAAGGCAATCAATGCCGAAACTGCATTGGTTCTTGCCAGCGAGGTGGAGTATATCAACCGGGAAAGCGATCTCGGCATCAGTGGACTTCGAAAGGCAAAACTGAGATATCACCCGCACCATATGGTAGAGGTTTATTCGCTTAACCGACGAACCTGTTTTCCAGTAATCAAATAATAGTATATGTACTGCTTTCAAGTACTACATCCAATATTGACAAAAGAAAAAAATTAGAATGTTGAATACTAAAAATATAAGAATTGCTAATAGAATTTTATTACGGAGTATTTCAATAAATCTAATTTTTCAATAAGTTCTTTACTATACTATAATATAAACGACTCGCCAAAAATTGATGTTTATTGAAATTCCCCTTAACAAATGACCAGTAAATTTCACTCTATGCCTATTTCCAGGCATGTTTCAAAGGTATAGATTTTTCTCAAGTTTTTCGGTGCTACATTGCGGTTTTCAATAAATCATTCTTAAAATGGTATGGTGAATAAATTGAAAAGAATTAATAGCAGGTGTCTTTTAGCGCCTCCTCATTTTTATCCTCTGCAAGCGTTTTCAAAGCGTCAAGCTGTTCCTGTTCAGAACTGATATAGTAAACGTCATATCCGAGCCTGTCAAGCTGCCGGAGATACTCTGTTGGAAAAGCGGGCTCTATCGTTACAGCATGGGTAAATGCATATCGATCGCCGACAACAGTTCGTAGAAGACTTCGTCCGTATCTACCATCCAATGCTGCAATCTTAGGTTTTAGAGCAGTAATATCCTCTATCATCCTTCCTATGGCCTGAAAGTCAAATGCAGGGCCCCAACACGCGAGTGTAAAACATTGTGCTATGCGATCGGCTCCGATTTTCCTTGCCAGACAAACTGACGTGTACTTGCGAATTCCATCACCTTCCGGCATGCTAGGCACAAAGAACATCTCATTCTGATTCAGCCAGAAGAAATAAGAGATATTCCTCGAGAACAGTTCATTAATCACTTCGTCAAACAGCCAACGCGGCGTGAGAGACCATGCAACCCGCCACATATTATCGGTAACTGTCACGGATTTGGTTTTGATCAACTCTAGCTCGGGATATTCTCTCAATATTTGTTTTTCAATGTCATTAACCATATTATCGATAACTATCATGGATTTGTCTTTGATTAGCGCTAGCTCGGAATATTCTCCCAATATTCATTGCTCAAAACCATCGACTATATTTATATAATTAAGCCAATTTTTTGGCGATGATTATTATCAAAATTTTGCATAAAAGTGACCATACCGTTGAAACCATAACCTGCAATATCCATATTATGGATCAGGAACATGGCAGACATGAGAACATATATCAAGCTTCTGGAAGCCGGTTAACTAAACAAACTCGCCAGCTCAAAAATAATAAAATAGGAAGAAATTTGGCTCTTCGCTATTTTGAGTGGGTAACTTATATTTAGCTCCCAAATGTTGAAGTAACATACCTAAAATTTAGGAGCACCTATGATTTTGAAAATCACGTTCAAGCTTGATGTTTTCATACTTGATCGGAGTACTTTATGACAAAACAATTATCTTTAACCATACAAAACAGCGAAGAGCCGTATTTGAAAAATTTTGTACTTATTCTTTAAAAGATAAAAAGAAAGTTAAAGGATAGCTGAAAACATTAATAAGAGCTAAAAAAGACTTAAACGAGAAAAGAATTGGAAAAATCATTTTTCGATTTTCTTTTTCTCAAAAGCTTCCTTTACGATTTTTAAGGCACAGAGATCTCCACACATAGAACAGGTATCACTTTCGGTTCTTCGAGCATCCCGGATTTTGCGGGCTCTGTTGCCATCAATTGCCAGTTCAAACTGTTTTTCCCAGTCAAGATCCCTGCGGGCACAGGCCATAGAAAGGTCCTTTTCCCAGGCGCGTTCTCTCTGGCCTTCCTTTATAAGGTCAATAGTGTGGGCTGCAACCTTTGTTACGAGCAGGCCTTCTTTTATATCCTCAAGGGTTGGAAGGGCAAGATGCTCGGAAGGGGTGACCATGCAGAGGAAGTCCGTACCATGCATTCCTGCAATTGCTCCTCCAATTGCGCCTGTGATGTGATCAAAGCCTGGTGCAATATCAGTTACAATTGGCCCCAGGAGATAAAGAGGAGCCTCATTGCATAGTTCTTTCATGCCTCTTACGCTCAGTTCGATTTCATTTAAAGGCACATGGCCAGGGCCTTCCACAAAGGTCTGGACATTGGCAGCCCTTGACCGCTTCACGAGTTCACCAAGTGTGATAAATTCCATAAATTTCGGGCGATCAGAGGCATCGGCAATGCAACCTGGACGCATGCCGTCCCCAAGGCTCAGGGTCATATCATATTCTTTTGCGATTTCAAGGAGATAGTCAAATTCGGCATAGAAGGGGTTGTCTTCTCCGTTATGCAACATCCAGGCAAGGGTGAAAGAACCTCCACGGCTCACGACATTCATTATCCTATCGCTCTGGCGCAGTCGCTCAAGGGAATTTAAATTAACTCCTGCATGCACGGTCACAAAGTCCACGCCCTGTTTGGCATGTTTCCGGACAGCGTTGAACATATCATCCGAAGTCATTTCCACAACAATTTTCCTGGAAGCCGCAGCCTGGTAAATTGGGACGGTCCCGACTGGAATGTTAACGGATTTAAGGATGCGGGTGCGAATTTCGTCCAGATTTCCGCCTGTGGAAAGGTCCATTACGGCATGAGCGCCGAAAGCTTCTGCAGCCTTTGCTTTTTCGATTTCGGCATCAATATCTATACAGTCCCTTGATGTTCCGATATTGGCATTGATCTTTGTGCTCATATATTTGCCAATGCCTATAGGAAGGGTTTCTCGCCTGTTATTTACGGGGATAGCGATTAATCCCTTTGCCACGCAGAAGCGGACAGTCTCAGGGTCTATTCCTTCAGCTTTTGCCACGGTTTCTATAGAGGGAGTGATGATTCCCCTCTTCGCATCTTCCATCAGTGTCATTGTTACTCCAGACTGCAGGTTTATGAGACAATTATAATTGTATTATTAAACAAATATCAATGAAAACATGCTAAATAACAGCAATATCATGGACTGCAAATAGCCAGGATATCATAAGCATATTATAAGGTTGACCAGAATAATAAGGATAAAGATAAATCCAGTACTTCCATCTTGCGGACTAGAACAGATGGTGAACTCATATATATCTTTTCACGTCTGGCAAGTCATGAAACATGTATAAGCAGACAAATATATAAATAATGTGTGCATAGTATTTAGATCATATGTAGAAAGAAAAACACGGAAACTGTTTTTAAAGTAAAGGCTTTTACAGCTTACCGGTATAATTGAACCTGACCAGTGAAATAACTGAACCTGACCAGTGAAATAACTGAACCTGACCAGTGAAATAACTGAACCTGACCAGTGAAACAATTGAACCTGACCAGTGAAATAACTGAACCTGACCAGTGAAATAACTGAACCTGACC
>NZ_LMVP01000134.1 GCF_002287235.1 Methanosarcina spelaei
AACTAAGATCAACGTGTTTTTATCATTCGGAAGTCAGTCTGATCGGAACTACTGTTTACTTTTAATTTATTATATAAATTAGCATAAACCTGTACCTGGTTATTTCATTTCCAGTGTTTTTAATCTGGTTTGGTAAAACTCAGGAAATTCTTCAGCAGCTCTAAAACTAGGTCGTGTCCCTAAGTTATTGAACAGGAATTCTAAACGTTAGTAATTCCTCTAAACTCCATATCTGATCTGTTATCCCTTCTGCCATTGCTGGAGTTCTTTGGAACCATTTTCTATTTCCAGAATCTATTCTTAATTTTAGAGAATCATGAGGTTTTATAAAGTTATACCATGCCTGGAATAAATCAAATGCTTTCGTATGCATCTTCATTCTTTTACTGAAATCCATGTCCCGGATAATATAAGGGTCAAAGCCAGAAAATCCCTGGACAGAATGCTGGAGATTAGCAGGTCCTGAAATGTAAACGGCAAGGGGAAAAACCAGGGGTTTCAGACTCTTTTTACTTAACTTTTCACGAAAATATTCGTCATAAAAATTTTCCAGAACTTTCAAATTCGTGTAGAGTGTATTATTAATGATAATTATTTATACTTTGATTTATTATTATAGGTAATTGTCGGTATTAACATTTATTGCTTAACAGGTAGTTATTTATATTATGTTCACAATTGTGACAATTCCTTCACAATTGTGAACACGCGTAAGAAGATTGTGAACACATACAAAAAGAAAAAAATCGTCAGGATGGCAGAGTGGTGATGCTTCCGGCTGCAACCCGGAATTATGTGAGTTCGATTCTCACTCCTGACTTTTCCAAAAGCTTGAAATAAATTAAAAAGTTGGTTAAAGCGAATAAAGTTGGTTAAAGCCGAATAAAGTTGGTTAAAGCCGAATAAAGTTGGTTAAAGCCGAATAAAGCTGGTTAAAACCGAATAAAGACGAACTTAAAAGATGCTGAAAAATAGTTTGTAGGGGTAGCAAAGAAGTTTAGGCTGGAGATGAGATAAAATGACGGATGAAAACAGAAATCTGAACGAAAAAGAAGGCAAGAAAAATCGGGAAAGTCCGAAAACAAAAAATCGGGAAAAAAAGAAGTCTGAAAGCCTTGGAGTTTCTACCCTTGCAGTGCATGCAGGTGCAAAGCCTGATCCGACTACAGGGGCAAGGTCAGTTCCGATTTATCAGACTGCAGCGTATGTATTTAAAGACGCTGAGGAAGCTGCCGACCTCTTCGGGCTCAGGAAAGAAGGAAATATTTATACTCGTCTTATGAACCCCACAACAGATGTTTTTGAAAAAAGGATGGCTGCCCTTGAAGGAGGCATAGGCGCCCTTGCAGTAGCTTCAGGAATGGCTGCAATTACAACCGCTCTGCTCACTTTTACAAAACCAGGAGACGAGATAATTTCAGGGGATAAGCTTTACGGAGGAACCTACGAGCTTTTTAACTATACTTTCCCCAAACTGGGAAGGACTGTAAAATTCGTAGATGCAGGTAAGCCTGAAGAATTCAAAAATGCAATCTCCGAAAAAACAAAAGCACTTTATGTGGAATCTATAGGAAATCCCGGACTTGACATTCCTGATTTTGAAAAACTCGCAGGAATTGCCCATGCTGCAGGAATTCCCTTTGTTGTGGACAATACGGTTTCTCCTTTGATCTTAAGGCCAGTTGAACACGGAGTTGATATCGTTGTGTATTCGGCAACCAAATTCATTGGCGGACATGGAACTTCCATCGGAGGGATAATTGTTGACTCAGGAAACTTTGACTGGAACCCTGAAAAGTTTCCTGAAATCTGCGAACCTGATCCTGGATACCACGGTCTGGAGTATAAGGAAGCCTTTGGAAAGGCTGCTTTTATTGCAAAAGCAAGAATACAGTTCATTAGGGATACAGGAGCCTGCATTTCTCCTTTTAACTCTTTTCTGTTTACCCTTGGGCTTGAAACTCTGCCGCTCAGAATGAAGAAACATTGTGACAACGCCCTGGAAATTGCAAAATTCCTTGAAAAACATCCGAAAGTTTCCTGGGTTTCTTATCCAGGGCTTGAATCCCACGGCAGCCATGAACTTGCAAAGAGATATATTAAATCAGGAAACGGGGCACTAATAGGTTTTGGAATCAAAGGCGGAGCGAAGGAATGTAAAAAGTTTATCGAGGGGCTTGAGATCTTTTCCCACCTTGCAAATATCGGGGATGCAAAAAGCCTTGTAATCCATCCGGCTTCAACTACTCATGAGCAGCTATCAAAGGAAGAGCAGGCAGCCTGTGGAGTAACTGAGGATTTTATCAGGCTTTCCATAGGAATTGAAGACGCAAAGGACCTGATTTTCGATATTGAGCAGGCACTTTCCGAGGTATGAGTATGGAGATCTCGACCCAGGTTCCTCATTTCAAAAACCTTTTTTCGGGAAAAAAAGGCCAGAATCTTGGGATAGTCAATTCAGTGAACTATGAAATTCCTGGAATTTTCAAGCTCGAGAGCGGAAAGACTCTATCTAATGTCAGGATAGAGTATGAGATGTATGGGAAGATGAACCCGGATAAGAGTAATGTTATCCTGATCTGCCATGCCCTTACAGGTGATGCCCATGCTGCCGGATTTCATTCAGGCGACAAAAAACCAGGCTGGTGGAACATTCTAATCGGCCCGAATAAGGCTTTTGATACGGAAAGATATTGCATAGTTTGTTCAAATATCATCGGTGGCTGTAAAAGTTCTACAGGCCCTTCTTCCATCAGCCCCGAAACAGGAAAGCCCTACGGTATTTCTTTTCCTATACTTACTATCGCAGATATGGTAAATGCCCAGAAAAAGCTTGTCGAGCATCTGGGCGTAAAACAACTTTTTGCAGTTGCAGGCGGCTCAATGGGCGGAATGCAGGTACTTCAGTGGACGGTCAGTTACCCTGAAATGGTGAAAAAAGCAATTGCGATCGCAACAACTGCGTCCACGACCCCTCAGCAAATCGCATTCGGAGCAATTGGAAGAAAAGCGATAACCGATGACCCAAAATGGAATGGAGGGAATTATTACGGAAAGAAAATCCCTGCACAGGGACTGGCGCTTGCCCGCATGATAGGACATATTACGTACTTAAGCGATGCTTCTATGCAAAAGAAGTTCGGAAGGGCTCAGCAGGAGAAAGAAGGCCCTGATCTATCAAAGATACATCTGGAAGCCTCTTCAAAAATTTCTTCAAAAACGTCATCAGAAGCCTATTTAAAAACCTCATCAGAAGCCTCATCAGAAGCCTCATCAGAAGCCTCTTTAGAAACCTCATCAGAAGCCTCTTTAGATACCTCATCAGAAGCCTTTTCAGAAACATTCCCTGACAATTTCTCGAATTTTCAGGTCGAAAGTTATCTGAATCACCAGGGAGATACTTTTACCAAACGTTTTGATGCCAATTCCTATCTTTATATCACAAAAGCCGTGGATTTCTTTGACCTTTCAAAGAACGGATCTCTTATAGAGGGTTTTTCCGGGGTTACTGCAAAATATCTTGTGATTTCCATAACTTCAGACTGGCTCTATCCTCCATATCAATCCCAGGAAATCGTGTCTGCGCTTACTGCAAACGGAGTTGATGCCAAGTACGAGGAAATCAGGTCCCAGTACGGGCATGATGCTTTTTTGCTCGAAGAAGGACAGCTCAACTATCTTATAAGGGGCTTTCTTTCACAGATTCTTGTAAGCGACATTATGTACCAGAGCTTCTATTCGGTTTCCAGAAATGAAACGATAGAAAACGCTTCAACCCTTATGGTAAAGAAGAAAGTAAACCATCTTCCTGTCGTATCCGAAGACGGAAAGCTTGAAGGCATAGTCACTTCCTGGGACATTACAAAAGCAGTTGCCTGTAAAATCACTGAGCTGGATGAAATAATTACCCGCAACGTGAAATATGTATTTTCAGGCGATAAAATAGAGACTGCGTCTTCAATAATGGAAGATTACTCGATTTCTGCGCTCCCTGTAATCGATTTTGAAAACCGGGTTATAGGTATGGTTACGAGTGAAAGCATAAGCGCGCTTATTGGAAAGTTTGGTTAATTCAGGAAGGTTCGGTTAATTTTGAAGAATCTGAGGATTCAAAATCAAATTTTTTTGTCCAGCACACCACATTCAGCTTGAAAAGAAGAATTCTCTTTTCGGCTCTGTAGGTTATTTTTAAACTAGTTTTGTAAGTTATATTTTGCAAGTTGGTTTTTGTAAGTTCAGCACTTCGCTAATTTTTCATTTTGTATAAATGAGGTCATTCGAAACCTATATATAGGATAAAAATGCCTTCCCATGTCTCTTTTATCAAATAAGCCTGGATTCAATCCTAAAATTGAATTAAAATCAAAGAAATGTATTGATACGGTATTACGGCCTCTTTCAGATCATGTTACTATCAAGATCAATGGTTCCCTTACAAGTGAAGATATTTTTCGTACAGTTATTAGTATGTCAGTAAACAGGAATTCTGTATCCTCTTCAAATTCAATGGTTTTTCAACCGCATAAAAAATATAATAGTTTTTCCATTTTCCCTTATCATATTTTGGAGTAGAAAAATGGAACTTGAAGCTTTAAAACAATTGCTTTCTTCACTGGACATCAATCCTGATGAAATTAAAGATGAAAGATATGCCAAAGCTTTTCGTATTTTGTTTTCTATAATTGAACAACAGAACGAAGAGATTGAGTTTCTCAAGGCAGAGAACCAGAAGCTTCGAGATGAAATCAACTTACTAAAAGGTGAAAAAGCCAAACCTAAGATTCGTGGCTCTAAAAAGAATGAAGACATTTCTTCTGAAAAAGAGAGAAGAAATAGAAAGCTCCCATAGGATAAAGAGCCTAAATCTAAACTGGATAAAATAGAGGTTCATCGAACTGAAACATGTAAAGTTGACATATCCATTTTACCCAGTGATGCATATCCTAAAGGTTATAGAGACGTAATAATTCAGGATATATACATAAAGCCTGTTAATACAAACTACAGAATAGAGATTTTTTATTCTCCTTCTGAGCATAAAACATATGCAGGAAAATTGCCACAAGGCGTAAAGGGTGAATTTGGTCCTGGGATCAAATCTCTTATAATTACCCTTAATCATGTTGCTAATGTTTCAGAGCCTAAGATACATGAATTTCTGGAAAATATTGGTGTTCATATATCTAAAGCCACTATTTCTCGAATCCTGACAAAAGATATTGATATCTTTCATCAGGAGAAAGCTGAGATTTTTCTGGAAGGTCTTAAAGCTACACCTTATCAGCAGATTGATGATACAGGTGCAAGAGTCAATGGTGTCAATTATTATA
>NZ_LMVP01000135.1 GCF_002287235.1 Methanosarcina spelaei
TAAGCTATTTTGATAAAAGTTTCACTTTAGAAAGTAGCGGAGCGTATTGATTTTAGATAAAATATTCAAAAAAAATATCTAATGAATAAACAAATTCTTTGGCAAAAATGCCAAAGAATTTGTTTTTCAAGATTATTGCAGCTTTTTGAGGTAGTTAGCAGAGAAAATTGTAGGTTTGAGGAAAGAACAATAAGAGAAATCACTAGATTATGGAATTGTGTCCATATTTTTAATTTTTTACAAAAACGGGTTAGCTCTTTGTAATAATGCTACAAAATTTTTGGGCAAATAAGTTTAAGTATAGTATGCGCACATAGTCTCTTAAAAAAAATTTAATGATGAACTGAAGTAACTTCAAAATTGAGCTCAAGCAGGAAGCAGGAAGTATGCACAGGGAATTTAAAAACAGTCTCAAAATAATAGTTTTTCCTCTGCATCAGATTGAGTTTCTAGGGCCAATTTCTTATGGTCTCTCAGTCTTTAAGAAGAGTTTTACCAGATACCGAACGCTGGCCTTGATGGGAATACTTTCAATCTGCTTTCCTTAACTTTATATGTTGTGGCGTTGTAGTTTAAAACGCCTCTCTACACAATACAAGATAAACAAGAGGCTTGAGGTAGGAAGAATGAAACAAATAGCCCAATCTATTCGAGAT
This sequence comes from Methanosarcina spelaei, assembly GCF_002287235.1. Lineage (GTDB taxonomy): Archaea > Halobacteriota > Methanosarcinia > Methanosarcinales > Methanosarcinaceae > Methanosarcina > Methanosarcina spelaei. Next base: position 657 of record NZ_LMVP01000135.1, read on the forward strand.
CGATTTTTGAAACTTGGCATCGATGTACCTGTAGAGGATATCGAAAGCAGACTTGATGAACTGATTACGAAGTTTAAAGTTCCTTCAAACGAAGCTCAGCGCAGCGTGACCAATTACTTTTTGAAGAAATATTCTATTCCTAAGAATGAATTTTACACCAGGCAGGCTGAGCCGCAGCTTACTAAGATTATGAATATTTCGGAAAATGGACAGTGGGCAAATCTTAAGGCAAAGGTTGTCCAGCTCTGGGAAAATACTCATGAGTCCATCTCTCAGGTAGGATTACTGGGAGATGAAACCGGAATTATAAAGTTTACCGAATGGAAAAATGCCGAACTGCCTGAGCTTGAACAGGGAGAGAGTTATCTTTTCAGGAGCGTTGTTATAGGAGAGTACAATGGCAGATTCCAGGTTCAGCTTAATAAGAATACTTCTATAGAAAAATTGGATGAAGTCATTGAAGTTGGAGGCGGTGACTTCACACCGGCTGCAAGAGAATCCGAACTCAGGAATATTTCCGACCTTTCTGGAGGCCAGTGGGCTACAGTCAAAGGAAAAGTAGTTCAGCTCTGGGAAAATTCTCATGAATCGATTGAGCAGGCAGGGCTTATAGGGGACCCCACAGGGGTTATCAAATTCACTAACTGGGCCAGTTCCGAGCTTCCTGACATGGAAGAGGGCAAGAACTACATGTTGAAAAATGTAGTTGTCAACGAATGGGGCGGTAAGATCCAGATTCAGCTTAACAGATCAAGTTCCATAGAAGAACTTGATGAAGATATCAAAGTCGGGTCCTCAACTTCCACATATTTCGGAGCAATGGTGGACATCCAGACCGGTTCAGGCCTTATAAAGCGCTGTCCTGAGTGTAAAAGGGCTCTGGTTAAGGGTGCCTGTCCGGAGCACGGAAAAGTAAAAGGGGAATATGACCTGAGGATAAAAGCGGTTCTGGACTCAGGAACTTCCACTCAGGATATCCTGATTAATAGAGAACTTACTGAGGAGCTTGCAGGACTTTCTCTCGATACTGCAATTGCAATGGCTGCTGACGCTCTCGATCCCGGGGTAGTGTTGGATACTATAAAACATGAGCTTGTAGGCAGGTACTATACCGTAACCGGGCACAAGCTTGATCGCTACATCCTTGTGGATTCCATTACTCCCAAGACTTCTCTGGATAAAGAGATGCTTGATGAGATGCTTTCGCTTAATGAAACATTTACAAAGCTGGAGGTGCAGTAAATGCCAGGCTTTTTCAGAGAAGCTGCCCGCAGAGTTTTTGCCCAGGAACTGAAGGATTCGAACCTGACTTCAAGGGACGAAAGTGATCAGTATGCTCCACAGTATGTCCTGACACCCACAGGAGCTAAAGTAAACCGCATCTTCCTTGTTGGCACACTTATCGAAAAGGAAGATATCGGTACCGATTCCGAGTACTGGAGGGGAAGGGTTTCGGACCCTACAGGTTCTTTCCTGGTCTATGCCGGACAGTACCAGCCCGAAGCAGCTCAGTTCCTTGCTGAGTGTGAACTACCAGCTTTTGTAGCAGTTGTGGGCAAAACCAGTACATATACCACAGATGACGGGAATGTCCTGACTTCTATCCGCCCCGAGTCTATTCAGCAGGTAGATGAACTTACCCGGAATCTCTGGGTGCTTGATACTGCAAAGCAGACGCTTGAAAGGATAAGAGCAATTGAAGCAGAGGAAGATCAAAACTCAAAACTTGCAAAAGAACACTACTCGACTGATACCGGTTACTACCGCGAAATAGTCAAAAAGGCTCTTGAGTCCCTCAAAGAAAGAGAATAAAATCAAAACAAGTGAAAACCATACTATCAAAATCGGGGGATGAATGCCCCTAAACTTTTTATTTTATTCGAATACTACGCTAGCTTATTGCGTGGATGAAAACTTCCCCGGTAACCATTGATTGATGATAGTATAATTATCAATTCCATTTTCGGTTATTAACTTCTGCTCAAACTAAATTGTTTAGGGTTATTATTTTCCTTTAAAGGAATTATATGGCTACTTTCACCGATGTCACTGTTTTTCTGAAGCAGCCAACTATGCAAGAAACCAAGTCGAAAAAGAGTTTGGAGATGCAGTAGATGTTGCCAATAATAGATTTATAGGAAATTCAAACTTGTATTTAAAACTTTATGGAAGAGAAGATCATGAAACTTAGTCAAATTTGTATCTTGACTTTGGTACTGGCAAGTGCAATATTTGTGGCTTTTGCTTCTGAAGAGGGAGGAATAATCTTTACGAAAGAAGATGCAAAGCAAACAAAATACCTTGATCCGTCAACTGCAAACGTAAATATTAGTTTTGAGGATGCAAAAAACAAGATAATATCAGAAAATCCGGAAGTAATCAATGAATCTATCCATGGAGAACTGATTGATGATGAAAATTTTGGGATAATCTGGCAAATAAGCTCAAAAACAACTAATGGAAAAAGCATCTTAACAGGAATAGATGCCTCTAATGGAGAGCAACTTTTTGTATACGATGGATCAAAGAATGTACAGGGCAAAGACAGTGTAAGCAAAGATGATGCTCTGGAAATAGCAGAAGAATATATCAAATCCAGGGTTTCAGCGGATAAAATTAATGATATTGAGCTTGAACATATAAACTACAAAGAACCTCCGGCTGACGATCTCCCTGGAACTTACAAAATTAGCTACGCAAGAATTATCCGGGGAATACCTTCTCTTTCTGATGGAATACAGGTAGAGATCAACGCGGAAACAGGCGAAGTTTCAAGCTATCGTAAAAGATGGTCTATGGATGAGGAAGAACTAGCACTCATTGATACGGAACCAGGCGTTACGGATGAAAAAGCAGTTGAGATTCTCAAAGAATACATGAGTAACGAACCTTCTATAGGAGAAGAAAAAGCAAATACTGTAAAAGTTATTTCGTCGAACCTTGTCTGGAAAGAGGACGATGAAGATAAAATTCATCTGGCATGGTGGATCCGATTCATGGATTCAAGTTTTGCAAAGGACGCTACCTATCCTGCTTCAGTATGGATTGACGCACATTCAGGAGAAATGTTGCTGTTTGATTATTACAGAGACTAAGTTCAAAAGAGTTCTAACTTTCCATTCCTCTTTGCATAAAAGTACGTAATTATTTATTCTCAAGGAACTTTTGTTCCTTTTTTTCCTTTCACCTGTCCCTTTTCCTTTCACCTGTCCCTTTTCCTTTCACCTGTCTCTTTTCCTTTCACCTGTCTCTTTTCAGGTATTCTATGTTTTTTTCTCTTAACTCAACTTTCAAAGAAATAATCTGCAAAGGGAATTCAATAGCTCGCAGGGAAAAATCCTTCAGTAATACTATCTCGTCATCATTAAAATGTCCTATATAATTACTTAAAATGGTTCAGAATTCTTTTGTCTTTGAGGGTTAACGTGACACTATTTTAAAATTAACAATTTTTCCTTTCTCCATAAAGGCAATCTCGTCACTCATCCATTCAACAACCTTAATATCGTGGGAGATAAACAGAAAACTTATCTTGAACTTGATTTGCAGTCCCTTAAGAAGCGAAAGAATTTGAGCTTGGACAAGTGGGTCTAGCATCGAAGTAGGCTCATCCGCTACTATTAATTCCGGTTTCATGCTAAGGATTCTTGCAATTGCAACTCTCTGAAGCTGACCTCCACTTAGCTCTTTGGGATAGCGAAAAAGAAGCTCTTCATTAAGGGAAACAATTTCAATAAGTTCCTTTATCCTCTCCAATTCTTTGTCTTTAGCGCAAAGCCTGTGAAGCCTTAAAGGTTCTGCAATTATATCATAAACTTTCATCTTTGGGTTCAAGCACGATTCAGGGTTTTGAAAAATGATCTGCATCCTGGTTCCCAGGTATTTTAAAGAGTGGCCTTTAAGTATTGAAATATCCTTACCATCAAAGATAATGCTACCTTCTGTCGGTTCAAGCAATCTTAACACTGTTCTTCCAAGTGTGGATTTCCCACAACCACTTTTTCCAACAAGACCTAGAGTCTTCCCTTTTTCTATCCTGAAATTTACTCCATCTACGGCCTTGTTAACCTTAATCTGGAAAAGCCCGGAATAATAATGCTTTTTCAGATCTTTCACTTCTAACAATGCCGTATGCCCACCTCCGCACACCCAGGAGAAGGAGTATCTGGGATCAAATGTGGTTCTCTTTTTACATTCTTACTATTTTTTTCAGAAAATAAGCAGCGAGCAAAATGATCATCTACATGTTCCAATAGGGTTGGGTGGATTTTTGAGCAGTCTACCAGCTGGTTACTACATCGGGGATGGTACCTACAACCGGAAGGAGGGAAGATCAGACTTGGAGACTGACCTGAAACATTCATTAGCCCTTTTTCTGGAAGCGAATGCAGTAGTGCAAAAGTATAAGGGTGTTTTGGATCGGAGATGACCGTTGCCGTTTTCCCGATTTCAACGATTTCTCCAGCATACATCACTGCAGTCCTATCTGTAAGTTTAGTAGAGACGTCCAGATCATGAGTAATTAAGAGCATGGAAGAATTTTCCTTCTTGACAAGCTTGGCAATTATTTCAAGAATTTGCAATTTTATATCAGGATCAAGCCCCTTTGTAGGTTCGTCTGCAATAAGAAGTCTTGGCTTGAGAGCAAGCGCTACTACCATCATAACCCTCTGCAGCATCCCACCACTGAACTGATGAGGATACTCAGACTTTCTTGAAGAATCTATTCCAACAAGCTCAAGCATCTCTGAAGCCTTCTTTTCTGCATCTTTTTTTTTCATGCCTTCATGGTATCGATAAATTTCAGCAATTTGACTACCTACAGAGAGTACCGGGTTAAAACAGATTGAAGAGTCCTGTAGCATGATCCCTATTTCCTTTCCTCTCAGACTCCTCATTTCTTTTTCAGAAAGACTTAAAATATTCTTACCCCTGTAAACGATTCTCCCTTCTATCCTTGCATTATTTGAGAGCAGCCTTAAAAGGGCTTTTCCAAGGGTAGTTTTTCCACAGCCTGTTTCTCCAATAAGCCCAAAAATCTCTCCTTCTTTGATCTCAAAGGAAATGTTCTCGTTTGCTTTTACAAGGCCCTTTGAGGTTTTGAAAGAGACATTTAGGTTTTCTACTGAAAGAAGTTGAGTGGAGAGGAAAGAAATACTCATCTATCCAGCACCTCCTGTTTAGCATACTGTCCCAAGCTGGCTCTTAATCCGTCTGCTGCAAAATTTAAAGCAAAAACTGTAAGCATAATCATGAGACCTGGAACAAAACAAAGGTGAGGATATGTGCGCAGGTATGGAATTCCGGATTTGAGCATAGAGCCCCATTCGGGCGTAGGAGGCTGGATTCCAAGTCCTAGAAAACTTAGAGCAGAGGCAAAGATTATCACATGGGCAATCTCAAGAGTCCCAAGAACGATTACAGGTTCCATGCAGTTTGGAAGTATATGTTTTCGCATGATGTAGAAATTTGAGGGTCTAAGAGCCCTTGCCGCTTCCACAAAATCTCTTTTTTTTAAAGAGAGGACCTGTCCGCGTACAAGCCTTGCATAAACAGGCCATTGAGTAAGGGATAAGGAAAGGACGACACTTAAAAACCCCGGCCCCAGCAGTCCTGCTATCATAAGGGCAAGAATGATATTGGGGAAAGCCAGCATCACGTCTACGCCTCTCATAAGGATTTCATCAAACAGGCCTCCTTTATACCCTGAAAGCAACCCAAGAGAGGTACCTGCAATGGATGTAGCTGCAACAACAAGAATTCCAATGCCGAGAGAGATGCGTGTGCCATAAATCACTCTTGAAAAGATGCAGCGCCCAAATTCATCAGTTCCTAAAGGGTATTCATGGCATGGGCCAAGAAGTCGTTTGTCAAGTTTCTGGGCAAAAGGATCATTTGGAGAGATATAGGGAGCAAATAGGGCCAGAAAACATAGGATAGCAATAAACAAAATTCCGAAGAGTGCAAGTCTGTTTTTTCCAAACTCCCATAGACTTAGCCTTTTTTCATTCATAGAAGATTTTTCAGTCATTTTTATATTTTCAGTCATACATGTCATACCTGATTCTCGGGTCAAGCACTGCATACAATATATCCACTGCAAGGCTGGAAAGAGAAAAGAGCACTGCGATAAAAAGAACACAGCCCTGAACCATAGAAAAGTCTCTTGCAAAGATCGAATCAACAAGAAGTTTTCCGATACCTGGCCAGGAGAAAATTGTTTCCACAATAACAGCTCCTCCAAGAAGATAACCCAATTGCATTCCTGCAAATGTAACAACTGGGAGTAAGGCATTTTTCAGTGCATGCCGTAAAACGACAGTATACTCATCAAACCCTCTGGCACGTGCAGCCAAAATATATTCTTTCTCCATCACCTCCATAAGACTAGCTCGGGTAAGTCTGGCCGTAATTGAAGACATTGAAATTCCAAGGGTTAGAGCAGGAAGAGTAAGGTGACTCAGGCTTCCATACCCATAACTAGGGAAAATATGAAGAGTCAGGGAAAAAAGCCAGATCAGAAGAATTCCAAGCCAGAAGTTAGGGATAGAAATGCCTATCAAGGAAAAAAACGCGCAACAATTGTCAAGCAGAATATTTTTCTGAAAAGCGCTCAGAACTCCTATAGGTAAGGCGATTAGGAGAGAGATTAATAAGCCGGCAACTGTAAGTTCTATAGTTGCCGGCAACTTCAAGAGTATTTCTTCAAGGACATCATCAGAGGTTATAATAGATCTTCCAAGATCAAGATGCAAGAGATGATCCAGCCATATAAAGTACTGGAAATAAACAGGAGCATCAAGTCCTTCTGCTTCCCTGACGGATTCAATCTGGCTTTTATCAAGATCTTGTCCATATCTCTCAAGAGCTATGAGCTCAGCAGGATCTCCTGGCGCAAGGTACATGGCAAAAAAAGAAACAAGAGTAACCCCTGCTATTACTATTAATACCATGGCCAAGCGATTTGCAATGTACTTCCACATAGATATTCTTCTTATGTTTCTGTCGTTTTCTGATATCGGTCTCTTAACTTCTGATGCTTTCGGATATTCCATTTTAAGGTTTATCTTCCCGTCTGTGAAGTTTCTAATGTTCTGTCCTTTCGGAACCTTGTTTTAATTTACTTTCTTTCAAGATAAACTCCAGAGAGGTCCAGCCAGGGATCTTCTGCTGTTATCACAAAACCTTTTACAGAAGGCCCGGTTGCTACTACCTTTTCTTCATGTACAAGATAGAAAGCAGGGACTTCTTTTATTACAAAATCTTGTAGAGCGTAATAGAGTTCTTTCTGCTTCTGCGGATCTATGGTCGAATCTGCTGCATCTACAAGCTGGTCATAGGTTTCATTGTGGTAGTGAGAGTAAGGACTTTTAGAATGGTGAATAAAGAAGTGTTTTGGATAGGGACCCCAGACAAAATAGCCAGTTCTGAGTATCATGCCAAAGTTTCCCACACCTTCTAGTTTACTGATCGCTCCCTCATCAAGTACTTGAATTTCCACATTCATTCCTATTTTTCTGAGATCTTCCTGCGCAACCTGAGCCATAAGAGTATGCCTGGCTGCCCATGCACCCTTACTTACAAGCAAGGTACAATTCAAGGGACTTCCATCTTTTTCAAGAATTCCATCCCTATTGGAATCTTCCCATCCTGCTTCTTTAAGTAGAGCCTTTGATTTATCAAGGTCTTGCGAATATGTTTTCAGGTTAGGGTCAGAGTACATCATGTTGGGAGAATACGGTCTTCCTTCTGCCGGTTTTCCAACGCCGTTAAGGACATCGTTCACTAAGGCTTTGGTATCTATTGCGTAGGCAACACTCTGGCGTACTTTTGTATCGTTAAAAGGAGTTTTATCGCAATTGAACTGCAGGAAATCCGTAAAAGTACTTAGCTTCTTTTGAACCTGGATACCTTTTTTGGCTTCGAGCCTCTTGACATCATACTCTGGAACCTTGATAATCATATCCAGTTCTCCGTTCTCAAACGCCATAACTTGCGTAGAAGGATCAGGGATGATTTTAAAACTAACTTTATTAAGCAGAGACTTATTTCCCCAGTAAGCATCATTTCTTATAAGCACTATTTCCTGATCTTTTTTCTGCGATTCAAACTTAAATGGTCCTGTCCCTACCGGTTTGATGAAATTTCCTGCTTTATCAAGACAACCAGGCCCCATTATGGGCCAGGCTACATGAGTCAGGTAAAAAGGTAGAGGCATGGGTTTTTGGAGAACAAATTTCACGGTATAGTTATCAAGAGCCTCTATACTTTTAATCGGTTTCAGTACTGCCTGTCTCACATAGGATTTGTCAGAGTAAGAAAACACAACCGAATCTGCGTTAAAAGATGTACCGTCATGGAAGGTCACATTCTTGCGTAGGTGGAAGATCCATGTCGTCCCGTTGTCAGGCGTTTCCCATGACTCGGCAAGTCCCGGGATAATATTCAGGTTAGAGTCAAGCCTTACAAGGGTTTCATAGACCTGAGACCACACAAACCTGGCATCACCATCCGCAAACTTGTCAAGATACCAGTTGTTAACGTCTGAACTTATGCCCACAACAAGGTCCTGAGAGTTTTCCACGAAACTGTCTCCTTTGGCAGTTTCATCGTTTTCTCCGCTTATGCAGGCGCTTGCACCAATTACTGCAAGCAGCATGCAGGTTAGTAAAATAAGCTTGAAATTTCGATCCATAAAATAATCCTCAATTCAGCTAAAAGGACTTCTAAAAGGACTTTTAAAGAGGCTCCCTCGAGGAAAAATCGAAGAACACGATTTATCTCGAAACTAAAAACCAGTTTAAACACTGTATAGGCTAGAAATATAATACATTTGAAAGATAATACATTTGAAAGATAATACATTTTTAATATCGTTTTACTGTAAACATATTATTATAATAAATATGAATTTAATAAATTATTGTAATACCTAGTTATATAAAAAAGTTTTCTTATAATACTAAATGTAAACATTGTTAACATAAATATTGTCTGGTTGAAAGCCTGAACAAATAAACCAATTCTCAATTATCTCGAAAATAGGGGTAGAATATCGTGCTCAACTGGCGAAATTGGTGGCGTGTTACTGCACTTATAGTTCAATTCGTTTGTATTCGGTTAAGGAATCTGTTAACGTTAAAATGGCTACTTCAATTATCTATACGTATCGATTTACATTTGTAGGTTTTCAAAAACAATAAAAATAACATATTTCTTATAGATCGTGTCTTAACCGAATACAAATGCATTGCAATTCAAGAAAATCTCCATTTTTCTATATTGTCAATTGGAATTCAACAGGTGTAACTTCTTTGGTTGTCAGCTCTGACGAATTTGTTTTACCATTTAACAAGATATATATATTCATATTTGTATTTGTTTTTGTAACATATTTTGTCAATTTTAAACAATTTTATATGTATGTAGTTTGAGCTGATAATATGGACCCATGTAACATTGACTGGAATGAAGTCTGGAAAGGGACGTTGGAAAGAGAATTAGAATCGAACAAAAATGTAGATTGTTCAGCTATATGGCACAATAAGGAAAGGGCCAGACGCTTCTGGGAGATGTTTCAGGATAATAACGCAAAGACAATAACCGAAAAGAGGATTAAGGGCATGAAACTCTCTTCTGACTCCAGAGTTCTTGATATAGGGTCAGGGCCCGGTACCCTTGCAATTCCGATTGCACAGCAGGTAGCTCATGTAACTGCTGTTGAACCTTCTGACGGCATGATGAGCGTCATGAAGGAAAATATTGAAGAGTACGGAATCAAGAATATCAACTGTGTACACAAAGATTGGGAAGCCATTGATGTCGAATCCGATCTTTCTGCTCCTTATGATGTGGTTTTTGCTTCTTATTCCTTGGGCATGAAAGACATACGGACTTCAGTTCAAAAGATGATAGATGCTTCTTCAAGGTATGTTTATCTGTACTGGTTTGCGGGAGAAACTTCATGGGATATGCATTCTCGAATACTCTGGCCTTTCCTTCACGGATATGAGTATCAGCCAGCCCCGAAATGCGATGTTCTCTACAATGTGCTCTACAGTATGGGAATCTACCCAAATGTCAAAGTTTTCCCTTTCGAGCACGTCCACAGGTATGCAACTTTTGAAGAAGCAGTTGAGGATTTCAAGTCGTATTATAATGTAACCTCAAGTACCCAGGAGACCATTCTCAGGTCCTATCTGAAAGGTATTCTTGAGGTAAACAATGGGAATCTTATTCAAAGAGGGTGGTCCACCAGAGTAAAAATGTGGTGGAAAAAACAAACTGAGGAGATCGGGGATCTTAATGAACCGCTATTTCCTCTAGAAAACACACGTTTCTGTTAAGCTTGAACACAATTTTTTTGAGGCTTTTTACGTATTTCAGAGCAGCACTGTCAGGTCTACAGGGAATAAAAATCATTTCCAACACAAGTCAAATTTATAACTTGTCTATTCCTCGTAGACTTGACAGAATTTCACGGATACTGGGTAAGAACTACTCTTTAGTCGTGAATCAGGTTGATGTAAATGACAAAAGTCTGGTTCTCTCTGTGTAAAAACGGAAGAGAAACCGAGTCCGGAACTGTGAAAGCGGACGGGACTCCTGAGGACAAGATATTTGCAGTAGCTGCATACATCGAAAGCGGAGTGACCAGCTCTACTTTTTGTGTGAATATTCCCATAATTTCCTTATAAAAACCAATGAGGTTTTGAACTGAAAATCATTTTATCCATAAAGAATGGCTAAGAGTCATTTTGAAACTCTTCTATTTAATTTATAAATTTTGCTATATTCTGTAAATGTTTGTATTGTCAACGGTCTCAGAGCCAGAAAAGGCAAAATATACATAAATAAAAGAGACATGGTATAAAATGAATAATTTGTGTTTGAGTGAAATTTCGGAGTAATATTATTTAAGTAGTAATATAATTTAACAATATGTGAGATGATTCTGTGAAAACCTATCTTCTGGTCTGGTTCAGCAGTGAAGGGACCCGTCCGTCGGAAGTAAACCAGCGGTTGATGTCTCTGGGTTTCGAGCCTATGAAGGGCAGCTATGATTTTGTGTACAACTGGAATAGCAATGTCAATGTTGAGACAATTCTCGAATTTGGGGATAAAGTATACCTGAGCCTTCAGGGCACAGGCGTTATGTTCAAATTGGAAACACTGTAAATAGGGCTTGCAAAAATTGAATTTCCCTGACCCTGTGCTTAGCAAGTAATGTGCCGAATTTAAGCAGCAAATAAACTACTGGTCAGGGTTAATTCTACAGGTAGTCCAGATTGTGAATCCTTGCATGTAATCTATGCCAGTTTCAGACGCTTAAGCATTTTTTTCGTTTCGATTTTTTTCCTGCTCACCCTTCTTCAGGGAATCCCGAAACTTTATATAATCACAGGTAGCTCCCTCAAGAGTAATTATTCTACCATTAATACTTCCTTTTTCTATTATAAGTTCTACAACACTTGGGTTTGACATCCTGGATCTGGTAGGAGAGCCAGGACAAACAAGCACAACATCTTTTTTCTCTATCAATGGCCGGTGCAAATGACCGAAAATCAGAATATCTACCCCCATCTCTTTTGCGAGATAACCCTGTGCAGTTGTATCGGTAACCGAAAGTCCTCCTTCATGTACAACTCCGATTTTTACACCTTCAACTTCGAATTTCAGTCTTTCTGGAAGGAGCTTTTTGAGTTCGGAAGTGTCATCGTTTCCAAAAACGGCTTTTAACTTGCCGCTGGCGTTGAAGGCGTTATAGGCTTTTACGGTACTGAAATCTCCTGCATGGACTATAAGGTCACATTCTTCAAGCAGCGTTTGAAGTTGCTGGGGAATTTCTCCGGTTTTCATATGAGTATCGGAAAGTACAATCATCTTCATGGGTAATCTCCTTATTATAAAATATACCCTTTAAAGTTAAATCTGTACTGCAAGCCTTTTCAAAAAAGGCTTGAGCGAAAACACCGAGCAACGGCGTGACAATTGGCGCACTGCAAGCCTTTTCAAAAAAGGCTTGAGCGAAAATCCCGGTCAACGGCGTGACAATTGGTGCACTGCAAGCCTTTTCAAAAAAGGCTTGAGCGAAAATCGTTCGAAAAAGTAGGGATAAAAGTCATTTCTTCCTATTCAGGCATTTCATTCGTGTTTGGGAATGATAAAAATATAACTTCAGAATATTTTGATAAACTTAACTTCTAATAATTGTAATGTATCAAATATAAATGACCCGCCAAAATTGGTGTTTTTCGAAATTATCTTCATATTTCAGTTTAGGAATTAATCTATAGTTCCATTTACCATAATCATTTCTGGTAACAAAACCCTTGATATTATATCTGAATCATTCCTAACTATATTGGAAGCTATATCTGAATCATTCCTAACTATATTGGAAGCTATATCTGAATCATTCCTAAATATATTGGAAGTTATTGACCGGTAAGATCATGAAAACAAGGATTGAAACAAAAATAAATTGAGGTCAAACATGAAAAGACTTACTAAGAAAGCATGGTTTCACAAAAGGCGTATTGGTTGGGGCGTTAGTCCAGCTAGCTTAGAAGGCTGGTTGGTAACTGTTGGGTTTATAATTATTGCTCCGCTTGTAGGTATGCATTATAGTGAAGAGAGTATAACCAGATATGTTATTCTTATAGCAATGGCGGTTATCCTTATTGCAATTATTCTTCTAACTGGTGAGGCACCAGGCTCTGAACTATGGGATGAGTTAAAGAAAAAAAATGATAGGTAAGGAAATCAATGCGTTTATTTGAATTTATAAAACCCTTCCAAAATGGAGGAGTATATATCCGTTCGAGATAAGTTTATGCAGTTAAACAAAGCAAACTTAAACATGGAGGCAGATAATTATTCCGGAGAATCCAGCTATTTTGAGAGGTTCTGATAAAACTGTCCAGTAGTGACAGTACTCGGAAAAATTAGGATTTTTTGATTCAGACCCGCAGGTCTGGAATTCATTTAAAAATTAAAGAGAATTACTCGAGAGTCAGGTCTACGAGTTCATACTCAAGGTTTTCGGTTTCCAACCTGTTAAGAAGGGAAGGAACCTGTTCATCTACTGAGACTACAAGGGATGATAAGCCATGGTATGCAGCCTCAATAACTGATTCGTTACTTCCGAACATAACATTTGGGGTTATGCCGATCTTACGCAGAGCGATAAGTGCTTCGACACCGATAGCTGCTATATAAGGTTTTGAGCTTGTCAGGGATCTCAGGCGTTCAATATCTATTTTTCTTGATCCTCCACGCTCAATTCTCGGAACCTTGCATATTGTAACCGTAGCATTTTCCAGGTCAATCAGGCCTCGCAAGCTCGTTACTCCCACGTCTTCTCCGGCAGATGCATCGGAAATTACACTGCCTGATGCACCTGTTTTTTCCGTACTACTTACGTACAGGAGTCCTCTTTCCATTTTCAGGTATACTTGCTCGCCTTCTTTTACATCCTCTTTTGCAATCGCTGTCCAGGTTGAGACATGGCTGATTATATCCTCCATGACAAAGCGGGCGTATTGCTTCATTTCCGTGGCATTTTCAAGGACCCATTCCACACCTTCTTTTGTAATCCTGTACCTGACCCGGCCCTCAGTAACTATCAGCCCGTCATTTACAAGTTCTTTAATATATTCAGAAACTGCCTGGGGAGTTATTCCTATCTTTGCAGCAATTTCTTTTTGTCTTACATTAGGCTGGTGGGCTGCAACTTCGATAAGGACCTGAAATTTGGTTACTCCGCTTTTAGTCTGGAGGATTTTAATCATCAATCGTAGTTCTCCTCTACATCTTCAATTAATTTTAATCTTTGCCCCATTACAGAAAGCCTTTCGGATCTACGGGCAACAGCACAAATATAAAATGGGTTTCTATTAAGCGTCCTTGTGAGGTTGCTCATGGAGGTATTGCCTTCTTCTACTAGCCTTTCCAGTTCTTCCATCGCATCTTTGACCTCTTCATATGGCTTGAAGGTCAGCATAATGATATCGCTCAAATCCTCAAAAGAACACTGAAAATTAACCTGAACCTTGGAATAGGAACTGTGGTATTCTTTGGAGGGTTTTTGCCCTGCCTCCGGAACTCTCCACTGGCTCTCCAGGAGCCCGGCTTTTTTCAGGATATGAAGGCTTTTTGATGAGTCTGTACCCATGAATTCATCTATCTCTGCTCTGGTCATCCACTTGTTTGAAAGTGTGTCAAATATTTTTTTGTGAGTTCTTGACCCAAAAGTCCTGAGTAATGGTACTAAATAGGAAGGATCGTTAATTATTCGAGTTCTTTTACCCATTTACTCCTCTCCTTCTCGTCTTACGTTATAAGCTTTCAAATATAATAAAGATTTGTAATTTGATTACTCTCTATAATCAACATCAAGCCCTTCAGGCTCTTTCCAGTTAAAAATCGGAGCTTTTCGTTTCAATTCACGGCATTTTTCATGAAGTGCATGGGCCACAATAGGGAGAGCGATAGTAGCATCCACGAAGACCTGCACTTTTTTTGCCTGAGCTGCAATTTTTCCCCAGGAAACGGCTTCATCGAAAGTACAGCCTGAAAGACCTCCCCAGTGAGGAGCATCAGTAGTGTATTGAATTGCATAATCATGCCCTCCGATATGCATTCCAAGAATAGAAGCTATTACTTCGGTCTGCTGGATAAAATTCTTGGGGACTCCACCTCCAATATAAACAACTCCGGTTTTTCCTGATTTTTCGACAATCTGCGTGACCTCATCAACATCTTTTATCTGGTCAATATCAAGTTTCAGTCCTCTTCTTCTTGCAATAGTAAGCCCGATTCCTATTGAGCTGTCAGAAAGTGCAGGAACGAAGATAGGGATATTGTGCCTGTATGCACTTACGACTATAGAATCCTCGGCCGCTCCACGCCTTACAAGTTCTTTTCCTAGCAGATACATGAACTCCCTTGAGGAACAGGATATTTCCCCGATTTCTTCTGCAAAATCCGCAATCAGGTTATCTGCAGTTCTGAACTCTTCCTCAACTGCAAAAACATCATAAATTCTGTCCACTCCATGCTCAAAGAGATTTTCATCATCAACCAGATGTGAACCCACATAGTGTTTCTTGCCGAGAGCTTCATGTGAGTCATGGAACATGTTCGCTCCTGTGCTTACAAGGCAGTCTATCATCTTCTCCTGGATCATATACGAGATAACCCTACGCATGCCAGCAGGAACCATAGCTCCTGACAGGCCCATAAGCACAGTCATATTTTCTTGTTTTAGCATGTTATGCCAGGCCTGGACAGATTCGGCCAGCTTTCTTCCCTGGAAGCCTGTCTTAAGCATTCCGTCCATCAGTTCGCTTACAGACCTGTCCTTTACATCTATCGGAACGGTTGGGTTATCTGTGAACACATTAAGATGCATACCATTCTCCTAATAAGCAGATAATGATAGTTTTGCATGTGATTTCTAAGACCTGAAGACACTTGGCAACAGGCGGTAAGAAATGCAAATAGCACTAATAATTATATAATTTATTAAATATCAATATATGCAGACTCTTCCTCGACAATATCAACAGAGATGAACCTTCCTCAGGAAACTAATTTGTCAGGCTTGAACCAGGATCAAAGAGTGTGAAATTGACAGCATGATGAGCATACTTTATTTCCAGAGTGAAGTTCTAAACAATCGCAGAAATTGTTGTAGGTATACTGTTAATGCTCAGATTGTTAATGTTCATATAGTAAAGACTGCTACGGATATCACGGTCATCCAGTCTCCATGCTCATCTACAGAAGATGACCTGGGAAAACTGAGAGTCCTGAGGGGGGCTTCGTTTGTCCATGTACTGTACATGCTTCGTGCAAGTTTTTCGGAATGTTTCCCAACGTCCTGCGCGGTCTCTCCATATGCATGGTATTCTGATATGTAACCGTGCCTGTTTATGGTTTGTGGGAATGCACAACCAACTGATGCACTGAGCGTTCTTCTTGGCTCATTGGAAGAAATCCTGGACATTACGCAAAACACAATCTCTCCGGGACTTAACTCTTCAAGCCCTTTCTCTCTGGATACAACCTCACACTTGGGGGGTAGGATAGAACTTACAGTTACAAGGTTAAATTTCTCAATACCTGCATCCCGGAGTGCAACTTCAAATGATTCAAGATTTTCGGGGTGTCTACCAACTCCACTTGTAAAAAATACTTTTTTGGGAATTAATTTCGTAATCATCTTTGCAGCCTTGCGAAATAATCAATTTAAGCTTAATTCAAATGGCAATTATTATTTTTAAGCGTTGCCCTCAATTCTGCTGGAAAGAGCTCAATTCTTATTTATTTAGTTAATTGTGAATATAAACATTATATTAATTATTCTATTTTTCTCAATGTTTTTTTGGTTCAGGTCCAGTCTATGCTGGAATTTTGCAAATAGATATTATTATAGCCCCCTCCCTATTTCTTCATTCAGATAAGGCTTATAATTCCTTTCTGCCTTTAATGCCGTAATTTACAGTTATCCCCACTAAAAGTACAGCTAATGAACAGTACTTTTGGACAGAACTCCTTGTATATCTGTGCAAATCCTCCATAGAGTATGCTTTCTTCGCCAATTTGAATACATCCTCTATGATTGACCTTATAGATCTGAACTCTTTCCATTTGCTTATTAGCTCTTTAAATTTTGCAATTATTTCTTTGTAAAATTTTATTTCCTTTTCAATATTTCTTTTTGAATCAAAGATTTTCAGAGGATATCTCAGCATATTGAAAAGTTTCTTAAAATTACAGTTTTTCCTTGGGAATATTAAAGGAACCACTTTAAACTCTCTTACAGATATAACATAGTTATCATAAGAGTAGTATCCTCTATCAGCATAGATAACGTCTCCTGCTTTTATTATTCTCCTTCTCTTAAGTTCTTTAAGTATTTCGGGATAAATTTTAGGTTCTGATACATTTGCTTCATTAATTAGAAACGCTAAAGGTTTCAATGTTTGAGATTCAAGTGCAAGAGTCAGTTTCATACCAATGAAGAAACCTCTGTGGGTTGAGTAACCCCATTTGTATTCTTTGTTTTCTAGACTTTCTTTGGTAATCTTTTTAGCGTGCCAGTTAAGGTTAAGGTTTATGTCAGTACTGTCAATAATAATGCCTTTTGATCCATTTTGTCTCTTAGGGCATAAATCCTTTAAAAGTTCAAAAACAAAAGCAGTAAACTGTTGTGGTTCATAATTACTAAGAATACCATAAATTTCCTTTTGTGTAGGTATTGAACTGATTTTTAAAAAAGTTCTCAAGCTTTCTCTTTCTTCTAATTCTTTGATAGCGTAGGAGATTTCACAGGAAAAAAACATGCTCAGAAGGACAATTTTAATAGCAGGCACTGACTTTTGGAGGGGCAGAATGCCCCTCTTTGTAAGGATTTGTCTGCAAGATCTCAAATCAAAAACGTTTAATATCTCGGACAACAATTTCCATTTGAAATCTTCTTTTAGTGATATAAGCGGAGCTTTTCTTACAAAAAACACATTGTATTGACACATTGCCGTGTGATAAAATGAACAATGTCAGAAAAAAATCAATAAGTGCACAGATATATTTGAATTGTATGAAGAAAACAGATACTTGGAGCCCATTTATACATTATCATATATACTTCTGTCGAATTAAGGTTAGAATAAGTAAAACCTACATTCTGCAGATGTACACAGATGTAGAATTTATTTGCCGATTTGCCATATCCCCTCATCAAACCCGATTTTAAGTTTTAGCTTATTGCCTTATTGAGATGATAAGTGGCATTTTTGTGTGTATCTGCGGAAAGTGGGATAAAAATAATACCGAGACAGAATTAGAAGAAGAAAAATCAAAGAAAAAAGTAAATGGAAATTTTGGAAAATAACAAGATTAAAATAGATTTCTTCCTCACTCATTTGCTCTTACATTAATTTAAGCTACAACCCATGTTCCGAAGACACCAAATGTTTCAGTTCCACTTACCTTCTTACCGTAGACTTTGATTGTCCATGGCGTTGCATCCCACGCTCCTGTCTTTTTTGTTAACTTTACACCCGTACAACCATCTATTTTTCCATCATAACTGTCAGAATAAGGTCCGTATTTTTTTCCATCGGGTGCAATTATAGTAAGTGTTAGAGAATTTTTGGGGTTACCCCAGTCACATTCTATCGTTATCGATTTAACTTTTTTTCCGATATTTATTTTTCGTGTATCGGTTTGTCCTTGTTTTAGGCCGTGGCCGTCTGAAGCGCTTATGGAAATGAGATTATCGATGTAGTTAATGTTAATAGGCTGAGAAGCTGGACTAACTTCCTTTACTGGAACCATAGAACTATCTTCCTTGGCTGAAACTACAGACACAGCCATCATACTCACAACGATACATAACACAAATAATTTCCATGTTTTCATATTATCACAAATAAAAATAAAGAGGTTTAATTATAAATAGTTAATCTAATTTTCTTAATTTGAATACATTTTTTATAGTAATCCTATTTATATAATATAAACAAAAAATAGTATTATTTTACTCAATTCCCAAATCAAATTTGATATTATAATTATTAATATGCAAAAATGATTTAATGCATTTATATCTTTCCAATATAAATTAAAACTATGTACTAATTACAATAATGTTGTTTTTCTTAAAAGTTTGATTTCAAGTCAAAATTGTGCAAAAAAGACATATAAAGCTTTTAAATTTAGGACTTATGCACTTGAGGAACAAAATCAATTACAGGAAAGACTGTAAATTAAATTGAACTTTAAAAGAAACACGATTTTTGCCTGAATTTTCAATAAAAACTAATAGCAAGAAGCACCTTTGCAAATTGGTAATTGTATTACCCAGTGATCATCGGTTAAGGAATTTTCTTGCCTGCTAGCTATCGATTTTGCATCCAAATCCTGCTTTAAGGTTTAGCCTATTTACGTGGAATCGATGCCCTATTCCAGCTTATAACTTATTGAACTATTTGATAAGTGTTGAGGATTTACGCAATTTGTCATGATTCCTCACTTAACCGAAGACGCATGAGAAGGAATTCGTTTATTACTAAAAGTAATTGTCAGGCAGCCTGCGAAGTGCGAAGATTCTTCTTTTGCAGTATCAGAAGCTTTTTCGGGTTATTGAGATTGTTTAGTAATGTTATTATGAATCTCAGAATATTTCGGGCTATCTGGATAAAAGACGCTCAATGTTGAATCTACATTTTGTACTCTCCGAACGCCCTGATTATACGGAAAAATAATAGTGAGCACGTCGGAATGAATCCCTAATTTTCGAGAGTCATGCATATAATCATGACCCTCTTTCTGCGAAACGTTTGTCAGCTGGATTGTGGCACTGTTAAGTCCTATATCCTTTATTTGCATTTCTGGAAATTTGAAAAATATTTCCTTCATTTTTGGCTCTATATTTTTACTGCCAAAAAGGAATATATATGCCTTGGCAAATGGAGATAGATGATATTCAACATCAATTGTTGCATTTGTTCCACTAAACTCCATTACTATATTGTCAATATGGATATACTTTCCTTCCCTATATTGCTCAGAGTTCATTGCTGGAGCTATTCTTGCAGCCAATAAAACGGCCGAAATAATAAAGGTAATTATAACTATTGATTTTAAGTTCATAGTGACTCAGTTCCAGAATCTAGTTATAAAAATAAATGTAACATCATTACATATTTATAATTTTATAATTGAACCTATCAATAACTCAAAACTGTTTCTCCGAATCTGGAATTCAGAATAATCAATGAGTTTTTGATCACATTTAGATCACAAGGGATTGTTCTGAAACTTCTATCAGGTTTGAGTATAAGGCTGGTTTTAGGATAAGCTCTCTTTATCTCTTCACTCCAGCCTCCTCCGTCATATAGCACCCGAAATAGGTGTTTTTCTCTACTTTTCTCAGGATATTGTTTATATTTTCAAGTGCAACTTCCATCTTTTCTATTCTCTTCTCGATCTCTTTAATCTGACAAGAATTACTTGGTCTGTAGTCATAATTTCAGCCCTCGTATATATTTACAGGTTAGCTTAATAGAAGCTTTTGATGTATATTTCTGTATGCTCTTTTTGTATGTTCTACAATCATTTATATAGTCAACGTGCTTATTCCAAAACTCAATATTGCTTCTCTGAATTTTAACTTTGCTTTCAAAGATGATTGATTTTCCGTTATCTTGCGGCTTTATTTGTGTATGCCTAACAAAAGAATAATCCTACAAATAACGATTATGTTAAGATGGTAGATGTTTCCCCATGTTCAGAAAAGAAAATAATGATGCTTGCTTTGTGTCCATTTCTTCCACAATAATTTTGCTTTCTTTGGATTCTTTTTCCTGGACTACACAATCCTAATCTCAGACAGTTTTTTAACTAGTTGTTTCATAAAAAACCCATATATCTTTGTCTCCCATGCCAAATATCTGTAGAAAAGCAGGCCAATCATAACCAAATAATACATGAACCCTTATATTTTCATCCTTATGATGACATACTAATATAGGGACAAGCAAATGATCGTTCAACAGCTTAAAATCGTCTTCAACAAGGTTTTTGCTGTTACATGTTTTTACTATCTTTTTAGTACGCTACTCGTGCTTATCCGTAAACAGGATGTTTTTCCCAAATATTTTTTTACACTTTTTTTGTTCTCCTCATCAACCCAGAACCTCAACTGAGACGTTTTCTTACCTTCAGGAGCTTCAATTATTTCATATTTTATGACACTCCGGAATTTTTTCAGAATAATTTCTGAAACTTCATTTTCTACACTGCTCCTGTTTCTCTCTTTTCCTTTACTGCTTTCTAATCTTCGCTGCAAGTCTTTGAGTTGATCAATTATTTTTGATTTGTTTGTTTCATAAGTACTTTTTTGAAATTTGTAAGTCCCTTCGTTGTAGGTGATTACAGTTGTGAATTCTGTTCCGTAGAACTGGTGTTTTGTCCGTACCCAAAAATCTCGTTACTTTTTGTGTTCTTATACAGGTACTCATACCTTGAAAGTGGAACATCAAGGAGTTCCTCAGCCTGATTTGCTTTTGCGGCTCCTACAAAACTCATTTTTGAGGTTACCTTTTCAATGTTGTCTTTTGAGTTGTTACCCTTATCGAAAACAAGAACAGAATCGTCAGAACAGATATTTAATTCAGTCAGTCGATTTATAATGTTGTCTACAATGCCTGAAAATTCTTTCAAATCAGGAACATTTCTAGGATACGTTTCGTGAATAAAGGGTATATTGCACGCATTTTAACCTATGTAGAAGTCATGAGGATTAAGGTACAAAGATGAAAGAGGAGTTGAATGCAAAAATACACCTGCAAGAGAGGCAGGAATTGTGGAGTCAAAATGGACTTTAGAGGAACTGCTGACATTCAGGTGTTTTAAAACATCAATCAAATAAAAATTGACCATCAAACAATTTTTCAACATAAAAATCAAACTGTCAAACTCAGGATTAATAAACAAATTCTTTGAAAAAAATATTAAAGAGTGTGTTTTTCAAAATCATTGCAACTCATTTGAAAGTTTCACAGATCTTTTGTATAAATTTGCCAGTCTCTTCTTACATTCTCTGCACTTCTCCTTTACAAGCTCTCTCATAAGCTTTATATTATGCAGAATAGTTACATCGTGTATTACTCCCTGCAATTTTCTTGCTTACTTCTCTCACAGAAAAGTCAGGTCTTTTCGAAGATTCGAAAAGATACGGGCTCGTTTGCTTGGCTGTTCCAATAAATGTTTTCCCGGCCTGAGTCCTGAAGAATTAATTAACAACAATAAAACATGATGTCGGTACAGATGGAAGAAAAACTTAACCTTAAACTCCTGGAACTACTTGAAGGTAAGCAGCTCTCAATCAGTGGGCTTTCCAGAGAACTGAAAGCCAGAGGCATAGATGAGCACCGCCTGGTTCTTACAGGTTATCTCAGGGCACTCAGGGATCTTGAAATTCTGGAAGAAACTGAAGTTCCTCCCTCAAAGATCTATGCGTTGCCTGAAAAAACCACGGAGCTTTTATCTGAAAAAGGCAAAGAGTCCAGGTCTCCGGAACTTTCTGACCCGGAAGAAGTTTATTCTATTCTCAAGGCCCAGCTTCTTAAAATCAACCTGGATTTCAGGATTCCTGTAGGAGTATATGTGGTCTCCAGACTGTTTGAAAGGCCCTGTTTCCGCAGGGAATTGAAGCTTATAGGAATCACTCAAAAACATCTTGAGCAGTACCTGGAAAAACCCGGCATAGTCTATGAAGCTCAGGATACACATTTGAAAAAAGCCAGAGCCGACATTACGAAAATTGAGATACCTTCTGATGACCCTGCATATGAAATGCGGGAAAATAAGGAAGAAGTAATCAGGCTTGCGAATGAAGTCTTTGCAGGACTGATAAAACATAGGCTTGACCTTGAGGGTCTGGTAGCAAAGAGCAAGCAAACTACCCTTCTACCGTGAAGATCTTTACTGTTTAAATCGTAATTTAATTCTTTCAATTCATCTCTTTCAATTCATCTCTTTCAATTCATCTCTTTCAATTCATCTCTTTCAATTCATCTCTTTCAATTCATCTCTTTCAATTCATCTCTTTCAATTCATCTCTTTCAATTCATCTCTTTCAATTGATCTCTTTCAATTCATCTCTTCCAATTGATCTCTTTCAATTGATCTCTTCCAATTGATCTCTTCCAATTGATCTCTTCCAATTGATCTCTTTCAATTCATCTCTTCCAATTGATCTCTTTCAATTCATTTCTTCCAATTAGTTTCCTTAATTTGAAATCTCACATTTACAGATTTAACCAGTTTGTTGGTTGTTGGTTGGTGATCCGGACATGAAAGTAGCCTGTATCCAGATGGATGTGCTGCATTGCAGAAAGCAGGAAAACCTTGAAAAAGCCCTGCATATGGCTCTCAAAGCCGTAAGAAAAGGAGCCGAACTTATTGTTTTACCCGAAGTCTTCTCAACAGGGTTTTGCTACGAGTACTTTGACCATGCAGCAGAGATCTTGCCTTCTTCTCTCCTTGAAAACCTGGCCTGTTTCTCCGATGCCAATGACTGTGTTATCATGGGCTCAGTAATTGAAAAAGTCGTTTCGGAAGAGACTTCTGACAGTGGGAAACCCGTGGATTCTGAAAATTCTACTCTTTCGGATTTCAGTAATTCTTCGTTTTATTACAATCTCGGTTTTTGCTTTGAATCAGGCACTCTTGCAGGTAGTTATCGGAAAACTCACCCCTTCAAAACCGAAAACAGTTATTTCTCAAAAGGCAGTTCTATAGAGCCCATTTCTCTTAAAAAGCAAAATCTGAAAATAGGTTTTGAAATCTGCTATGAACTCCGCTTTCCCGAGGTTGCAAGAAAACTTTCCCTTGCCGGTTCTGACCTGCTTGTGACCACAGCCGCATTTCCCAATCCAAGGTCTGAACACTGGAAAATTCTCGCAAAGGCAAGAGCAATTGAAAACCAGATCCCACATATTGCCTGCAACCGGATAGGTTCTGCTCCTGACTGCAGTTATTTCGGAAACTCCATGATAATAGATGCCTGGGGTGAGGTAAAAGCCGATGCGGGCAATAAAGAATGCATAATAGTGCATGACCTTGACCTGTCTGGAAAAAACGAAGTCCGTAAAATGATTCCTGTTTTTGAGAATAGGAGAACTGAACTTTACTCTGAAGATTAAAAGAATATTTTAGTCTTCTTTCGATAATAATTTCTGTAACTGTTAATACTACTCCTCTTATTAGGAACTGGTTTATCTCAATTGACCGAATCTGATTTTCCGATTCAGAGGATGTTTTTATTATGTTCAATCAGAGGCTGTTTTTTTACACTTTATCCTCATGTTTCAGAACACAATGTAATCACCATATAAAAAAATGTATATTTATTAACAATCTAATAAATGACTGGAGTATAACATAATTTTTTGCCAAAAATACTAAAAATTAAGAACAATCTGTTACTTTTAACCCTTAAATCCATGTTGAATTGAAAAATAAAATATGCCATGAAATTTAAATTTTGGAGGAACAATGATTCCTAAATACAGATACAAACCCTGGACCTATTTTGCTGCGACCTTTATTGCAACTTATGCTCTCTGGTTTGCAGGAGCATATCTAAGTTTTCAGGATGAAAAAAATGGACTTTATATGTTATTTATGTTTTTTGGATTGCTAGTACCTTTTCTACTCTCGTTTTTTGTGATCTTTACGTCAAAAAATTCGGGTTTAAAAAGAGATTTTATTAACCGACTTATCAACCTCAGGTTAATAAAGCCAAAAATGTTTCCAGTATTTTTTTTAGTAATGCCTCTGACTGTTCTCATATCTATTTTTATTTCGCTTCCGTTTGGAGGATCAGTTTCGCAGTTTCAACTTGCTGATGGTTTCTCTTTTTCGACAGGGTCCGTACCTACGTTGGTTTTTCTTATGCTTGCTGCATGTTTTGAAGAACTTGGATGGAGAGGGTATGCATTTGACAGTCTGCAGAGCCGTCACACCTACTTCATGGCATCAATAATTTTCAGTATACTATGGTCGCTCTGGCACTTTCCTCTGATATTTGTCAACCACTTCTATCAGTACGAAATTTATCACGAAAACATATTGTATGCGGTAAATTTTTTTGTCGGTATCATTCCTATGGGGGTATTTGTCAGCTGGATCTGCATTAAAAATGGAAAAAGTATTCCTGCAGCAATTCTCTTTCACTTTATTGTAAATATCTGCCAGGAGGCACTGACTGTGACTCAGACAACCAAATGCATTGAGACTCTGGTTATTACTTTAGTTGTCGCTATTATTATTGTATTAGACAAAGAAATGTTCTTTTCAAAAGTAAGTCCTGCTCCTGAAACTCAAAATCTTGTTTCTGAAACTCAAAATCCTGCTCCTGAAACTCAAAATCCTGTTTCTGAATCTCAAAATCCTGCTCACGAGGTTCACTAAATGACAGGCGAATCTGAAAAAATGACAACTGAACAAAAAAATCTTTACTCCAGATTCCTTTTTATCTGGTTTGGACAATTTATCTCAGTAATAGGTACCGGACTTACCATTTTCTCCTTAGGTGTATATGTATATCAGCAAACAAATACTACTTCTAGCTATGTTTTTATACTGATGTGCGTCTTTTTACCGCCCTTCATGCTAAAACCCTATGGAGGAATACTGGCAGACCGTCATGATAGACGTTTAATGATGATTTTAGGGGACTTAGGAGCTACTTTCGGACTTCTTTTCATATTTTTTATGATGCTAAAAGGAAACATCCAACTCTGGCAAATTTACCTTGGGATTGCAACAAGTTCTGTTTTTTCGGCTTTTCAGGAACCAGCCTATAAAGCTTTAATTACCGACCTCTTACCTGAAACTCAATATGCCAGAGCAAGTGGACTGGTGCAGCTAGCAAGTTCTGCCCAATATCTGATTTCTCCTTTTTTAGCCGGAATTTTGTTAACAATAATTGATATTGAGTTTATATTTTTAATCGATACCGTCACTCTCTTAATCTCCAGTTCTATTGTCATCTGGATAAAAAATATTTCAGGCAGGGCGAAAATAGACCAATCTAAACAAAACGTCATAGAGGACCTTAAAGAGGGAGTGAAAGAATTCTCAAAAAATAGAGGTGTAGTTAATCTGGTTATTGTTACCATGATCATATTGTTTTTTGTAGGACTGCTTCAGTCTCTTTTTATTCCACTGCTTCTGGGCTTAACAACAGTAAAGACAGTTGGGATCTCTCAATCAATATGTGCCTCAGGCATACTAATCGGAAGCCTGTTTATTGGAGTATTTGGCAGCAAGAACGGGTATGTAAAAATATTATCTATTTCTTTGTTCCTATCAGGCATATTCTTTGCAAATCTAGGGCTCTCAAAAAATGTAATATTCATTACTTTAGCAGGATTCATGTTTTTTGCCACTTTGCCTTTTATTAACACCTCTATTGAGGTCTTAATCAGAAAAAGTATTGACAATAGGAAACAGGGGCGTGTATGGTCTCTCATTTCCATGATTACCTATCTTGGCTCCATAATGGCTTTTGCAGTTGCAGGTTTCTTAGCAGATAAAGTTTTCAATCCTCTTTTGGAGGTGGACGGTTTACTGGTTAAAACAGCAGGTCTTATTGTCGGAATAGGAGAAAACAGGGGGATTGCCCTTATGTTTATAATCTCCGGACTAATGATCTCTATAATTGCTTTATTAATCTGGCAAAACGAGAAAATAAAAAGATTAGAATATGTTGAAAGTCAGGATTCGGACATAATCTTATCCTATCAACCGGGCTGATAAATTAACAGGCATTAACTTATTTATCGAGCTGATCCCAAAACTAAAAATTGCTTCTCTGAATCCTGTATTTCGAATGATCACTCAAGTTTCTGATCATGACAACAATCCTGAAAATTCTTGATGATTAAGAACTAAATGGCTTTTGGGATAGGCTCATCAATAAAAAAATTTATGAGAAATGCTTCCTGACTCAGTGAAAATTTTCCTGTCCATAGGAGTAATTTCACTCAAATTTCAGTAAGCTCTTCCGCCTGTCTACGCGGCAGACTTAAAGAAAGACACACTATAACAGATAAATGTTATACTCCCTATAACAGATAAATGTTATACTCCCTATAACAGATAAATGTTATACTGGCCCGAAAAACCTGTAATTTACTTCTAGGATATTATGAACAAATCCTGAGCAAATTTTATCCCTGGTAAGAGAAGATCGAAGAAGAATCTTTTTCATAGCAGTGTATAAATTCAAATGTCTTTTTCATAGCAGTGTATAAGTTCAAATATTTTGACAAAGATTTCTATAGAAAAGCAAAACTATGATAAAAATTTCAAAATACAGTGATGTTCAGGAGAGATCAGAGAAATGCTGTTTCTGGTAATAAGTAACCCTCACCCTCCCAGGCCATCAGAAGCGAGAGATTCGAGAATAAATTTTCGGTCCTGAATTGAAGATCTGATTTCAAAAAATAAAGTTATCTGTTTTTATCCCAGAGTGGGGGAGAGGGTCTGTAGTAGTATTCAATGCGAGTTCAAACGATGAGCTTCATGGGTTTATGACACAGTGGCTGGAAATAGTTCCGGCAAACTTTGAAATTTATCCGCTGGCAACTCTAGCCGAGGCTGAAGATGCTCTTAAAGGAAGTTGTATTGGTATCTCATAGTCAAACTGCCACTTTTTATGTATTTATGCATTGAAATTAGATTTATCGGAAAACAAAAGTTTTTGTGGTTGCAAAGTAGAGGATAGATAGATGACTGCTGAGATCTATGA
Source organism: Methanosarcina spelaei (assembly GCF_002287235.1). GTDB lineage: Archaea > Halobacteriota > Methanosarcinia > Methanosarcinales > Methanosarcinaceae > Methanosarcina > Methanosarcina spelaei. The sequence continues at coordinate 27,991 of NZ_LMVP01000135.1, forward strand.
AGTTGTATTGAATGATTTTGATGAGATTATCAAGCTTCTTAAGCAGCTTTGGCCCGACAAAACATTGGACTGCAATGCATTAATGAAAATCATTTCCATTGGCATTGGATCTAAGGATAGTATCTATCTATGTACTAAAGTTGATGATAAGGTAGTCGGGTTCTGTTCTTTGATAATTAGAGAAAGCCTCTGGCAGGAAGATCTTGTAGGACATATAAATGAATTGATAATCGACAAATCATTTAGACGCATGAATCTCGGCACTGAGTTATTAGACGCTGCTATTGCTGCTGCGAAGAAAAAAGGATGCAAACTAATAGAACTCGATTCGGCTTTTCACCGTGAAGATGCACATAAATTCTATGAAAATATCGGCTTCACAAAAAGGGCATATCTTTTTTCAAAAGAAATATAATCATGGAGTATAATATCCTGGAGTTTCCGGGCCTGACACTTAGAGCCTATCCGAAAAGTATTTGGATTACATTCCTAGTGTCATGAAAACTTAATTGTGGATCATCATTTTAAACCAAAACAATATCATCTGATGGTGTTCATCTAAATAATTTGTTCTTAATTTGGGTTTTCACGATACTAGTAATGTTTGGTATTGAGAACACGCAAAACGGGACACGACTACGAGATCTCTGATGAATTCTGGAATAAAATACAACCTTTATTACCACTGCCCAAACCTAAAAAGAAGGCTGGAAGACCTAGAGAAGATGATAGGAAAATTATGAACGGTATTCTCTACCTCCTTCGTACGGCTGCCAATGGAAAGCGTTGCCAAGATTTTATGGAGCACCAAGCACCGTACATGATAGATTTGAGGAGTGGCAAAAAGCTGGATTATTTGAGAATATGTGGCAAGCTGGTCTACTGGAGTACGATAATGAAAAAGGGTTAGAGTGGGAATGGCAAGCTATTGATGGAGCGATGACAAAAGCACCATTAGGTGGGGCTGGAACAGGAGCCAATCCCACTGATCGCGGCAAAAAAGGTACAAAAAGGAGTCTGTTAACTGATGGTAAAGGCATACCACTTTCAGTAACAGTGGATGGAGCAAATAGTCACTATAAAAAGCTTGTAAAAGGAACTCTTGATTCCAGAATTATTCAAAAACCTTCGCATAAAGTAGTTCAAAATATATGTATGGATAAGGGATATGATTTCCCTGATATAAGAGAACTGGTTGAGGATTATGGTTATACTGCTCACATCAGAAAACGTGGAGAAGAAAACATAAGAAAAAAAGAGATATCAGGTTACAGAGCAAGAAGGTGGGTAGTGGAAAGAACACATTTGGCTCAATAGATTCAGAAGGCTACTTATTAGATGGGAAAAGAAAATTGAAAATTACATGGCTATGCTGCATTTAGCATGTACATGGATAACTTTCAAAGCAGCAGGACTTTTCGGATAGGCTCTAAGCAATATAATTAAGGAATCATGATAAAGCCGAACTGGTTAAGGAAATATTGTCAAAGGATACTTAACAATTCCTGGAAAGCCGAGCAAGGAGATGTAAAATGAAAAATATTATTACTATTCAGCACACGCAATCTGTCCATCATACGAATGGGATGATAGGCGCCTGGACTGATTGGGAGTTAACTGAGCTGGGAAAGCAACAGGCATTCAACATCGGTAAAGCCTTGAGAAAAGAAATAACAAATAAACGTTATGTTATGTATGCATCTGACTTGTTGCGAGCCAAGCAAACTGCAGATATTATAGCTTGCTTATTGGAAATTGTACCAATTTATAAGAGGGAACTTCGAGAAATTAACTTAGGAAGCGCCACTGGGAAATCGGTTAAATGGTTACATAAGAATCAAATTAAGCAGGATATGTATACATCGTCACTGGACTATAAATGTCTACCAGATGCGGAATCAAAACGAGATTTATATCGCCGATTGCTTCCTTTTTTACATGAAGTACAAAATTCTCAGGAAGAAAACATTATAATAGTTTCACACGGCGGCACATTAAGCATGCTATTTTACATATGGCATAGTCACGACATCAATAATTTGGACCACACGGAATTTCAGGGCATCTCAGGAGGAGTTTCAGTTTTAAATGAAAATGATAAAGGAGTAAGAATTATACGAAAGTTAAATGATTTATCCTACATATCTAACACCGTCAGATAAGTACAGAAAATTTGGATAAGTATCCAATTTCAATAACACGGCTGTCGTTTTTGATGTATTCGCCGAGAAGCTTTTTGGTGTAATGAGACTCTAAACCACTTGCTCTCGACTGTATAACTCTAATGTCTCCTTGCCGTTCGCATATTTTTCGTGGACTCTATCTTGATTAGTTGCCATGCTGTTCACTCTATTCTAATCTTATTTCATCAACTCTGCCACGGGGGACAAAACCAACGTTTGTGTATGCTTTGTTTGATGACGGATTGGAAAGGTCGGCATATAAGATCGGGATTTTTCCTTCCGCAATTATCAGTTTACAGATATGTGCGACTATAGCTCCGGCAAAGCCACAGCATCTGTGTTCCGGCAATGTGTAGACTTCATTAATCGCAACATGCTTTTCTGTTTTCCTTGCGATTTTTGCCATTGCGACTGGCTTTCCGTTTTGTCGGATAACAAAGGATTGCAGAGTTTTGATTATATTTTCCGCTTCTTTCATACTGTCTTCCCGAGACATTTCACGGCCAAAACACTCGCGCGCATAACAGCGGGACAACTCCGCAATAGTTTCAAGATCGTCGAGCATAGCTCTTTCGACAATGACAGAATTATTTTTTGGAGGTATAATTTCAGGGCACTCAAAGCTTTGCATTTGTATGCGGTGAAGGGTGGCATTCTTTTCCTTAATGAATATTTCAGCAATGGCAGAAGCAACATCGGGCTTTGCGACATAATATGCCATATTACCGATATTGAAGTTTTCATAAAAACATTCGCATAGTTCTCTGAGTTCTGGTTTGCCTATATTTTCTGCCGTCCATATCCATGTCGGTACCGTGGGAAAAAGTACACTGCAAATGATATAGCTTTTCTCATTGCTTAAAAGCAACTTTGCGGATGATTTTAGGACTTCAATTAGACTAAATGGAACGATATCTTTTTGATATGCTTCACTCTTAAAGATCGGATGGGTGTAATCAATTTTGGCTGACATTATATTTTCCTCCTGTATCGTATAGCCACGAGCTGTTTTCCGTAGTTAGTTTCTTCTCTTGCTCCGTCAAATGCAAAGCCGCAATTTTCATAAAAAGGTCTTGCCGACGTATTTTCCTCAAGCACATGCAATACAATCGCTTTTTTACTCATTGAGAGCATAAGACAGAGCGAAATCTATTGCTTGTGTACCAAAATCCTGATGGTGATAATCGGGTGTGAATATAAACCGTGCAGTTCATAGAAGTTGTCATCCAAGTCATTATCTCGCAGCGGCACGACGGTCATTATGCCGACGGTTTTGCCGTCAAGTTTAAGCGCATAATGCCGGTGCAGGCACCTCCCGCAATGCCTAGAACCTTATTCAGAATCAAAAATAGTTATTTCTCAAAAGGTGGCTCAATAGAGCCGATATACATTTTGAAATGGTACTAATCCTTCAATAATATACTTACTGGTTAGTTTTAATTCAATTTTTTAGTTAAAAGTATCAGTTAATTAAACTGTATCAGTTAATTAAACTGTATCAGTTTGTTAAATTGTATTTTAATTTCCTAAACCAAATATATTTATTATACCTATAGCCGCCAGGTCCACTGCAATAGCCCCAAGCAAAAGGCCCATTGACCTTGTAAAGACCAGCATTCCGTTATACCCTCTAAATTTGTGAATCCTTGGTGAGAGGGGGAGATAAAAAGACTTAAATTTCTTAATGGTGCCTGTTTTATTCTTTTTAGGCACTTACTCTAATTTTCAGACCATTCTTTTTGTTTTTTATGATCTCTATCAGGCCACAACAACTTAAATCAAGGTCCTAATCGAGGTCTTAACAGAAAAACATAAACTCTAAATTTTTGTGTGATCCTTAAACGGGAAATTTCTATTTGATCTAGGTCAAAACTTAAACATTTAATTTTCTTGTTTGAATCAGCGTCGTCACTGGAAGTTCTTCAAAACTCTCTGAAAACCATTTCCTAGTCAGGAGTTTTATTTAGCTTGGTTAAAAAGCATCAAAACCTGTTAAAAAACCTATTGAATTATTATTTCTCTTTTAGATTAGAAAAGGAAATTAAAGGATTATCATAAATAAAAACATATGAGTTTATGATACCAAAAACGGCAAGAAATATAAAAAAGATCAAGAAGCCTTTGTGGCTTCTTTCAATCTCTATAATTCTTCATTTACTCTTCTTTTAATCTTCTTTCTTTTCTTCAATATAAATAGCGGGCCTGAGAGGTTCGGCAAACCTTGACTTCTTTCCAGGGTCAAAGGCAGGAGAATCGGCACTGTGGACTTCAACAAGGCAGACAATCTCTTTTTCCAGGAACGAAATTGACTCTTTCAAGAGAGTCTGTTCATCAATGTTAGGACCTGTAAGGATTTCATACCTGTCTGCGCTCCCGCTTTTGAACTCCTGAACGATTTTCTGTACAAACTTCGGGATTTCCTTGCCGAAACGCTTGAGGTCAGGGTTTGCCATTAGCTTTTTAATAAGAGTGCCTACTTCGAGCGAACATTCAAGCTGCATCTCGCAGGCGCACCTTATTGCTTCGGCTTTCCAGGCAGGTGCTGTGTAGAGGTGAACCTTCTGTGGGGTCATCTTTGTTACCCTTATGATTTCCTCAACGTCTTCCAGGGTTCCCTTTATCATTTCTTCGGCAAGCTCAGCACCGTCATCTATCAGATCTTCGTTATAGAGTGGGTACTGGGCAAGGGAGATAGGGTCCTTATGCCCCATTGCTTCCCAGATTTCCTCACAGAGGTGCGGGGTAAAAGGAGACATAAGCCTGACCCAGTTGTCCAGCACATAGTAGAGCAGGGTCTTTCCTCCCCGTCTCTGGTACCATTTGACATCATTTTGCAGCAGGAAGAACGAGTTCTGGATTGCTTCCCTTGTCTGGATGGAGTAGAGGGCTGCATTCGTATCTCGGATATAGTTCTGCATCCTCGAAAGTATCCAGCGGTCGATTTGCTTTAGCTCAGTGCTAAGGTCCGCACGTTTTCCGCTCTCAATAACACTATTTGCAAAAGAATAGAACCTGTCTACCTGCCTTCTGGCAGATTCGATTCCTGTCCTCTGCCAGTCTGCATCCTGCGTCTGTTCGGCTGTGGAAAGGATATACATTCTTGTTATATCCGCACCATATTTGCTGACTGCGCTTTCCATTGTCAGGATCGGGCCTTTGGACTTGCTCATTTTCTGCCCTTCAAGGGAAACGAAACCGTTTACTGCAAGAGCTTTAGGCCACTTTTCCTCTTCAAAGAGGGCTACGTGGTGGAACAGGAAAAAGAGCAGATGGTTTGGGACAAGGTCTTTGCCTGAAGAGCGAAGGTCAACCGGATACCAGTAATTGAAATGCCTGCGGATCTCTTCAAGAAGCTCCGGACTGAGGCCAGTATCCGCACTGGCTGCTGCCAGATCGCTCTTTCCAAGCAGGATATAGTCAAAGAATGATAGAGTGAGATTTTCGATCTTCAGTTCACCGTTTTCGATAAACCTGGCAATGACATAATAACTCATATAAATTGTCGAATCCCCTAGAGATTCAATCAACCATTCCTTATCAAATGGAAGGCGGGTTCCAAGGCCTTTCCTGCGAGCGCAGGCTTTATCCTTAAGCCAGTCAACCTTGTTTTCAAACTCGACCCTGTACTCTTCGGGAATAACTCGCATCTGATCCAGGCATTTATAGACCTTTGCTTTCCATTCGGGATTTGAATAGTTAAGGAACCACTGGCCTTTGACCATGTTTACGACACAGGGAGTACCGCAGCGGCAAACAACAGGTTCGCTGAATTCATAAAAGGTCTCACCGGCATTTGAGCTAACGAAGTCTCTGGTAAGGATATCCTTGATTTTAGAGACAGCCTGTCCTTCGTATTTTCCTGTAAGCTCCTTAAGGACTCCACCGTGGAACTCCCTTCTGTATACAATCTTTGTAGCTTCCTCAGCTTTCGGGTCTTTCTGGCTTGTAATTCCCATGCTTTCAACGATTTCCTTTGCAGGGAATTCCCCGAATTCATGCACCTTGATAAGGGAAATCAGCTTAATGTTCCTGAGGTCTTCGGTTATTCCGTACTCGCTCAGGTCGGCATCGTAAAGGTCGCGAAGAGCCAGGTAGTCAAAAGGTGCATGGGCAGGCACGCTCATTACTATTCCGCTCCCGTTTTCAGGTCTGACAAAAGATGCAGGGAGGGAAATTATTTTGTCACCCGTAACCGGGTTTGTGAGTTTTATTCCTATTATGGATTTTGCAGGTACGTCTTCAACATACTCGACTGTCCGGTCCGTAAAAGTCAGTTTTCGGAAAGCTTCTTTGCTGACAACCCAGAACTCTTCATTTTCGCCCTGCGTGACCTTTGCTTTTACATAGGTTACGTCAGGATTAACCCATAGATTAGTCACTCCGTACGTCGTTTCCGGCCTGAGGGTTGCACAGGGCAGAACCAGGTCTTTATACCGAAACTTGATCAGAGTATATTCGACAATGGTAGCTTCTTCCCCATGGAGGATATCGTGGTCTTCCACGGGGTTATTGTCGTTCGGGCACCATTTTACCGGATGGGAGCCTTTTACAATCAGGCCCTTTTCTTCAAGCCGGATATACTGCCATTCTATAAATTTCTTATATGTTGGGTCAGTCGTTGTAAACTTGCGTCTCCAGTCAATGGAATATCCGATATTACGCATTGCTTTCTCGGATTCGCGTTTGAAATAATCAACAATTTTTTCAGGGGTATTGAGCGTCGGCAGGATATCTCCTGGAATTCCATGGAGGCGTTCATAGACGTCCATGGTCTGAGGGTCCCGATTTGCAATCAGTTCAGCAAGCCCCACAATGGGTGTACCTGTCACATGAAAGCCCATAGGGTACAGCACGTTATACCCGAGCATTCTTTTATGCCTTGCAACAACATCCCCTATTGTAAAAGTCCGGGTATGTCCCGCGTGCAGGTTCCCATTCAGGTAGGGGTAGGGGATGGTTATGAAAAATTTTTCTCGTTTATCGGGCTCGGCCTGAAAAATGTGGCTTTCATTCCACTTTTTTTGCCATTTCTTTTCGATCTCGTGAGGCTTATAATCCTGCTCCATTCGTGTTCACACCCATCGATTATTTTTCTACTATTATTCCTATTGTTATCAATTTTTCAAGTTTTATTTCATTTTTCCGAAGATAGCTTCCCGGATGGCTTCTATACTAGCATCCACAACAATAGGCTCTTCGCAGACGTCAATTACGGTCTGCGGGTCTTTAAGCAGGTGCCCTGTAGTAATACATACAACGGTCTCGTCTCTGCTTATAACACCCATATCAATAAGTTTCTTAAGCCCTGCAACTGAAGCCGCACTTGCAGGTTCGACACCTATTCCTTCAAGCCTTGCAAGGTCTTTCTGAGCTGCAAGGATCTCTTCGTCAGTAACGGATTCTGCAGTCCCTCCTGATTCCCGGATAGCAGCAAGGGCTTTTTTGGCGTTAACAGGATTTCCGATCCTGATTGCTGTTGCAACGGTTTCGGGTTTTTCCTCAGGAGTTATTTCAGGAGCCTCGCTCTTTATGGCTTTTACAATGGGGCAGGAGCCTGCAGCCTGGATTCCGGTCATCTTCGGGAGTGAGTCCGTTATGCCAAGCTTCTTAAATTCCCTGAAGCCCTTCCAAATAGCTGTAATGTTTCCTGCGTTTCCTACGGGCAGGACGATTCTGTCAGGTACTTTGAAGCCTAGCTGATCTGCAATCTCAAAACCGATAGTTTTCTGACCTTCCAGCCTGTAGGGGTTGATTGAGTTTAAGAGATAGATCTTCTCCTGGGAACAGAGGGTGCGCACAAGGGCAAGCGCGTCGTCAAAATTTCCACGAATGCTGAGGACCTTTGCTCCATGCATAAGGGCCTGGGCTACTTTTCCAAGAGCAACTTTTCCTGCAGGCAAAAGTACGATGACAGGAATCCCGGCTTTTGCCCCATAGATTGCAAGGGCTGCTGAGGTATTTCCCGTAGATGCGCAGGCAACGGTGCTCATGCCCAGTTCAAGAGCTTTTGTAACTCCTACGGTCATTCCCCTGTCTTTAAAAGAGCCTGTAGGGTTCATGCCTTCGTGTTTCACATAAAGCTTTTTAATTCCGATTTTCTCAGCCAGGCGGTCGCATTTATAAAGTGGAGTTCCGCCTTCCCTGATAGTTACAGGCTCTCTTTCTATAGGAAGAAGTTTTGCGTACTTCCAGACCGAAGGGCATTCAGTCTTCAATTTTTCCATGTCTATTTTAATTGAGGAATAGTCATAAATAACGTCAAGCAGTCCATCACATTTGCTGCATGTGTAAATTACTTCATCTTTTGAATACTCTGCACCGCATTCGATACATTTGAGATGATACATTAAATTTCTCCTATTTCTGATATTTTGGATTCCAGGTTTTACTCATACCTGAGTAGTGTTAGATAGCCCGAGTTTAGGCAGCATAATCTGGATTTTGGACTAGTACAATATTAGAGTTTAATAATATTTTGTATCCTTAACACTTTACTTACTTTTAAATTCTACTGTTTTCGAGTTTGTTATTTTTCCAGTAAATTTATTATATTTCCAGTAAGTTTGATATCGTTTCCAGATAGTAACCTTTTGGCAATAACTCTGAGAACTCAAATTTAAAATAAGATTATAAAATTAATATATCTAAACACGATATTTCGGTATCCATAACCTAAAATTCTGATTAGGAAAGAAATTTATTTTTTCCAGGTAAGCACTTTAAACTTGCCTGCCTGTAATTAAACAATACTCTACTAGAAAGATATGAAATATCGCCTGCAATCTTATACTCGTATATGAAATATCTTTATTCTTTCTTTTTCATCAGCATTCTCCGTAAAATGGAGAAGATATAAAACGGAGACGATGATACTTATCGCAGGTTAACTTATTAATATAATCTTCTAAATAATATTCTGAAAAGTCAATAATTGCATATTCTAGTTTTCTTCAGTCAAACTGGTATTCTTTTACCTCTTTACTGAGGAAGTAACCAAGAACTGTCCTGATCAGTACAACCGTACCCAGCACTGTAAGATCCTGTATAGCCGGATTTCTCAGGGTTCCAAGAATAGCAACTACGATATAAAATTCAAGTCCGAAGAGTATTCTATTTGTAAGTTCCTTCCTTATTGTTTCGAGGTTCTGAGACTTTTTTAATGTTTCAGAGAATAAAATCTGAATTGTTGCCCTTAATCCTCCATAGATAATAATAGTTGTCCCTATTGCTTCGAAAATCCATTCAAAATAGAGCAGGAAATTGTTAAACAATCCAGATAACAACCTTTTATCACTCTCCAGAAAGTAAATACTGGAATTAATTTACTGGAATTAACTTACCGGAATTAATTTACTGGAATTAGCTTACTGGAATTAGCTTACTGGAATTAGCTTACTGGAATTAGCTTGCTGGAATTAGCTTGCTGGAATTAGCTTACTGGAGTTTGCTTAAACTTGTAGTCAACTTTCAGTCAAATTAATATCTTTAACTTCTTTACTCAGGAAGTAGCCAAGAACTGTCCTGATTACTACGATAGCTCCGACAAGTAACAGATCATCTGCTGTAGGGTTTCTTACAGTTACGATTATATCACCAACTATTAACAGTTCAAGAGTGAAGAGTATTTTGTTTGTAAACTCTTTCCTTATTTGTTCATATTTGTAGGGTTTTTTGAAGGCTTCCAGAAGTAGAATTTTAGTTGCAGCCTTTAATCCTGCGTATACTACAAGAAGTGCACTCACAAGCTCGAAGAATCTAACAAAAATCTCCAGGATCACACTTGTAAATTCAAGTACCATTCTTACCATTCCAAAAGTACCTGCTTTAGAATAAAATCAATCTCAAAAATTAGGGTTTTTATTTACATAGAAAAAGTTTTAAAAGCTTCGTCCGAACCTTTTATTTTATTCTTTATGTATTCTTTATATATTCTTTATTTAATATATATTCTTTACTTAATATATATTCTTTACTTAATATATATTCTTTACTTAATATATCTTTTATCCCGAAGATATATCGCTCAAAAAAGTCTTATTTCTGTCAAACTAAAAGTTCAATAAAAAATATTTATTCCGGCGATAGAACACCGGAGTGAAAAAGTCAAAGTATTAGTTTACTTTTTACCAGCATTTCCCGATTATAGTCCCTGAATCTCTCCGTGCGCCAGGACGTAGGTTTTGACAGCATTAGGAGCTCCCAGCAGGAGTTTTCGAATCCTGTTATAAACACTCGGGTATTTTTGGGCGTTAAGTTCTCCGAGAAGGTCTGCCATGATCTTTACCAGGGGGATATGATAATTTGATTCCATCTGGTCTATGTTTGCAAAGGCATTGAGCATATTGACCGTGCTGTACTCATTCACAGGAGCTAGCTTTCTCAGGATTTCTGCAAAAAGCGCCCTGCCTTCTTCGGTCTGAAGTGATTTTTTCCTGTTGCGGGCAAAGCTTCCATAAAGGGCACGCTGATCATTTGTCTGCTCGATCCTGAAAGCGTCTGACCTTTCCATTTCTCTGACAAGTTCCACTGCGTCAACGCTACTGTTGCTTCCTATTACGGAAAGGAAAGCTTCCCAGGAAACGAGATTTTTCTTTGACTCCGCTTCAAAGGCCCTCAGAACTTCAATTTTGTCGGGCGCCGAGCTGTTGAGGTATGCGGCAAATGCGCTCAGTCGGTCAGTTGCACAGGTTGCAGTCTCAAACTGTTGTTTTATCATTGTATGAATCTCGGCAGTATCAAGGGTTGCAAGGATGCCAAGACAGACGTTTTTGGCCTGCCGGTTCTTGATTACCCTTGCCGTCTCCTCAAGAGTTGAGTCCCTGGGAATCGAGGCTTCTTCAAAGAAACGGTAGGTGGAAATTACGGAATTTACATATTTCCTGGCAACAGCTTTCAGGAGTTTCTGTCTTACCTCATAAAGCTCCTGGTACCTGTGGGCAAACTCTTCATCCTCAACGGACTCAAAAATGGTCAGGAATTGCCCTCCTGCCTTTTCAAGAAGCTGCCGGTCATTGAGAAGCCTGTAGTAAAGTTCTATGAAGCTTTCAGAGGGCTTGGATTCGGGGTTTTTAAGGAGCTTTAATTTTTCCCTGTCAACAAGGGTATAGAAAGCCGTAAACCTGCCTATGATATCTCTGTCCTTCCTTACTTGCATCATGAGCTCGTCATGGCTTGCTTTGTATACAAGCTTCCCATAGAAAGAATAACCTCTATTAAGGGATAGGAAGGCTGGCATATCTACGTTTTCGATTACAATCTCTGAGGTTTCCCCGCTAACCCTTTCCATTATTTCTACAAGGTCGCTTCCATTTTCGTCAACAAGAGCTGCCCTGAACGGGAATTCCCAGGGTTTTCCGCCCTCTGGGAATTTTTGTTTGAGGAAGAATGTGACCTTCCTGGCATCCCGGTCATATTCGGCTGAAACCTCAACTACAGGGAACTTTGTCTGCCTCAACCAGGTTTCGGACATCTCCTTTACGGGCTGCCCGCTTTCTTCTTCCATGGCTTCCATCCAGTCCTGAGTGGCTGCATTGGAATGTTTGAACCTTTTGAAATACCTGTCCAGGCCCCTGACAAAAGTGTCCTTCCCTATAAGAGCCTCGACCATGCGCACGTATTCCGGGGCTTTTACATAGGTGACTGCAGTAATCAGATCATTTGGGTCGTTGAAGCCCTCAGGAATTATCGGCATGGAAGCTGCACCAGAGTCCAGGGCAAAAGTTCCCGAAGCCGGAGCAAGCAGTTCAAGCACTCTGCCCAGTCTGTTATAGTCCTCGCCAAAGAAAAAAGCGTGATGCTGTTCTTCGACATGAACGGTCACGGCTTCGTTCAGCCAGATTTCAAACGGGCTTCTTCCTGTGACTTCGGACCCGTTCTGGTTATGGTGATATTCGTGCGCCTTTACCCGAATCATATATTCATAAGCCGGATCCGTCATCTGCGGGAAAGGCATTATGCGGTTTGTGGTAATCGTAGTGTTCCCGACATTTTCCATGCCTCCGAAATCCGAATTCTGCATGCCGATTTCCCTGTAGACGGTACCTGTATATCTGTACCCGGGATTGATGGTTTTGTTAAGCCTGGCAAGCCTGTCCCTCACCTTTGTAATATCTTCTTCCAGCGTGGAGTCGTGCTTTACTTCAAGTTTCATCTTCTCTCGCATGCGGACAAGGTCCCAGAGCTCTCTCCTAACAGATAGCTTATCCTCATCGAATTGCTCTGGCCCTGTGAATAGGTAAACCCACATAACCGCATCGTGAAGGAGATCCAATGCTTTTTCGGCTGGGGCTGCATCAGATGCTGGCGGCACGAGCAGTTCCAGCATGAAAGTGCCTCCGTCAGGATACTCAAATTCCCTTTTAAAGGTCGAGTAAGTCCCAACCCCCAGGAAAAAGAGATAGGTCGCCATCGGCGTGACCGAGTTATCATATACGATTTTGTCCCGCCCGGGTTTTACCGTATGCCTCTCAACCACAACATCTCCATTCGTAATGAGATTCGTATACCTCGAATCCGCAATTATGGTAGTCTTGTAAGTGCATTTTGCAGCCATATCGTCAATGCAAGGCACGATCCTCTGGAACCCCCACTGCTGGCACTGTGTGATCTGCTGCGGAGGAGCTCCTGCCGGTGTTTCGTCATAGTAAAGCCCTTCAAGGATATTTTTAGTCGGCCTGCAAACCGTATCCGTAACTACTGCAACCTCGGTATGCGGTGGAATTTCTTCCCTGAAATTAATCTCAAGAATCGCATCATCCTTCCGGTATCTGTAAGAAACCTCGTACTGTATGCAGCTCACAGCCCGTATCTCAAGGTCCCTACAGTTTAATTCCAGTTTCTCAATTGGGGCATCCTTTGTCCTTACCCTGAGAATGGATTTCACATTCGTTCTGTCATCATAAACATCAAATACCAGATGCATATGCAAAACGTCAACAGTAAGTTCCCCAAAGTCTTCAGGGTAATATTTGCAAAGTCTACATTTCATAAAAATGTCACCGAATAAAATTATAAGAGTTATATTCTAGGATACAAAAGGAAGGTATGAGATTTAAAGGTGTAGTTCTTATAACTCCCTCACAATCAAAATGTATAAAAATTCTAACTGCATATAACGCAGCATGAGTTTTAACTTGATTTTAAACAAAGAGTATACAAAAGAAGAGATTGAATATGCATTTGATACTCGCTTTGGTTATGGAATAAAAGGAATTAACTTGAGAAAATTCACAGATGGTAAGCCATATATTATTTTGTTCTCAAAGCAGTTTGGTCCTTACACAGATGAATTTAGTAAGAACATATTTTCCTATGATGGGGAAGGAATAAATAAAAATCAAAAATTAACAGCTGCAAATAAAGCTCTTGTAGACTCGCAAAAGGATGGAAGAAGTATATATGGATTTAGACAAGATCGTGAAAAAGGAGTGTGGAAGTATGTTGGATTACTCAAGGTGATCAATTGGAAGTATACTCCTAAAAATGGATTTAATACTTATGTTTTCAAACTAAAAAAAGTTAATCTTCAAACAATTAATACTATTTAGTTATTTATGACTAATTTTTGATATTATTTTTCGTTAGTGGTTTCAATTACCCATAAATGAGTTCCTGGGACACCTGTAAGGTGTTCGGGGTTTAAGCCTTCGATATACTCGTCATCGAGGATACTGAGCCCGTTGCTCAGGTTAAGTTCCCATAAATAGACTGCTGATGGGTCTTCTCTAAGACTGACAGTAAAATTCTCTCCTTTTTTCAGGCTTATGTTTTTTTCGCTGTCAGTTTCGGTTATTACCTGGCCTTTCTTATTTTGTATTGAGTTATAGGCTCAGACCTATTTATGCAAAATCAGATTTCGAAAAAGCTGGAGGTTATAATGACTTTTTCAATTGGTATGCAGCAAAAAGGGGGCTTGACACCTTGAATAAGAAATTGAAAATTATTTCAATTGATGTCTGAATCTCAAAGTTTCATAATTTAAAATCAGTATCATGATCAGTAATTCCCTATCCTGCTTCGCAAGTTATATATACTATCCCCAATAAATAAGGGTACTGTACAAAAGTCTCTAATTCGGAGCGTGTTTTTTCAGATAATGTTGCACCAGAAGATCAATGTAAAACTGAACCTTCAGATGCATCTGTTGAAGTTTTCAGCTTTTTGTCTCATTTTTAGGACTCCATAAGAGCTAGTATGCATGCTTTTGTGGAGAACACTATTTAATTTTTGAGCTGGTTGAAAGCTGCCGACAATAAGACCTTATTGACTAAAACACAAAAAGAATTATGACAAAACAAAAACGAGCTAAATAAAGAGCACACTTAGTACCTTTATTTGCGAGGCTTGAAACAAAATGTCAGAAGAATCAGATGATCCAGACAGTAGTGATAGTAGCAGTCGTCAAAAGATGTTCACAGTAACCGGAGTGGTTCTGTGCGCTATACAGCTTGCGTTCTTCGTAGGCATGATTTTAAAATTTATCGAGACGGATTTCCCCGGTGGTTTTACATTCATGCTGCTTGCTTACTCTTCAGCATTCGTTTACAGGAATCTGGAGAATTCCGGGAAAATTCCCAGTATAGTCGAGAACTGATGACTGTGTGGCTTCGCTCTGAAAACCACACTCTATAGTAACTATCTGTTTTGAATTTTTTCCTTTTTCCTATTTTTTATCTTTTCCTTTTTACCGTTTATCTTTTACCTTTCACTTTTTATTTTAGCTTTTAATCTTTTACCCTTCAACTGTTACATCTTGCCATTGTTTGTTATTTTTTGTGTTTTTCGACAATGTATTAAAAGTTCTGTAAATTCGTTCTGCATATAATACATAGGTTTTTAGGCAAAATCTAAACATGACTTCGATTTCTAGCCGGATTTTTCAGATAAAAACTCTCTAAGGATATATTATATTCAGGTTTAAATAAAATTTGAATTACGAACATTCTCTATAAAGGTTCATATTTTAGATATTTTTGAGTTTTTGACAGGAAAAACTGGTAATTTCCTGCTAAAATACCAACGTTCTATGAAAATGTTCGTATTAGGTAAGTGCACAAAATCTGTGTATAAGTAAACAGAGAATTTACAGAAAAATCGGTACACTACCTTTT
>NZ_LMVP01000136.1 GCF_002287235.1 Methanosarcina spelaei
TATTTATATATTAATAAAAAATAGGTAAATTTGTCAGACATCTGCGGAATGTCAGATATATTGAATCACAATAGTATTAAAATTAAGAGATAAAAATTTAAAGCAAAAGGGGGTCAATAGATAACTTTTAGAAAAATAAGCATAATCTTTCTTTTTTCGTGTCTGAAATCTGAAAATCAGTAAAATTGCTGCAACTACTGATAAATCGTCAATAAGCTTTTAATGAATATTTTGTGAGTTTTCATGAACTTTATATGAAATGGGTTAATTCTATATGAAGTGGGTTTTTACTGTTCTGTAAACTGACTCTGGAATGCAAGCTACCTGGCTAGGATATTATAAATAATTGTATACGTATAATAATCGTTATAGAACATTTGTGCTTGCTTAAATGACTTGTTTAAATGACTTATTTAAATGACTGTTTAAATGACTTGTTTAAATGACTTGTTTAAATGACTTGTTTAAATGACTTGTTTAAATGACTTGTTTAAATGACTTGTTTAAATGACTTGTTTAAATGACTTGTTTAAATGATTTCTCTAAAATAGTAATTCTTCTAGGAGCAGCTGATATTGTTGAAAAAACTTGATAAGTGATTCTGTTATAAGGAGTAAATTCAGCTGTAAAAACTTTAGAGACCTGTAAGGGTTGGGTCAGGTCGATATTGAAATTCTAAAATGTTATAATATTTTTTAAAATGTTATAACATATAGAATAAATATTTTGGTTTAACGTATTTTTAACCTTGTCTCTTAAGCTGGAGAGAAGTATGAAAAATAGTATTAGAAATTCTGGTATTGATTCCATTGGGAGTGTGCCCTGGGGAACACATTTCTGCCAATTTTACCAGAATAAAGAAGAATTGAAGGATATAGTTATTCCATATTTAAAAGCTGGACTGGAAAGTAACGAATTTTGCATCTGGATTGCATCAAGTCATCTGGAAGTAAAAGAGGCAGAAGAAGTATTGAAAACAGCTGTTATCAATGCTGATACTTACCTGGAAAAGAAACAAATCGAGATTATCTCCTTAAATCATTGGTATATAAAAAACGAAACTTTTGATTTTCAGGAAGTCTTAAACGGTTTGATTGATAAAGTAAATAAGTCGTTAGCAGGTGGTTATGATGGTTTGAGATTGATTAACAATACCTCCTCGCTAGAAAACGAAAGTTGGAGTAACTTTGTTAATTACGAAAGAGGAATGAACTCTATCATAAACAAATGTCCAGTCATAGCACTGTGTACCTATTCTCTAGATACATGCAGTGCTGTCGATGTTATTGAGATTGCCGCAAATCATCAACTCGTTTTGGCAAAAAAAGAAGGAAAGTGGGAGAAAATAGAAAACTCCGAAAGAGAAATTCATGCTGAGTGCAGACAAACTGAAGAAGCTCTTCGGAAAAGTGAAGAGCGTTACCGTATGCTCTTTACAAATATGACCGATGGCTTCGGTCTTTTAGAGGTCATCTACGATAAAAAGGGTGAGCCACACAACTATAGTTACCTTGAACTTAATCCCGCTTTTGAACTCATTTTAGGAGTAAAAAGGGAACATATCCTGGGCAAAACTATGCTGGAAGTATTCCCCAATGTGAGCCCTATAGCAATTGAGAAATATAACGAAGTAGCACTTTCAGGCAAGCCAATGCACTTTGAGATCGGTAGTGAAATAGCGCATAAACATCTAGATATCTATGTTTTCAGTCCTGAGAGAGGGAAGGTAGCACTGATTCTAAGAGATATCACCGAACGTAAACAGATGGAGAAGGAACTGCAAGAAAGCGAGGGAAAGTACCGCAATATTGTTGAAACAGCCAGTGAAGGTGTATGGATAGGTGACCCCGAAGCCAGGACTGTTTATGTTAATAAAAGGTTAGCTGAAATGTTAAGATACACTCAGGACGAAATGATTGGCAGACTGGCGTGGGATTTTGCAATTGAGGAAAATAAGCTAAATGTTAAAAAGAATCTTGAAGACAGACGGCGTGGTATTGATAGGAGCTACGAGTTTAAGTTCATACGTAAAGATGGCTCACCATTATGGACAATTGTAAGCGGTAAAGCTCTATTTGACAACAATGGTAAGTTTATAGGCAACATGGTAATGTTTACTGACATCACTCAGAGAAAAGAAACAGAAGAAAAATTGAAAAGTACACTCGACAACCTGGAAAAACTGGTTAAAGAACGTACAGCCGAGCTTGAAAATGCTTATAATTCTTTAAAAAAGAGTGAAAAAGGTCTTGCTGAAGCTCAAAAAATGGCTCATGTTGGAAACTGGGAATGGAATATTATGGCTGATAAAGCATACTGGTCTGATGAGCTATATCGTATTTTTAAACGCGATCCACAAGAAGCAGGACCACCTTACAATGAATTTTTAAATTACATACACCCAGATGATCGAAATCTCGTCAAAAGTGTCACTAAGGAAGCCATAAACGGAAAACCTTACAGTATTGAGTGCAGGATTGTTCGGGGTGACGGGGAAGAACGTATAATCCATATGCAGTCAGATGTTATTTTTGATGAGAAAAATAACCCTGTCCAAATTAGAGGAATACTCCAGGATATCACCGAGTACCAAAGAATGGAGGATGCCTTGCGTCAGAATGAGGAGTTGCTTTCTGCTTTTCTTGAGCAACTGCCAGTAGGTACCGGACTTGTCGATCCTCAAGGACGTTTGATGGTTACCAATAGCATGTTCCGTCGTTTCATAGGTAATGTCATTCCATCACAGGACTCTGAGAATAGCTGGCGTTGGCGAGCATGGGGAACTAACGGCCGCTTACTCAATCGGTCCCAATGGCCTGGCCAGAGAGCACTTCAAGGTGAAAATGTCACTTTCGGAACGGATTTTCTCTATACTTCCAGCGACGGACGAGAAATATGGGTACGAGTAAGCGCTGTTCCCTTTCGCGACAGGGAAGGAAAGATCAAAGGTGTCATTATTGTCCTTCAGGATATAGACGAGCAAAAGCGGAGCCAGGAGACTCTGGAAAAAATCGAAAAGATTCGCATAAAAGAAATTCACCACAGGATTAAGAATAATCTGCAGGTGGTTTCGTCTTTGCTTGATCTTCAAGCAGAAACCTTCTCTCACCTTGAGGTTTGTAAGACTCTGGAGGTTATCGAGGCTTTTATGGAAAGCCGGAGTCGAGTAATTTCTATGGCCCTTATTCATGAGGAGCTATATAAAGGGGATAAAATCGACACACTTGATTTTGCAGCTTACTTAAAAAAACTGACTATAGATCTTCTTGACTCTTACAATCTGGGAAATAAGGATATCAGTTTCAAGCTGAATCTTGAACAGGTTTATCTTGGCATGGATACTGCAATTCCTCTGGGAATTATTGTAAACGAGCTGGTCTCAAACTCATTTAAACATGCTTTTACTGCTGGAGGAAAAGGCGAGATCCGGATAAATCTCCGCAGGACAGGAACTTCTGCCGTCAAAAATAATGTTTCCGGTCTGAATGAGGAATGTATGGAAAAAAATGGCTTTGACTATGTACTCGAAGTATCGGACAATGGAAAAGGAATTTCGCAAGAAATTAACTTTCCTAGTGCGGACTCTCTAGGTCTTCAGCTCGTAACTATTCTTGTTGAACAGATAGATAGCTGTGTAAAGCTTGAAAGAGATCATGGAACGAAATTCACGATATGGTTTAGTGATGTAGATAAATAAGTCTACATCTACACAATAAAAAAAATAATTTACTTATTGTAATTCTTAAGATCTGGAGTAAAGCCGGGCCTTTTTCCATTAAATAAGCAATTTCTTATAATCTGAAACTAACTATTATTCTACAAGTAATTTTTTTGGTGTAGTATGAGCTCATAATTAATATTTAAATGTTGTTTGATAAAAAAACATTTTTCACGAGAATATTATTTTTTCAGAATCAATTTTTCATATAAATAATTTTAAATAAATTTGAGAACTATCATAAATTGTAACCCACGAGAGAGTAAAAACGGACTAAAACGAACAAATTTAGACCATATGAGAAAAACGAATGGATCAACACAAATGGGAATGGGAAAGTGACTGGTAGGATATGTGAGTAAATAATTTCCTGGAAGATGTTCTAACCCAAACAAATCTTATAGATACAGCCTAGATTCGGCAGGTAAACATATAAGTTAATATAATTATTCTCACATCTTTTTTCTTGATTTTCCATGGCAGACAAAAACAACAGTCGACTAGTCGAATCCTCAATAAAACGTACAAGATTTTTAGGTCACCTTGGTCTCATTGCTGGAGTTTTCCGAGAACTTGAAGTTGACAAACTGATCGATGAGAAACTCCCAAAGGAAAGGGATCACAAGATTCCTCACTCAGTCTGCATCCTTGCCATGGTACTCAATGGTCTTGGTTTCATAGGTCAACGTCTATACCTTTTTCCTGACTTTTTCAGGAATATTTCTATAGAAAGACTTTTTGGAGAAGGTGTAACACGAGAAGATCTGAATCAATATGCTATCGGAGAAACTCTTGACAGAATCGTAAAGTATGGTCCTACAAAACTGTTTACGGAAATTGTTCTTCACATTATGAATCGTCTACCTATTCCTGTCCATTGTTTACACGCTGACACTACAAGTGTCAGCGTTTATGGTGATTATCAAGACGAAGAAACGGAGTCTATTGATATCACTTTTGGAATTCCCAAAAACGGAAGATGGGATCTCAAACAATTTGTGCTAAGTTTGATTGTAAATCAGCATGGAATACCCCTTTTTATGAACACTCATTCAGGGAATGCTTCCGACAAAAGCACAATTCTGGAAGCAATAAAGTCTCTCAAATCAGCTTTAAGTCCTGAAAGCAAAGTGTACTATGTCGCTGATAGTTCCTTTTACACTGACAATAATATCAATAATATAGGAAAGTCATTCTGGATCAGTCGTGTTCCTGCAACAATTAATGAGGCAAAGGAACTGCTAACTGCAAATCTAAACCTGAAGCCACTGAAAAGCGATGAAAGATACTCGTTTTATCAAACCTTTGTTGATTATGGGGGAGTCAAGCAAAAGTGGGTTTTGTTGCTTTCTCATAAAATGAAAGAAAAGAAAGAGATAACTCTCAGAAAGAAGCTTCAAAATGAACTTGAAAAAGCAGAAAAGTCGCTTAAAAAACTGGTAGGAGAGGACTTCTTCTGTGAAGAAGATGCATTATAAGCAGCAGAAAAATGGACTGCAGATTTCCCTTCTATTGTGTTTGAAAAAGTAGATTTGAAAACCGTTAAAAAA
>NZ_LMVP01000137.1 GCF_002287235.1 Methanosarcina spelaei
TTCTATGTCCCATCTTGCTCCATATAAGTTTGCAATATCTTTTGCATTCAAAATCTCTTTCTGAATATTTGTGATATAAATGTGGTGCTTTTCATCCTCGTCATTATATACTGCAACAAGACGTACATTCATCTCATCCTGTTTTTGCTTGCCTTTATATTCTCTTCTTTTGAATGCTATTTTTACAACTGCATCAATATCTTTTCCAGAAAGTTGCTTAATGCACTCACTAATAGGTTTCCCTATGAAATCTTTGCACTTTGTTTTAGGCATTCCTTCCTCTATTGAAACAACAACAGGATCCATATTCTTTTTAATTCTTGAAACGAAATACCCCCCATTTTCTTCAACCCTTGCAAACATCTGAGTTTTGTAGAAACCAAGATCAACAAGGAGAATACGGTCTTTGATCCAGGGACCGATTTTCAATGTTTTTATCTCAGCTGATTTTTCGGAGTACAGAGCAACGGTTTTAGGGCCGTTAGCAACCGCACTTACCATAACTCCGACTTTTACTCCAGCAGCTACTGTTCTTGCTCTTGCTGCTGGAAATTTATCTGATAAAGAAGAGTGAAGACGAACAATTGTGCTGTCCTGAATGACAATATCCTGGAAGTTTTCGAGCTTCTTGCTAAGTTTTCTACCAGGTTCTTTTGCAAGTTCTTCTATGCCGTGAATTACGCACTGATGCAGGAACTCAACTAGTTCTGGAGTAAAACGATAGTACCAGCTGCTATCGCTTATGGTTTTATGGGACTCAGTTTCATATTCTCGTTTCAAACTGGAAAGTGTACGCTGCAAGCGTACGCCAAAACTAAGAGTTAAAACCCAAAAGATGATGACAGGGTCAATTTTGCGCTCACGTTTTATAAGACCAGTTTCTTTGGCAGTTTGCCTTAACCACTCTTCGGGAAACATTTCCCGAAGAGAGTCTTCAAGAGTAGGTGGGGGACGAGGAGACATAGAGATACATGTGTTAAGGTATTGTCATATAAAAACATCTTCAAGAGAAGGAATTTAGTGCTTAACCGATGACCAATGAATTCGATTTAGGCCTGATAAAAAACAGGACTGAGAGTTTCGGACATCCAATCGTGATAAATCTTTTATTTTTCGACATAAGCGTGATTTGTCGAAATTCTCTTAATTTCTTTTTAAACTTATGGAATATTTAGCATTTCTTTTTGTTATCTAAACCTCATCTTCTGGACAGTAAAAGACAGCATTCAACCTTGAGGAGCCGGATGAACCGGTGTTACCAATACTTTATCTATTCGATTGCCGTCCATATCCACAACCTCGTACCTCAGTTTCCCTAAAATAATGTGGTCCCCGGTTTCTGGAATCCGTTGCAGGATAAAGATAATTAGCCCTGCTATGGTCCGGTAATACCCCAGGCTCTCCCCTGGAAAGGAATCAACAGATAGAACATCTTTAATCTTCTCAATGGGTGTATTCCCGTCGATCAACCAGGAACCATCTTCCCGTACACTAATCTCGGTCTCCACTGGCTCGCCAAGGGAGCGGATCTCACCTACAATAGCTTCAAGGATATCATAAAGAGTTATTACACCCTGAATAATTCCATATTCATCAGTTATAAGGGCAATATGCACTCCGGTTCCCTTGAACAATTCGAGAAGCCTCAGGACTGAGGCACTTTCAGGTACAAAAAGAGGTTTTGTAACCAGTGCTTTGAGATCAACAGTACCTCTTTTCACAGATTCCTCAAGAACTTTTTTTACGGAGATCATCCCGACAATGTTGTTTAGGTCTCCTTCGTATACCGGAAAGTTGGATCGACCGCTTTCAATCATCCTTAGAAGATTTTCATCGGTCGGGTCTTCGAGATCAAGCGCGATTAGATCAGTGCGATGTGTCATCAGGGAATCTACGCGACGATCACCTATTTCAAGCACGCCTTCTATCATGCTTAATTCTGCTTTCTCAAATACTCCGGCTCTGGTTCCTTCCTCAAACATAATCTTGATTTCCTCTTCTGTTACCGGAGGTTCCGTAGTTTTCCTAACTTTCATGAACCTGAGTACAGCTTCGGTAGAACTACTGAGAATTACAACAAGCGGTCTTGCGATAACAGATAGATAGAACATAGGTTTCGCCATGCTGGAGGCAATTGACTCCGCATTATTGAGTGCAAGCCTTTTCGGAACAAGTTCTCCGAAGATCAATGTCAAATAGGTGATTAAGAGCACAACAAGAGTGATGCTGATCGCATTACTGTACGGAGAAAGAACAGAAAATTTTCCAAGGTAAACTGCAAATTCTTTTGATATAGTAGCTCCACCTAACGCACCTGCAAAGATCCCCACAAGAGTAATTCCTATCTGGATCGTAGAGAGAAACGGAGTTGGTTCATTCGCAAGCTTAAGTGCAACAGCTGCCCTTTTATCTCCTTCTTTCTCCCGCTGCTTCAGGCGGGTTTTTTTGGCAGACACAAGGGCAAATTCTGACATGGAAAATATGCCGTTGAGTACGATCAAAACAAGAACGATTGCGATCTCAAGTAGATATGTCATTTTGAAGGTATTGGTTAGATTATAACATAAAGTTATTTATAATTTTTAGAAAAATTTACAAATTTATACACTTATCAGTTCTACTTACTCGTTTCATATTTTTATTTGTGTGTTTTTTCATGTTACTACTTCTGTACTTTTTTCATGTTTCTACTTCTGTACTTTTTTCATGTTTCTACTTCTGTACTTTTATATTTTTATTAATTCGTTTTTTCATTAAGTGACTATTTTTTCTCTGAAATTTTGGCAGGGTGCCGACAGCTTTTGAATTTTCCCATAACCCTAAGATTAAGCCTTACAGCTCCAGTATTAGTCATATATGCCTCTCAATCTGAGAATTAGCAAAGCTTTCAAGAAAAACTCTCAAGATAAATTCCAGTCAAATTAAAAAAATAATAATTTAAAAAATCCTTCCCGGTTTATCTTCGTTTATGGCTCTTATTCTTCTGAGCAATACAGGATGCGTTGAAAACAGATTGGTAGACCAGATCCAGAAGCCTTCAGGACTTATTGCGGTTTCAAGGTATTCCTCATAATCAACAACCTTGTAAAGGTGTTCGCCTGCTGAAAGAACTATGAGCCCTTTTTTGCCTGAAGGGACGAGCCGGATTGCAATTCTATCCGAAGTATATTCCCTTGCCCGGCTCAAGGCAGTCCACAAAAAGTTCTTGAGGACAGGCACAAAAGCAATAGGAAAGATAGCAAGATTGTAGAGTAGGGTTACATGGCCTGCCTTTATGTGAGCCAGTTCATGAGCAACAATAAACTCAAGCGAATCAAAGTCCCCTTCCCTATATGCGACCTCAACTATATCTGCGTAAAAAACTACGTAATTTTTTCGGAAATACAGCCGGGTAGCAAATGCATTTATCATCCCGCCTTCCTGGATCAAAAAGGCATCCGGAACTTCTTTGAAGTTCATTTCGGAAGAAAGGCGTGTTATGACTCCATAGAGTTCAGGAAACTGCTTTTCTGAAAGCTTGATTGCATTTGCCATCATGCCTCCGTAGGTCTGTCCAGAAACAAATGAGAGAAAAGCAATTGCTGCAGGAACTACCAGTATATATTCAGGCCCAAGTTCTTCAGGATACAGAAGCGGAGCTGTCATTAATGTGACATAAATAAAAACACTAATCAGTAGACAGATAATAAAAAGAGGTATTTCGGCAGGGTGTCTGAGATTTTTTACTTCACTGTCCAGCAAGTTATTCTTTCCTCAGCTTTTATTAGAAGTAAAGCATTTTATAAAGTTATATAGAGGATACATTACATATTAAGTTTATTAATAAAGATTCGAACCGGCTTTTCAGGTTCATATATGCTTTTCCGTATATATAAGAAGTTAGAAGATTACGGTTTACAAATATTACCTTGCATCTGTTGTGCTTAGGTTTATGACATACTTAAGTTCAAGCTCATGTACTGCTATCAGTGAGGCTTATTTACTTAAAATGTGGAATTAAATTTATAAAGAGAAAAAATGTGCCTACTCTGATTTTGATCCTCAGTCCATCTTAATCCCAGCCAGCTTATTCAGAGCTCTTTATTGAATTTTGAGGTAGTAGATTAATCTTGAGGCCTATTGGAAAAGATTTACTCATTCATTTATTTTTTCAGTAATTTAAACATATATAATATGTAATATAAGGAAAGCTAATAATTAAAAACCTAATTTTGATCTTGTGTGCCCTTTTTTAATTAATATTTGAGTTTATATATATTATTTTCAAATTTTAGATTTTCTTTGTATTTAGTAAAGAAAAATAAAGTATTATCAAGTTTTAAGGCTTCAGTTCAAAGTAGTAAGGCCTTAGTTCAAAGTAATATATAGACTACTAGAAAAAGTATACTTATATTTTAATCTTACAATATAAGATTTTAGTCCCAGCTTTCTTTTCTAAAAAGTTAAGTCAAAAGTAAGGAAGCGATAAAATGGGAATTTTAAGATCTTTGGAATTTGAAAACACAAAGATCTCAAAAAGTAAAAAAATAAAGATTTCAAAAACGAAAAGGAAAAGGATCTTAAAAACAAAAAGGAAAAGGATCCTAAAAACAAAAAGGAAATAGGTCTTAAAAACGAAAAGGAAAAGGATCTTAAAAATAAGAAGGAAAATTCAAAAACGGGTAAATAATCTAACGTTAAGAAATAAAATGAACTTTAGGGAAGTTCAAAAAACTGCGACATCTACTGATTTATAAACACGTTGCAACCTCCGATTCCTTCCGGAGCCACTACAGAAGAAGTCGTAAGTGAACCCGTACAGGCAACTTGTCTGCACCCTGTCATATTTTAGGGACAGTAGTTGCACGACAGCAGAAACAATAGTTGCCGTATTTCTCTGTAAGGGTTCAAACCTGCGGTCAGACCGAGGGTCAACTGCAGGAACGAAAACCTGAATGTAACGGTTTCAAGACAATGTCAGATGCCGTGCCAATAAGGGGCAGTTCCTTACAAAGAAGAATCTTTCAGGCAGCTCATGAGGGCGGTTTCAGGATCTGCCTGAAATATCTTTCTTATTTTTAAGCG
Organism: Methanosarcina spelaei; assembly: GCF_002287235.1. GTDB lineage: Archaea > Halobacteriota > Methanosarcinia > Methanosarcinales > Methanosarcinaceae > Methanosarcina > Methanosarcina spelaei. The sequence continues at coordinate 5,065 of NZ_LMVP01000137.1, forward strand.
AATCTTTTAAGTTAAGGAGCCCTAATAGAAACTTGCTTTCAGACCGATCAGGAATTTTCATGCCAAGAAATTTGTTGATGGTCAATTTGTATCTAATTGATATTATATATTTGAAAATCGTATATTTATA